>JBDHVB010000006.1:0-53476 GCA_039809465.1 Myxococcota bacterium
AGGCGGGGTGGATGCGTGCGACAGACGACGAAACCTTTGGGGGTTTCGTCTGTCGCAACAGGTGGAGCAGAACATCTTGGAGCGCTTCGAGGAGTGCGGCGAGGGAGCACACCTCGGGCACGGCGAAGCGACGGATGACGACGAGACGAGTGCCAAAGCCTAAGTGAGCCGCGGCCCCTACAGCTTGAAGAAGGCCTTGTTCTTCTCGACGTCAGCCATGAAGCCCTTGAGGCCTTGGTCGGTCAGCGGGTGCTTCACCAGCTGCTCGATGACCTTGAAGGGGATGGTCGCGACATGGGCGCCAGCGAGGGCGCACTTGGCCACGTGGAGGGGCGAGCGGATGCTGGCGGCCAGGACCTCGGTTTTGAAGCCGTAGTTGCGGTAGATGTCCACGATGTCGTGGATGAGCTGCATACCGTCCTCGGCGACGTCGTCCAAACGGCCGATGAAGGGCGAAATGAAGCTCGCGCCCGCCTTTGCCGCCATGAGGGCTTGGGCCGGGCTGAAGCACAGGGTGACGTTGAACTTGATGCCGTCCGGCGCGAGCGCCTTCACGGTCTTCAGGCCCGGGATGGTCAGCGGCACCTTCACGACCACGTTCTTGTGGATCTTGGCCAGGGTGCGCGCCTGCTCCATCATCTCCTTTTCCTCGACGACGAAGACCTCGGCGCTGACGGGGCCATCGACGACCTCGCAGATCTCCTTGATGACGTCGGTGAAGCCACGGCCACTCTTGGCGATCAGGGACGGGTTGGTGGTGACCCCGTCCAACATGCCCATGGCATGGGCCTCACGGATCTCTTTGATCTCTGCGCTGTCGATAAAGAACTTCATGGGGCCTCTCCGTGCCGCTTAAGGTGGCCCTTGAATCGACCGCCTCGGACCGTTTGTCAACTTAGGCACCTGGTGTGTATAGGGCTCGCGCGAAAGGCAGAAATCGTATTGAAAGCCGCCCGCAACAGGCCTGAAATCATCACCTCGCCGAGCGACGCCCGCGCCCCCGGCTTCGACGCGTCCAAGGTCATCGCGGACGCCAAAGCGGTCATCGAAGCGGAGAGCCAAGCGGTCAGCTCGCTCGCCGAGCGTGTCGGCGAAGAGCTCGCGCAGCTGGTGCGCCGCATCCTCGATTGCAACGGCAGCGTCATCGTCACCGGTCTGGGGAAGAGCGGCCTCGTCGGCGCCAAGATCTCCGCGACCCTCGCATCGACCGGCACGCCTTCGCACTTCGTGCACGCTGCCGAAGCCGCGCACGGCGACCTCGGCCGCCTCACTGGCAACGACATCGTCCTCGCGCTCTCGAACAGCGGCGAGTCCGAGGAGCTCCTGCGCATCGTGCGTCCGGTGAAGACGCTCGGCGCGCTGCTCGTGGCGATGACCGGGGATGCGCGCTCGTCGCTCGCCCGCCACGCCGACATCGTGCTCGACATCGGTGACATCGCCGAGGCTTGCCCGATGGGCATGGTGCCGACCGCCAGCACCACCGCGATGATGGTCCTGGGCGACGCGCTCGCCATGAGCGTCTTCAACTGCCGTGGCTTCGGCCGCGAGGAGTACGCGCGCTTCCACCCCGGCGGTCAGCTCGGCCGCAAGCTCATGAAGGTGCGTGAGGTCATGCGCACCGGCGCCGACAACCCGATCGCGCCCGAGAGCGCATCCGTGCGTGACGTCATCAAGGTCATGACCCGGACCGCGGGCCGCCCGGGCGCCGCCTCGATCGTCGATGACGCCGGCAAGCTCGTCGGCTTCTTCACCGACGGCGACCTGCGCCGCATGCTCGAGACCAGTGACTTCGTGGGTGACGCGCCCATCGCCAAGGTGATGATCCGCAAACCCAAGTCCGTCATGGCGGACCAATTGGTCGTCGAGGCCGCGCGGCTCATGCGCGAGCACAAGATCGATCAGCTGCCGGTCGTCGACGAGGCCCAGACGCCGGTCGGCTTCCTCGATATCCAAGACGTCTTGAGCACCAAGCCGGTTTGAGCAAAGCTGCCGTCACGATGCAGCCACGCGCACCCCGTTACCGCTTCGGCTCCCTGAGCTTCATCTACGACACCGGTGAGTCGTTCTGGGCGGCGCCGGTGTTCGACGTGTCCGAGTCCGGGGTCTTCCTCGAGACCGCGCATCAGCTCGCCGTGGGCACGCAGGTCACCTTGGTGCCCGATGTAGCGGACAACGAGCGCCTCCCGTTCGAGCTCACCGCCGAGGTCGTACGCGTCAACGAGTTCGACACCGAGCAGAACTTCAAGCGCCCGCCTGGCATCGGCTTTCGTCTGCTCAACCTCACCGCGCAGCAGAGCGCCGAGCTGCGCACGTTTCTCGAGCAGCGCGGCGTGCTCGTCCGCTAGTCCGCCGGACTACGCCTTGATGGGCTCGAGCGCCGGGTCGGGCACGCGGCGGGCGATGAGCACCATCATGACGACGGTGATGGCGATGGCGCCGATGACCACGTTGCCCAGCATGTCGAATCGCTCTAGCGGACGCTCCGACTCGGGCGCGATGACGATCAAACCCGCGAGCGCGGAGGCGATGCCGCCCGACAGCTGCTGGACGCACGAGCTCACCGCCATGAACGAGCCGCGGCTCGCCGGCGCGGGGATGCCGGACATCAAGGCCTGCGATGCGATCATGCGGCCTTGGATCCCCATGAACATGATGGCGAAGACGGCGACCGCGATGATGATCGGCGTCGGCCCGAGGCGCGTGTAGAAGGCGACCATCGCGGCGCTCAGCGCCGAGCCTGCGATGAAGGTCGGGAGCTTGCCGACCTTGTCGCTCAAGCGGCCGATGAGCGGACCGCTGACGATGCTGCAGATGCCGGTCAGCAAATAGACGAGCGGCAGGTCATCGAGACCGATCTGCAAATTGCGCACGCTGAAGGCGCTGCCGAAGGGCATCAGCATGAAGCCGCCGGTCGCGAGCAGCGCGGTGGTCGCGAACGCCTGCAAGTAGAGCGGATTCGAGACGGTCGAGAACAGGTGGTTGAAGATCTGACCCGGCGTGCGCGCCGTCGCGCTGCTCAAGTGGCCGCTCATGGGCTTCAAGGTCATCGCGATGACCACGCCGGCCGCCGCGCCGACGCCGACGATCATGAAGAAGGGCGCGTGCCAGCCCCAGTCCTTGGCGAAGAACAAGCCGGCCGGGATGCCGAGGATCTGACTGGCCGCGAAAGCGGTCTGGATGACGCCCATGACGCGGCCGCGCTGCTGCATGGGGAAGATGTCGGTGATGATGGCGAAGGCCGCCGAGCCGACCACGCCGCCGAAGCACCCCGTGACGACGCGCGCCGCGAGGAGCAGCTCGTAGGTCGGCGCCAGGGCGCAGAAGAGCGTGCCCAGGATGAAGCCCACGTAGAAGAACATCAGGAACTTCTTGCGGTCGAAGCTGTCGGCGAACCCCGCCGCGACGAACCCCGCGGCCCCCGCGCTGAACGCGTAAGCGGACACCACCAAGCCGAACTGCTTCGGCGTGATTGCGAGCGACGGCATGAGGATGGCGCCGAGCGGCGACAAGATCATGAAATCGAGGATGATGGTGAACTGGAGGAAGGCGAGGACCGCGACGAGCAGCTTCTGATAGCTGGTGAACGCCAGAGGAGCCGCCGGCGCCGCCGCGGGACTCGAAGTTGCTGCGCTCACTGACACCTAATCCTTCTGGGCCGCGGGTAGATGCCATGTCCGGTGGCATCGCGCTACCTCACGAGGCGAGTCGTAATGACACACACTGGCTGCGCACCCATGCGGCGGCGTCAGGCTTCGAGATACTCGTCGAGGTCGATGGTTCCGTCCTGCAGCTCGCGGAAGAACCGCGACAGCAGCTCGGCGCAGCTCTTCGCGACGATCGCGCGGCGGTCATCGTCGACGTAGCACAAAAAGATCTGGCCGCGTGTCCCGCCCGGCGCGGGGGCGAGATCGAGCACCATGTAATCACGCTGGAAGTGACCGATGGGGATCCAACCGCCGTGCCAGGCCACTGGCTGGATACCAGCGTCCGTTCGAGCGGCGTCGAACGCGCTCTCGGCCATGAGCCCCTCGAGCCACTCACGATTTTTCCGCAGCTCGCCCACCGGCAGAAGGGTGCAGAAGCCCACCATGGGGCCGAGATCACGCTGTCCGTCATGGCGGGCAACGAGCTCCTTGTAGTCCTCGGGCAGCGAGACCCCCAACGCCTGCTCCGCCGCGGCGACCTCCGCCGCCGGCGCGCCTCGCCGAAGAGTCGCCAGCGCTCCCGGCGCGTTCTCCTCGAGCCACGTCTCGATGGTGTCCCAACGCTCGGTGATGGTGCCGGTCGCCTCGATGGCCGGCTTCGCTTCGGGGACACTCCAGTCACCGCCGTAGACCAGATCCATCTCGGCGAGCACTTCGGTCAGCTCGGCCACGACCACCGGCGGAGCGCTGATCGAAGGTAGGGCGAGCAAGTCCGCCACGGTCTCGACGCCGAGCTCCATGAGCAGCGCCGAGGATCGCACGGAGAGCTCGAGGTCTTCGATGCGCTTGCTGGCTGCGTCGGTCATCGGCACACCATACGCTAGACGACCGTGACCGTCTGCGTCCGATCCGGCTTCAAGTGCCCGACGTCGATGAGCGGGGAAGCGTCGGGCAGAATGGCCCGCCAGGGCTTCGGCTCGCGGCGAAGGTAGCGCGCGAAGGGGGCCGGGCCGCCATCGCCGGTCTCGAGGACGTTGATGAGGTAGTGGAAGTCGGCGAGGAACATGCGGGCGTACTGAGCGTCGCGCTCCTCGCTCACCGGGCCCATGTCCGCCATGACGGTGCGGCCGATGGCGGCTGCCTCGTACTCGTGGTCGTAGATGCTCTGGACCTGTTCGGCCGTGAAGGTGCGGGTCTTCTCGCCGAGCTTGGGATCGAGGACGACGCTCAGGAGCTCGTTGGCGCGGGCGCTGGCTTTCGACTCACGCGCGATCTGCACCATGTGCCCGTAGAGGTGCGCCACCGTGAAGTACAACGCGAAGTTGCTGTCGTACTTCGGGTACAGCGTGAGAACGTTGCCGGTGAAGGTGCCCACGAAACGGGCACCCTCGGGCTCGTCGAGGTTCTCTTCGACGACGACACCGAGCCGGCGCACGCGCTCGATGAGGGCGTCGAGCTCGGCCTTCTCGATCTCGTACTCGGCGGCAACGCTCACAGCTTGAGCTCGTTTGCCACCTGGGCAACCGCTTCGACGTTCTTCACGTGCGTGAGCTGGTGCAGCAGGTACTCCTTCACGTTGTTCTCGATGTGGAGGAGCTGGTCACGCGAGTACCCCAGCGCGTCCGAGAACTTCTCGATGAGGTCACGCTCGCTCTTGGCGCAGTCGTTGTCCGCGTAAGCGACCAGGAAGGCGCTCTTCAAGAAGACGACGGCGACCTCGCTCTTACCCAGGCCGGCCGCGAGCGCCGCGGGGTCGATGGGTGTGCTCTTCTCGAGGTTCGCTACGGCGGACAGGTCGTTCTCCTCTCCATCGGCGTAGAACATGCGGATCATCATGGCCTCGCGCTCGAGGAGCTTGCCGTCGGCGCGCGCCACCGCCATCAAGCCACGCGCGATGAGCTCGGCGTCGTGGCTGGTCATGTGGATCTCGGGGTTCAAGTCCATGGTCATCTCCGTGAGCCGACCGTGAGGCGCAGCTCGTTCAAGCGCGCCTGCAGCGCGTCGTTGGACATCTCGGCGTATTTCTTCGGGAGCATCTTGCGGTTCGAGGCCTCGAACACGGCGATGAGCTCCATGTACTCGAGCATCGCCTCGTCGCGTGACGGCAAGTAGTCGCGCAGCGCCTGGGTGAGGTGCGCCTCGTCCACGGGCTTGTCGCCGGCGTACTCGTTGGCGAGCAGCACCACCGCTTCGATCTCGGCGTTCGAGTAACCGACCAGCGGGGTCGACACCTGGAGGTTCGGGAGGCTCAGCGTATGCGTGATCCGGTGCTTGCGCAGCAGGGCGGCGAGCACGGCCTCGACCTCGGTGGGGTCCTGCGGATAGACGAACGGGAACTTCTTGTCCAAGCGGCCCGCGCGCTTGATGTCGATGTCCAGCTTGTCGGGGCGGTTGGTCATCAAGACGAACATGACGCGGCCACGATTCGACGTGTCGCTCATGAACTCCTTGATGCGGGCGATGACGCGCGAGCTGGTGCCGCCGTCGCTCTCGCCTTCGCCGCTCCCGAAGGAACGGTCGCCCTCGTCGATGATGACGACGATCTGACCGATGGCCCGAATCACCGAGAGGACCCGGTCGAGGTTGCCCTCGGTCGCGCCCACCCACTTGCTGCGGAAGTTGCCGAGCTTCACCGCGGTGAGTCCGGTTTCGCGGATGAAGGCCTCGGCGACGAAGGTCTTGCCGGTACCCATCGGGCCGGTGAACAGCACCCCCATCGGGCAGCGCGCGCGGCGGCCGTCACGCATGTTCTTGGCGATGGCCAAGAGCTCGCGCTTCACCTCCTTGATGCCGCCGACCACCGAGAAGTCGTGGTTCGACTCGACGAACTCGATGAGGCCGAAGCACTCACGCTCGATGATCTCGCGCTTGCGCTTGTAGATGAGGCGCAAGAGCTGCTCTTGCTCTTCGTTGTCCGCGGAAGCGGCAGCACCCGGAGCCACGAGCTCGCGGATGTCGTCCTGGCTCATGCCGGCGGTGAGCTGCGCCATCTTCTTGGCGCGGGCGGCCGCGTTCGGCGCGTCGCCGAGCAGCGTCGTGATGTACTTCTCCCGGGCCGCGAGAGCCACTGGATCGTCGGGCATCTCGCCGTGCGGCTCGAGCAACGCCTTGAGCTGCACGGCCTTCAAGCCGGCGGTCACCTCGGCGAGGCGCGCCTGAAACGTCGGATCGGTCTGCGGCGTCACGTGCTTGATCACGGCGGCCCGCGCCGCTTCGTCGGGCATGCCGATCTGCAGCGCCACGGTGCGCGGGTTACCCACGAGCTTGGCGTGCAGCTCCGAGAGGTTCTCGGTGAGCAGCACCACGAGGTTGTCGCTCTTCTCCAAGATCGGTGAGAGCGACCAGCGGTGCAGAGTGATGACGCTCTGCCTGTCCATCTCCGTGGAGAAGCTGACGTCGGCGGCGGGCGCTACCATCTCGGCGTAGCTGATGATCACCGCGACGCGGTTGGTGGTGAGCAGGAGCTTCTCGAGGGCCGGCAGCACCTTGTCGGGTGAGCGCGGCAGGAACAGCTCCTCGAGACCGTCGATGGTCGCCTCCTTCTTCAGGAAGCGCACGCCCGAGGACAGGTTGTACTCGAGCACGATGTCCTTCGACGGCGCGAGCAGCTCGCGGCCCAGATAGTCGACGAGGTCGTGGAGCTTGCCGCCATGCAGCACCAGGTCGTGGACGTTGCCGTGCAGCACGAACTGACTGGACTCACCGCGCAGGTAACGACGCTTCAGCTCATCGGCCCAACCTGGATTCATCGTCCCACCGCCTCGAGCAAGTACTCCGTTTCACGCGCCGTCGACTTCACCGCTTCGACGCCGTCCATGAGCTCATCGAGCTGCGTGTCGAGATCCTGCGGCGAGCGCATGGTGACGATCTGGTCCGCCAGGAGGTCGAAGGTGTTCTCGATGAGCTGCATCTGCGTCTTGGCGCTGGCGATGAAGGTCATGATCTCGCCGAGCTTCTCGCGACGCTTCATGAGGATGGAGAGGTTCTTCTGCGCCATCTCGCGCGCCTGGCCGTTCGCCTTCTCGACCTGCCGCTCGTGCTCGCGGATCTGCTTTTCGAGCTTGTCGAAGTTGGTGCCCGCGAGGTGTGTCTCGTAGCGCTCCACCGAGACGAGCAGGTCGATGAACGACTCCATGAGCGTGTCGAGCTTGGCGATCTCGGTCTTCAAGAGCTTGGTCGTGAGCGCTTGGTTTTCGCTCGCGAGGGCGACGATCTTGTGGCGGCGCGCCTGGAGGTTCGCGACGCGCATGTGGTGCTCTTCCGAGAGCCGGCGCAGCTTCTCCTGCCAGCGCGCGTTCTCAGCGGCGGCGAGCTCTTCCTTGTGCCGCTTGTCGAACCAGGCGTGGCGTAAGAGCTTCGAGTCCGGCGCGAAGAGCATCCACAAGATCTCCGCGCCGCCGCCGGCGACCGCGAGCCACCAGTTCTGGGTGAGCAGCGCCGCCGAGGCAAAGCCACCGAGCATCGTCAGGTTGTAGACGTTCGCGAAAGCGTACTTGAAGTACGGTGGCTTCTCCTCGCCGTCGCTGCTCATGAGATGCGCACGTTACCTTGACCTTGCAGCAGGCCGAGCAGCCTCGCTTCGAGCTCGCGGAACTGCTCCGTCGACTTGAGCGCCATGTCACGCGTGGCGAACTGCGGCATGTCCATGCGCTCCATGATCCTGGCGGGGCGCGAGGTGAGCACGAACACCGTGTCCGCGAGATAGACCGCCTCGGCGACGTCGTGCGTGACGAACACGATGGTGTTGTCGAGGGTCCTCGAGATGTCGAGCATCAATGACTGCATGCCCCAACGGGTCTGCGGGTCGAGCGCGCCGAAGGGCTCGTCCATGAGCACCAGCGACGGCTTGTTCACGAGCGTCCGCGCGATGGCGACGCGCTGCTTCATGCCGCCCGAGAGCTCCTTGGGATAGCGCTCGGAGAAGTCCTTCAAGCCGACCTTCTCGAGCGTCTCCAGCGCCCGCGCCTTGCGCTCGGCGGCGGGGACGCCAGCCAAGCGCATGCCATACTCGACGTTTTCGCGGACGGTGAGCCACGAGAACGAGGTGTACTGCTGGAACACCATGCCGCGCTCACGGCTGGTGCCCTGCACGAGCTTGTCGTCGATCTTCACGCTCCCCTTGCTGGGGGCGACGAGGCCGGCGAGCGCCTTCAGGATGGTCGACTTGCCGCAGCCCGACGGACCCAGGAAGACGACGATCTCGCCGACACCGGGCTTGTTCGCGAGCTCGAAGGAGACGTCGTCGACCGCGTGCACCGGATCGCCGGCGCGCGACATGTACGACATCGACAGGTTCTTCACGTCGATCTTCAGCGGCTCAGCCACGGGTGTCCTCCCGCCATCTGAAGGCTATCGCGGATATGAAGCGCAGCAGCCCGTCGGTGATGAGGCCCACGCCGCCGATGACCACGAGGCCCGCGAAGCTCCACTCTGGCTTCGAGTGCGTGTACGCCAGCTGAATGAGGTAGCCCAGCGACGTGCCCGGGTTCACCGCCTCCGCCAAGATCACGTACGTCCAAGCGATGGCGTTCATCACGCGGAACGAGTCGACGATCTCCGGTAAAGCGGACGGCAGCAGGACCGTGCGGATGACCTGCCAGCGCGTCGCGCCGAGGGTGTACGCGGTGTCCACGTACTCCTGTGGTACCGCCCGGATGGCGGTGACCACTACAGGCAGCAAGTAGACGAACACACCCAGGAACAAGAAGGCGATCTTCTGCGACTCATCGATGCCGAACCAGACGATGAGCAGCGGGATGAACGCCGAGATGGGCATGAAGCGCAGCGGCGCGAGCACGGGATCGAAGAAGCGGTTCACCGGCTCGAAGGCGCCCATGGCGACGCCCAAGGGGAGGGCGACCGCGGCCGCGAGCAAGAACGCGATGACGATGCGCTTCGTCGAGGTGGCGATCGCGAGCCCCAGCTGCTTCTCGAAGAAGAGCTGCAGCAGCCCGCGCACCACTTCGGTGGGTGACGGCAGGAACGTGCCCGAGACGATGTCGGTGTAGCTGAGCACGCACCAGACGGCGAGCAGCAACAGCGGCGCGGCGAGCGCTAGCGGCGTGCGCCATGCACGGGGCAGTGGCGCACGCAGTGCGAATGCATCATAAGCCATGGTCTACCGGCGTGCCGCGGTCATTGTGTGGCAAGGATGACCTTGATGTCGGTGCGGCGGTTCAACTGCCGGCCGGCCTCGGTGGCGTTGGTCGCGACTGGATTGTCGGGACCGTGGCCCTGCGTCTGGAAGCGCTCCTTCGGAATGTTGAAGGTCTTCTCGAGGTACGACTGCACCGCGGCCGCGCGCTTTTGCGACAGGTTGATGTTGGCGGTGCGGCTGCCAGTGGAGTCGGTGTTACCCTCGACGCGCAGATAGGTGTTGCCGAACGAGATCATGGTCTCGCCGAGCGAGTCGAGCGTGAACAGCGAGCCCGGCATGATCTCGTCCGAGCCCGGCGTGAAGTTGATGGACAAGGTCTTGTTGATGATCGGCGTGTCCTTGGCGTTCACCCTACGCGCCGGGAGCTTCGGGTCGGTGACCGCCGCCTGCGTCTTGTACTTGTCCGCCAAAGCGGCCACGAAGCGCCCGTCGAAGTAGTCGCTGGCGCTGATGGCGCGGGTGACCACGCCCTTCTTGCGCCAGATGCGGAACGCGGTGTCGAACAGCGTCTCGGCGTGTGCTTTGCCGCCACCCAGGCCGAAGAACTGGGCGTTGTCGGCGTAGGGCGTGAGCTTCAGGCCCGAGAGCATGCCCGCGACGGTCTCGTTGTCGAGCTTGAGCGCGTCACCGACGACGGCGTTCGAGCCGGACGGATCCTGCTTCATGTAGTCGATGCCGTCGAGCCAGCCGGCGACGAAGGCGGCGACGCTGCCCGGCGCCTGGTCGATGATCTCCTGGCGGGCGACCAAGCAGTCCGCGATGACGTTCGTCGCCGCGGTGGTCGACACTAGGACGTGCGCATCGGCGCCACGCGCTTCGACGGCGCCCGAGAGATCCGGCTCCCAGGTCACGGCGGCGTCCACCTTGCCGCTCTTGAACATGGCGGCCGCGGCGGGGGCGTCCTGGGTGATCACCAGGTTCTTCTCGATGCCCGCCTTCTGCTCGGGGGTGAGGCCCGACTGCGAGAGCAGATAGAGGAGCAGCCAGTGCGACGGCGTGAACTCGGTGGTGGCGACCTTCTTGCCGGCGAGATCCTCGACGCTCTTGATGCTCGCGAGCGCGGCCACGCCGTCACCACCACGCGACCAGTCCTGCATGATGATCGCTTTAGCGGCCACGTTCTTCTCGGCGAGGATCGAGGCTTCGCGGGCCCACGAGTCGACCGTGTCCCACATGATGTCGATCTGACCGGCCTGGAAGGCCGCGAACTTCGCGGCGGGGTCGTCGATGATCTTGAACTCGACGTCGAGGCCGTAAGCCTTCTTGTAGATCGACTTGGCGTTGCCGGCGGCGAGGCCGAGGTCGGCGACGATGCCGGGCGCGTGACCGGCCCAGGTGTTGATGGCGACGATCAGCGGACGGTTGGTGCGGTTGCCCGTGACATTGGCGCCGACCGCGACGGGCGCGGTGCGTGATGGATCGCTAGGCGAGGTCGCGAGCGCGGTGAAGTCATCCCTGCCGACGCTCTTGTCGTCGCGCGTCGCGTGATCACCGCCGGCCGGCGTGGGGCCACCCGTCTTGCAGCTCTCGGGCGACGACCAGCATTTCACCTGGGCGCCAAAGTAGTGCCAGCCGGTGTAGCCGACGACCGCGAGCACGATGACGGTAATGAAGAGATTCGCAAACGGAGTCAGTTTCATGACGTGATGGATTCCTTCGAGTCTCTAAAAAACAGCGACGTAAAAAAACGCGAGGAGGGTGGGCGCCGAGCTACATCGTCCGCGTGCCGGCCTTCTTGGCGGCGGCGGCGGCCTTCAACTGCTCGAGCTGTTGGCGCGAGGTGACGTCGCCGCTCTGCTGGCGCAGCTGCGACAGACGCTGATCGAGCGACGAAGTGCCGAGCTCGGCGCCGAGCTTGGCTTCGCTCGCCAAGTTCTTGATGTGCTCGCGTACGTTCTCGAGGGCCTTCACCTCGGCGTCGACCGACAGACCCTCGAGCTGCTCCTGGATGCGCAAGCGCGCCTGCGCCGAGTGCATCTTCGCGAGCATGTTGTCCTTCTCGGCCTTGAGCTTCTTGATCTCGGCCTGGACCTGCATGAGCGAGGCCTTGGCTCCATCGGCGTCCTTCACCGCGACGCCCAGCTCGAGTTGTAGCTCGGCGATCGAGGTCTCGAGCGCGTTCTTCTTCTGGATGAGCACCAGCGCGAGATCGTCCTGCGCGGTCTCGACCGCCGTGTTCAGATCGAGGTTCACCTGGGCGAGCTCCTTGGTCTCGCTCTTGTGACGCTCCTCGATGTCTTCACGGCGGCGGATGATGGCCGCCGTGGCGCGCTTCAACGCGGCGTACTTTTCGACCATGCCGTTGATGGCGTTCTCGTAGGCGATCTCGGGGTGATTCTTCTCGACGTCCGAGATCCAGAGGCTGACGAAACCGCGCCACAAGTTGGCGAGACGGGAGAAGGCGCTGGGACCGGCCATGACGTGGCTCCTTTAGCTGGGCTGATGAAGCTTGGGTGAATCGTTCACGACCTTGGCGACCGCGTCGACGCCGAAGAACTCGAGGACCTGCTGGATCGAGAGCTTCTCGTTGTTCGCTTTCGCGGTGCGGGTCTGCTGGTCGGCGACGGCTTGCTGCATGACCTTCTTGACCTCGGCGATCTCGCGCTCGAGCTCGGTCACGCGGCTCGTGCCCTCGGACAGGACCTTCTGCGTGTCGGACTGGCCGGCGCGGATGAAGGCCTCGAGCGCTTCGATCTCGGAGACCGCGGACTCGATGATCTTGTCGGTGGGCACGCCGAAGGCTTTCAGCGAGGCCTCGACGATCTGTTTTTTCACCGGGGCGGGAGTCTCGGCGGGCAGCGAGCGCAAGAGCTCTTGCGCCTTTTGGACGCGGCCGCGCTCTTCGTCACCGATGCCGGCGGCTCCGTACACCTGTTGGAAGTCGACGTGACCGTCGATGACTTGCGGGAGGGGACCTTTGAGCTCGACTGGCGGCGCCTGCACCTCTTGCGAGGCGTACTTGGCGATCAACGCGTCGGCGTCAGTTGGCTTGTCACCGTCTTCATCGACGACGAACCACCCCAGAACGGTTTTACCGAAGCCTTTCTGGCTCATGGGCGGCAGTCGTATCACGTGGCCGGGCCGGGTCAAAAGCGTTAGGCTGCCCAACCCTGATGCAAGATCTCGTGATCACCGGCGCGACCGGTGGAATCGGCAAAGCGCTGGCCCTCGCGGCACCCAAGACCTATCGGCTCGTGCTCGTTGGCCGGAACGCCGCCGCGACCGGCGATCTGGTGCGTGAGCTCGCAAAGCAGGGGAAGTCCGCCGAGGCAATCATCGGCGACCTCTCCTCCATCGGCGGCAGCCGCGCGCTCGGTGAGCGGCTCGTAAAATCGGTGCGGCCCGGCGCCGTCCTCGTGCACAACGCCGGCATCTGGCCCGCCAAGCGCGTGCTCAACGTCGACGGCTACGAGATGAGCTTCATGGTCAACATGATGGCGCCGCTGCTCGTGCAAGAGCCGCTGCTGCGCGCTGGTCTGCTTTCGCGGATCTTGGTCATCGGCGCCGGCATCATGGTGAAGGGCCGCTTCGACGCCGACCGCACCACGCGCGGCGAGGACTTCTCGAGCATCCACACCTACGCCGACACCAAGCTCGGCCAGGCGGTGGCGATGCGCGCCGTGGCGCGGCGCTACCCGGCCGTGGACCTCGCGGTCATCCACCCTGGCGTCATCCGCACCGACCTCGGCGCGCGCCGTGGCTTCATGGGCTGGGTCTTGAGGCAGGTGAAGAGACGCTGGGAGGCGCCGGAGGTCGCGGCGGCACGCTTGCTGCGCATCCTCGAGCGCCCCAAGTGGCAGGACGTGCCGGGCGAGGCGCCGTACTTCATCGAAGAGAAGCTCTCACCGTGGCCGGTCATCACGGAGCAAGTCGCGCCGGCCTGTGAGGCGGCGATCACGAACGTGCTGGGGCGTCCTTCCTAAAAACGAAGCAATTTCATGGTGTTGCAAAAAAGATCAGAAAAGTGAGCAACGCCGGACAACGCCTGCCGATAACCCTAGAGAACCCGAAATCGAAAATTGGGTTCGTCTGCGCGGAGCACGCGGACCTCACTAAGGACGGGCGCCAATGACTCGAGTAGCAAGACCTCATCTGACGGCTCAGAGCGTTCAAGCGTTGTTGCAGCGGGCGCGCGCGACCCAAACGCCGGCAGCGGCGCTGGTCGCGGAGCTGCGTCGGGCTGGATACTCCCCGCAGCAGATCGTCACGGAGCTCGGCAAGCTGGCGCGCGCTGGTCGGTTGAGCCGCGACGACAAGGCGCTCTTGCGTGAGGCCATCAGCGCCGCGAAGGCGGCCCCGGCGCGCCGGGCGCCCCCGCCGACGACGCGATCCGCCGGGCAGCCCCGCGGTCCACAAGACGCACAGCGGCCCGAGCAGCGTCCGGAGCAGCAGCCTGGTGCGCAGACCGCTGGTCCATTCGGCTTCCTCGGGAAGCTCATCACTGGCCTGCTCGGCATTCCCGCCCAGATCTTTGGCGCGCTCACCGGGCAGACACAGCAACCCGCGCCCGCGCAACGTGACCGGCAGCCGAGGGCCGAGCAACCGGTACCGGCCGGCTGAGCCCACCTCTGAATCGCGAGATCCGGTTGATCTCGTGAACCCGCGTCATTAGCCTGCGGGATTCACGGGAGGATCTCGCAATGGGTCGACTGTTGCTGGTGTCGAACCGGCTACCTGTGTCGATCAAACGGCAAGAAGGGTACGCGCCACAGCTCGTCCGCAGTAGCGGAGGCCTCATCGCGGGCTTGGGGCCGGTGCACGACGCTGGCGACGGCGAGTGGATCGGTAGCCTCGGCGGCGACGAGCTCGAAGGCGACATCGAGAGCGAGCTCGAGCGGCAGCGCCTGGTCGCCATCCCGCTCGACGCGAACGACGCCAAGCGCCACTACGAGGGCTACTCGAACAACGTCCTCTGGCCGCTGTTCCACTACCTGCTCAATCACGTCACCTTCGACGCCGAGGACTTCGAGGCCTACAAGCGCGTCAACGAGCGCTTCGCCGAGGTCATCGCCGCGCGCGTCCAGCCGGGTGACCGCATCTGGGTGCACGACTATCACCTGATGTTGCTGCCGGCGCTCCTGCGCGAGCGCTTGCCCGAGACGCCGATCGCCTTCTTCCTGCACATCCCGTTTCCCTCGTCCGAGGTCGTGCGCATGCTGCCGCGGCGCGAGGAGATCTTGCGGGGCTTGGCCGGCGCCAACCTCATCGGCGTGCACACGTACAACTTCGCGCGTCACCTGGTGTCGTCCTTCCGCCGCATCATCGGCCTCGAGTTCAACGACGACGGCACCCGCGAAAGCGGACAAACCTCGCGCATCGGCGTCTTTCCGCTCGGAGTCGACGTCAAGATGCACCAGGAGCTCGCCCAAGCTCCGGCGCGGGAGGAGCGGGTCCGCGCGCTACGTAAGCAATTTCGCGGCCGCAAGGTCGTCCTCGGCGTCGACCGGCTCGATTACACCAAGGGCATTCCCCTGAAGATCCGCGCCTTCCGCCGTATGATCGAGGACCACCCCGAGCTGCGTCATGAGGTCGTCCTGGTGCAGCTCGCGGTCCCCTCGCGCGACGGCATCGAGGCCTACAAGGCGCTGCGCGAGGAAGTCGAAGGTCTCATCGGCGCGGCGAACGGCGCCCTCGAGCACGACGGCATGGTGCCGCTGCACTATCTGTATCGCTCGGTGAATCCCGAAGAGCTCTCGGCGATGTACGGTGTAGCGGACGTCATGCTGGTCACACCGGTGCGTGACGGGATGAACCTCGTCATCAAGGAGTACGTCGCTTCACGCACGGACGACTCCGGTGTCGCGATGCTCTCGGAGTTCGCGGGCGCGGCTTCGTCGTTCGGCGAGGCGCTGCTGCACAACCCTTGGGACATCGAGGGGACCGCCGCGCTCATCCATCGCGCCGTCACCATGCCGGCCGGCGAGGCAGCCGAGCGCATGAAGGCGCTCCGTCACCGTGTCGCCACCTCCGACGTCCACTGGTGGGTCGCGCGTTTCTTGAAGGCCTTCGACTCGGCGACGCGTGACCTCAACGATTTTCTCGCGGGCGCGAGCGAGGCCAAGACCGAGGTCTCGCGGGAGTGGGTGCGCGGCTGTGTCGAGCGTGCCGCCCACGCCAAGCACGCGCTCCTCGCGCTCGACTACGACGGCACCCTCGTCGAGCTGCAAAGCACACCGCAAGAGGCGGCGCCGACTCCAGGCTTGCTCGAGGTGCTCGCGAGCCTGGGCGCCGACCCGGGCCTCGAGATCGTCATCGTCAGCGGCCGTGAGCATCAGACCCTCGGCGCGTTCTTCGCGAACGTGCCGGTCCATCTCATCGCGGAGCATGGACTTTCGTACCGTCCCGCGGGCGCGGCGGCTTGGGAGCATCTCTTCCCCGAGCTCGACCTGTCGTGGCGCGACGCGGTGCGCCGCATCCTCGATGACTTCGTCCTGCGCTCGAAGGGCTCCTTGGTGGAGAAGAAATCCGCGAGCCTCGCGTGGCACTACCGCAACGTCGAGCCAGGCTTTGGTGATTGGCAGGCGCGCGAGCTGGTGAACCACTTGAACGAGGCCTTCGCGAAGTCACCGCTCGAGGTCATCCACGGCCACAAGGTCATCGAGATCCGGCCTGCCGGAGTGAACAAGGGGAGGGCGCTCAAGATCGTCATGCAGCGCTTCGGTGAGCTCGACTTCTTGTTTGCCGCCGGCGACGACCGGACCGACGAGGACCTGTTCGCGACCCTGCCGGCCTCTGCCTACGCCGTGAAGATTGGCCGAGCCATGAGCCTCGCCCCCTATCGGATGGCGACGCCCGCCCAATTGCTCAATGTTCTCAAGCTCATAGCCAAGGGCCGCGCTTCTTTGGGCTAGTCATGACAACAAGTCAGCCCTCTTTGCCGACAACCTAGAGGATGACCACGGAGCCCCTCGTCTTGCAGCGTCGCGTGCTGCAGCACCCGATCTGGCGGGGGGCGGACGAGAATGACGTGCGCACGCTCTTACGGCGCTCGACTTTCATCGATTGTCCGGCGGGCGGCAGCATCGTGCGGGCTGGCGAGCCGGCCAAGCACATCTACTTGCTGCTCGATGGGGTGGTGCGTGTCTTCTACCCGCCGACCGCGACGCGCGGCGCCCTCACCGTGAAGCTCTTCGGCGCGCCGGCGAGCTTTGGTGACGCCGAGTGCGTGCTGCAATCACCGTGGAACGAGACCGTGCAGGCGCTGGTGCGCAGTCAGCTCCTCGCGACGCCCGCCGACCGCTATCACGAGCTCCTCCGCAAGGACGCGCTGCTCGCCTTCCGTCAGTACATCGAAGTGGCGCGTCAGTTCGGGATCGCCATCCAGTACGAGAAGGCCGCCGGGTCCGCCATGGCGCGCATCATCGCCACCATCGCGGCGTATGCCTCGCAGTTCGGCCGCCCCGTCCCCGAGGGCGTGCTCATCGACTACACGCTCACGCAAGACGTGCTGGCGCGCGAGAGCGATTGCCGGCGCCGCACCATCGTGCGCGCTTTGGCGGACTTGTACGCCGCGAAGATCATGTGGCGCGTGAAGCGCCGTTACTGCATCACGTCGATCGACAAGCTGCTCGAGCACGCTCAGGCGCAGGTGCCCAACCTCGCCGTGAGCAGCGCCGACGAGCCGCAGTTGCCGCGGGCGATCTAATGGAGACGTACGGCATCGCGAGCATCGCGTTTCGCGGCCTCACCGAGCCGACCCTGCAGTCGCGCGCGCAAGACGGCATCCTGCCGGTGGGCTCCAAGGCGCCGCCGCTGCAATCGCTGGCGCTCTACTCGAGCTCGCGCCCTCCGCGTGATGCGCGCCCGATCCACAGCGAGCCCGAGTTCTTCCGCTTGGTGGTACCGGCGGTGCACGCGGGTCTGCTGGCCGGCGGCATCAAGCGCTTCGCCGATTCACGCGAGCTGCGCCTGCAATGCTCCGAGGCGCTGCGGGAAGCGCTCGACAATTTCTCGCCGAAGGCCTCGTTGATGCGCGCCGAGCCCATCGAGGCACCCGACATGGAGCTGGTGCACGAGGCGCTGCGTGATTTTCCCGATGATCACTTCGCGGGGCACGCCCTCATCGCGGTCCAGCACTTGTTCGGGTCGACGGTCGGCTTGCTCGACGCGCTCGCCTCCAAGGGCTTGAAGCACTCGGACATGACGGTGGTCGGTAAGTCCTACTCGACTTGCTTCGGCGCGGCGCGCGCGCTCCTCGACCGCGGCGCCAACGTACCCACGGATCCGCTCGAGCAGTCAGCGGCGGAGCATCACGACCCCATCATGGAGAAGGTCGTGCGCCGCGAGCTCCTCCGCTATCGCGAAGCGGTCGCCAACGGCACCGCGCCTCCCAAGCTCTTGGTGCTCGACGAGGGTGGGCACATCGTCGATCTGTTGCACCGTGAGTTCCGCGATCTGTTGCCGCGCGTCACCGCGGTGGAGCAAACCACGCGAGGCATCCGCCGCGCCGAGGCGTTGCCGTCGCTCGATTGCACGCTGGTGGACGTAGCCCGCGCCAAGCTCAAGCTCGACAACGAGATGCAGCTCGACGCCGTGTCGCTCTACCAGGAGACCGTGCGCAAGCGGGCACACCTGGTGCGATGCGGCTTCAAGATGGGCCGCGAGATCTCGATCCTGGGCCTCGGCAAGCTCGGCGCGCCAACCGCCGCGTACTTCGCCAAGCGCGGCTGGAAGGTCCGCGCTTACGACATCGGGGACGTGAAGCCGCCGCCCGGCGTGACGATCATTCGTGACCGCGAAGAGTTCTTCCGCGGCGCGAACATCCTCATGGCGATCACCGGTCAGAAGCCGATGACCGTCGACGACTACGACCTCTTACCGCACCGCGCGCTGGTCATGAATGGCGCTTCATCGAACGACGAAGTGGCGGCCTACGAAGCCATCGCCAAGGCGCGTCGCGAGCAACCCGTGCGTAAGTGGTGGCAGCCGAACGTCACGGACAAGGCCGCCTATGTCGCCGAGCTCCCGGAGCTGCTTGCCGACCGCGAGTACATTCTCCCCTCGGCCGGTTGGATCTGGGGCGAGCTCGACAACAAGATCATCCCGCTGGGGCACGCGGCGCGCCGGGCGCAACGTGACCGCGTGCTGCACTTCGCGGACAAGGACATCTATCTCGCCAAGAGCGGCTTCGTGCTCAACCTCACCGACGACGAGGATCCGATCCCTCCGAAGCTCATTCAGGTGACACGCGCCTCGCTCGCTCTAGCGTGTGCTCAAGCAGTCGCGAATCCCGGGCGGGGCCGCATGGTGCTCGACCCCGAGCGCTCGCGCCACTTGCACGAGGTCTTTCGCCGCCTGGTCGGCGACCCCGCCGAGGCACGGTGGACACCCGTGTGGCGTCAGCCGCTGCCGGCGACGAAGCCCTACAGTGCTCTATTGCGTAGCGAACGGCTGACCGGTGACGCGCCCGCCGAGGCCATCACCGCAAGCCACGGCGGGAGCATGTACTTCGATGGCCGTCAGATCCAGGTGCGCGTCCGTCTGTCGCCTGGACACGTGCTCGACGACATTGGTGAGCCAGGCCCGACGAATACTGCGCCATCAGGGCGCAGTTTGCCTTTGTCCGTCATCACGTGACACGATACTTCCCGCGGCGCGCCGGGAGCGGGAGGCTTCGAGGCGCGTGGGAGTAGGGTTTGTCATGCGGATGGGCATGGCGCTGTGCTGCACGCTGTTTGCAAGCGTAGCTCGCGCGGCAAGTCCAGGAGCCATCGCCGAAGCGGTCGTAGCTCAACAGTCTACGACTGCCTTGGCGCCAGATGAGACTTCCCTGGATCCGATCGAAGGCGCGACTTCATTGGACGTGGAGCTCTTGCTGAATGCTCCCGTGATCACCGCGACGGGCCGCGAGCAATCGCGCGCGCTCACCCCCGCGAACGTCGTCACCTGGGAGCGCGAGGACATTCTACGTTACGGCTGGCGCAGCGTCGCCGAAGTGCTCTCGAATACGCCCGGCCTCTACGTGGTCGACGACAACGTCATTCCATCGGTGAGCGTGCGTGGCGTGAGCGGCGGCCTGCGCGCGGGCTCGCGCATCGTGCGCATCATGATCAACGGCGTGCAGGTCAATTTCCGCCCCGACCTCACGGCCTTCCTCGGCCCCGAGTACATCCCCATCGAGACCGTCGAGCGTATCGAGATCGCCAAGGGCCCGCTCTCGGCTCTCTATGGCGCCAACGCCTTCCTGGCGACCGTCAACGTCATCACCCGCGACCCGGCGCAGGGCTTCAACGCCGAGCTCGCTGGCCGCGGCCATGTGATCAACGGCAACGGCGGCTACGGTGGCGCGGTGAGGCTGTCGTACGCGCAGGACGGCTTCAGCATCATGGCAGCCGCTTCAGCGGACCGCATCGATCGCTCGGGTCTGTCGCTGCGGCGCACCTTCCCGGCGCAGAACCCCGAGCTGCCGGCGTACGCCACCTTCTTCGATCGCGAGACGCGTGACGACATCGCGCGGCCCATGTCGTTCTTCGCGGCGAGCAAGCTGCGCATCGGTGAGACCGAGCTGTCGGCGCAGGGCGGCCGGCAAGTCGTCGACTCGGTGGCGGAGCTGCAACCAGGCTCGGTGTTCACGCACGCGAGCCGCATCGCGCTCGCCAACAACTGGGCGAGCTTGGGTTGGGTCCAGCAGGTCGGTACCGCGACGACGATCTCCGCGAGCGCTGGCTGGAGCCACGGCGGCCCCACCGGCAACGAAGAGCTGTTCGCCAACGACAGCCTGAACTTCAGCTACCGCAGGAACTTCTCGTACACCGCGTTCGACTTCGCGGCGGCGATCGAGACGCGGCTGCCGTTCGACCTCGAGCTCAAGGTCGGCGCCGACTACACGCACGACAGCGAGGGTGTCCTCTATTACACACAGATCTACGAGGTGCCGCTGCTCAACCGCCCCGCGGGCTACGAGCTGCAGCGTATCGACCCCACGACGCCCCGCCAGCGCGTCCTCTCCGATCTGGGCATCTTCGCGCAGCTCGGCGGCAACCCGATCGCCGCGCTCCCCAACCTCTACGTGCTCGGCAACGTCCGCTTCGACGATCCCAACCGCTTCGAGTCGCAGCTCAGCTGGCGCGCTGGTCTCGCGTACGCCTTCGGGCCGCACGTCATCAGCAAGCTCATCGCGGGCCGCGCTTTCCAGACGCCGTCGGGCGTGCAGCTCTTCGCGCAGCCTGGCTTCGGCTCGTCCTACAACGTCGTCGGCTCGACCGCGCTGCCGGGGTTACCCGCCATCCAGCCGCAGTCGGCGCGCAGCGTCGAGTGGGCGACCACCGTCGCTGTAACGGACAGCGTCGTCATCGACGGCTCGCTCTACTATCAGGGTCTGCACCGGCCCATCGAGCTCACGCAGGTCTCGTCGAGCTTCGCGGCGCGCAACCTCGATGACCGCGACTTCTGGGGGGCAGAGCTCGGCGCGCGCTGGAGCTCGGCGCGTCTCCTGGCGTTCGCGAGCTTCAGCGGCCAGTTCCTCGCCAACGACGACACCAACACCGCGGGGCTCTTCGGCAACGCCGCTCCGGCGGAGTTCCCCTCGTACACCATCTACGCCGGCTCGACGCTACGCCTGCCGGAGGTCTACGCCGCCTTGGCGCTCACTGGCCGTATCGTCGGGGTGCGCGGCTCGTCGTCGAACAACACGCTGCTCAACGACCGTACCGGCTACGTGCTCGCGCCGTACGGCACGCTCGACTTCGCGCTCACGTCGATGAACCTCGCGTTCTTTGGCGAGTCGCGTCCGACGCAGGTCACCGTCGCGATTCACAACCTCACCGACAACGCGTTCAGTCAGCCGGGTCACGGCGGCTACGATCTGCCGAACCTGGGCCGTCAATTCTTCTTCCGCCTCGCGCAGTCCTTCTAGGAGCACACGGATGCGTATGCGTATCTTCTTCGCCTTGGGATGCCTTGCCCTCGTCGCTTGCAGTGACGACGTGTTGCGCGACGGCACCGTCATCGGCGTCGTCGTCGACCAGACGACCGCTGAAGCGGACACGGGTTGGACGCAAGCCATGGAGCTCGCGGCCGAGCAAATGAACGCCGCGCTCGCGGCCGATGGGACGTTCTCGAAGCGCTTCGTGCTGCGCATCCGCGACTCGCAAGGTCTCGCCAGCGTCGTGGCCGAGGAGGCCTTGGGGCTCGTGCGTGATCAGGGCGCCGTGGCGCTCATCACCGACACGACCGACACGGCGCGGGCCGCGCTCGCGCTGGTCTACAGCGGCGCCGCCGCGGTTCCAGTGCAATGCTCGAGCTGCACCAGCACGCTCCTCACCGACAGCAGCGTCACCGGCGGCAGCCTCGATGACTTGGTGCGCCGCGACGCCGATGGCTGGTTGTTCCGCACGGTGGCCGACATCGGGCCGATGGCGGTGATCATGAGCCGCAAGGCCGCGGAGCTGGGCGATGTGAATCGCGATGGGTTACGCAAGGTCGCGGTCTACTCCGCCGACGATGACTTCGGCCGCGAGGCGAGCGACGCCATCACCGCGGCGCTCATGCTCGGCGACGGTGTCAGCGTGCCGGCGGGGACCTTCAAGGTCGAGCAGATCATGCACCGTCCGGGCGACGCCAACCGCGTCGACTACGGCCGCGACATCTCGCGCCTCCTCGACGGCAACACCGAGGCGGTGGACGGCAGCAGCTCGGAGGCCGACGGCGAGCCCGACGTGATCGTCGTCGCGAGCCAGGCCGCCAATCATGCCTCGTTCGTGGCCGCCTACGACGCGACCTCCTCGGGCGCGCCGGTGCTGCACTTCTACCGTTTCCGTCAAAGCGGAACGCTCTATCAGCTCGGCTCCATCGCCGAGGGCGTGCGCGGTGTCTCCTACGTGGGGACGGATGGTCTGTCCGGCCGCGTCTTTGCCAAGGACTTCACCCGGGCCTACGGCTTCGAGCCGCCGGCGCTCGCGGCCACCTACTACGACAACGCCGTGACGCTCATGCTCGCGTCACTCATGAGCGAGAGGACGGCGAGCTCGATGCGCGTCGCGTTGAGGGACACCAGCAATCGCTCTTCTGGCGCCGTGCAGGTGAGCGCTGGTGAAGACGGCTTGCGCGCGGCCATCCTCGCCATCGCTTCGGGCATGACGATGGACTACACGGGCGCCTCCGGACCGGTCGACTATGATGTGAATGGCGATGTCCGTGATCGCGTTGCCTCCTTCGAGGTGCGCAAGAACGACTTCGTCGAGACTGCCGTCTATGACTGCGTAAGTGAGGGATCATGCGGCGACTGAGCCTTTTGACGTGCCTCGTTCTCTGCGCTTGTGGCGATGACAAGGTCTACGGCGTGCTCGCGGATGTCCTCGAGCGTGGCGAGCTGCGTGTGTCCACGGACGCCGCTTATCCGCCACAGTCCGAGCTCATCGATGGCGAATGGTTCGGCTACGACATCGACGTGGCGCGCGCCATCGCCAAGCACATCGGTGTCACCGCCGTCTTCGTGACGCCCAGCTTCGACGACGTCATCGCCGGCGGCTGGGACGACAAGTGGGACCTCTCGGTGGGCTCCGTGACCATCACCAACCAACGCCTGTCGGTGCTCAACTTCTCGACGCCGTATTACTACGTCCCCGCCTACTTCGGCGCGGCCGTGGACAGCGGCATCACCAGCTCGGAGCAGCTCGCTGGCCGCACCATCTGCGTCGCCACCGGCACGACCTACGAGGACTACCTCTCGGGGCGCCTGACCTTGTCGGCATCGAGCATCTACGAGCCGCCGCCAGCCTCGGCGGGCCTCATCATCAAGGACACCGACACCGACTGCATCGCGGCGCTCAGCGCGCAGCCGCACGAAGCCGACGTGATGATGTCATCGCAGACGACCCTCGACAGCGCCCCGACTGCGGTCACCCGCTTCGCCCGAGCCTCTTTCGCGGAACAGCTCGCCACCGCCACCGACCGCAGCCCCACCGTCGACGACGAGGACCTGCTCAAAGCAGTCAACAAAGCCCTCGCGGACATGCGCGCGACCGGCGAGCTCGAGCAGCTCTCGATCAAGAACTACGGCGTGGACCTCACGCAGGCGCCGAACGACTAGAGCCAACACCGCGCCGTTTCCCGTTGTCGCCGCCTGGGAGCTCGGTCCCATATGACCGGCCTCTCGGGAAGTCAGCCGGCATCGCACCTCAAGACGCTAAAGTCGCGGGCGGCAAGTCGGTCGCGCTCGATGAACACCATGAGCTTGTTGCCATCTTGCCAGCACCATTCGAGCTTATTGTGCGAATGCAGAGTCAGCAGCGGCACCCACTCGGGACCAGGCGTGGGATCGTATCCCAGGCTGTAGTGGGACGGGTACCCCAGCAAGTAGTCGGTGGCTAGCAGAGGGTTCGCGGAAGGGCGTCCGATACACGCGTCGGGATCGTCGATTGCGTTGCCCAAGACGGCGAAATCGAAGGGCGGGTCCCTGCACAACTCGGAGTGGCGCGGAAGATCGAGCTCGCCACTCAGAGTGATACGCAACCCCTGGGCCCCGCGGCCGTGCGGTACCATCGTGGGCA
Organism: Myxococcota bacterium; assembly: GCA_039809465.1. Taxonomy (GTDB): domain Bacteria; phylum Myxococcota; class XYA12-FULL-58-9; order XYA12-FULL-58-9; family JALHOP01; genus JALHOP01. Next base: position 24,291 of record JBDHVB010000006.1, read on the forward strand.
CGAGCGCGCTCGGATCCTCGAAGTACCAGGCCTTCATGTAGCCCTCGTCTCGCCAAAAGATGTCTCCGGCATCGGAGTCGATGGTGGGGTCGTGGTCGGCGTAGAGCAGCACCAGCACTCCCGTCTCTGGCAGTGCGTCGGGACGGTTGACGATCTCCGCAAAGTTGATTTGACCAAGGCAGTAGTAAAGGCTGGCGTCGTGTCGCGGCCAATCAAAACCAGGAGGCAGCGTGGGGATGCCAGCGAGCCTGCTTTGTGTGCCTTCGGGGGCTTGGTCAGTGAGGCGAATGCGCACACAGGGGCGCAGCAACGCGCGCACGAAGTCCGCGTGGGAAGCCAGGGTTGGGAGCCTAGCGATGAGGCGATCAAAGTCGTGCTGATCCATGGTGGGCCTAGCGCGCGAAGCCGATGGCGTAATAGTTGCCGGCTTTGAGCGCGGCGCCGACCGCTGCTTCGAACTGCTGGGCGACTTCGGCGGACATCCAGAAGGACTGCGTGCCGTTCGTCCCATTGGGGCCCGCCCCGAGCACATAGGCCGTGAGCTTCTTGCAGTCGGCGCTGACCGGGCCGGTGGTGGCGGCGAAGTCACGCGGCGGATGGATCACCGGCTTGCTCGGGACCTCCGTGGCCTCGTGCAACGTGAACTGGACCTTCAAAGGCTGCGCACCGATCTGCATACACCAACCCCTTGTCGACTCTCGGCTGGAGTATCGGCGGGGGCACGTAAGAGTTGCTCGAGCAGTCTCGTGAGCGGGGACGCGGGACTGCGCTGCGGCCGAGCTCAGCCAACTAGTAGTCGCGGCCGCAGCCCATGATCGACCAGGTGATGTCGCTCTTCTCGAGGGTCGCGATGGTGGCGCGCTGGAAGGTCTCACCGTTCCAGGTGTAGGAGCGCACCTCGTCTTGATCGTCCGCTGAAACGTACAGCTCGAGCAGGCCGTCGCCGTCCGTGTCGTAGGCTTGCGCCGCGTGCTCGAAGCCCGTCGACTCCGCGTCGATCTGATGGGCGTTCCAGGGGTTGCCGCCCGCGGTCGGCTGCAGGCGCCAGATGCCGTCCTTCATGGTGGTGACCACGAGGTCCGGGTGGCCGTGCTTTTGCAGATCGGCGGCGAGCAAGACGCGCGCTTGGAGGGCACGCTCGAGCTTGGCGACGACGCGCATGATCCAGCGGCCGGCGGCGCCCTTGGTGTACTGACGGATCTCGACGGGCTGGGTCTGTCCCGAGCCAGGCGTCGGCCCGAGCTCGGCTTCGACGGCGGCGTAGAGCTCGGCGCCGGGCGCTTCGCTGTCGATGTCCGCGACCAGGATCTCCTTGGCGTGGCTGCCGGTGAAGGCCGCGACCTGGCTCATGCTCCAATCAGGCGGCGTGAAGGTGACGATGCTGCCGCCCTGCGAGGTCTTCACCTTGTTGGGGTCGGACGGCGTCGCGTAGATCTCGGTCTTGCCGTCGCGGTCCACGTCACCGACCTCGATCTCGTGGACGAAGGTGTCGGCCTTGCGCGACAGCTCCTTGGCGATCCAGCCGTCCTTGGTGCGCGTCAGTAGGGCGACGACGCCTTGATCGTGCGTCGCGATGGCGAGGTTGTCCGCGTCGACGAACTCGAAGTCGCGCAAGCGGTCCCACTTGCCGCCGAAGCTCACGGTCCAGAGCGTCTGGCTGGTCGCGAAGTCGGGGGCCCAGAGCTTGAGCTTTGCTTGGGTGGCGCCGATGGTCATGACGCCGCCTTCGACGCAGGCGGCTTTGTGGAAGACGCGGCTCTCGGGGTCCTCGATGACGCGCTTCTTGAACGCGGCGCCGTCACGGGTGAGCACCAGGAGCTTCGCGGGGCCGGGCTTGGCGCGGCGCTCGCCGTTCTCCTCGACCCATTCGAACTGGGCCTGAGCGAGCAACAGGCTGCGCTTGCCGACCTTGAAGGGCGGGGCGGTGACCGCGGGCGGCTCGATGTCCGCGACCGGCTGGTCGATGGGCTTGGGCTTTTCGCTGCAGGCGGCCGCCAAAACGAACAAGACCACGATACGCTTCATTGCAGGCCCAAGACCTCGGCGTCGCGTTGCGACAGCCAGCCGCCGTCGGAGCGTTGCTTCACCGTGCCGTCGCGCTTCCACGAGCGCTGGCAGCGCGGCTCGTTGCGCAGATCGTCGATGCCGATGACCTCGTCACCGTCGTGCGTGAGCAGCGTAAAGCGACTCACCCCGCACAGGTCGGCGAGCTCACCACCGTAGGGCGCGAGCGTTGCGTATGCTTTGGCGGACAGCTTGACGGTGATGCCCGCGTCCAAGGGGTTGGCGATGCCGGTGCTGGCCTTGGCGTCCTCGAGCGCTTTCAAGGCGCGGTGACGCAGGGCCATGACCTCGTCCCAGACCGGGTCGCGCGCGCCGTCCAAGAGCTCCGGCAGCACCAGCGTGTGCACGCAAGCGGTCGCGTGCTCCGAGGGCATGCGGATGAGCTCGAGATACGCCTCGTCGGCGGTGTGCACCAAGATCGGCGCGAGCATGCGCACCAGCGCGTCGACGATGTCGTAGATGACGGTCTGGGTGCGGCGGCGCTTCACCGAGGTCTTGGCCTCGCAGTACAGCCTGTCCTTGATAGCGGCCAGGTACACCGCCGAGAGCGTGTCGTTGCAGAAGTTGAAGATGGCCTCGCGCACCTTCTTGAACTGGTAGGTGTCGTAGCCTTCGCGCACCGTGGTGATGAGCGCATCGAGCTCGTGCATCGCCCAGGCGTCGATGGTGTGCTTGTCGGCGGCGGTGACTTGCACGCGCTGCGCGGGGTCGAAGCCGTCGAGGTTCGCGAGCAGGAAGCGCAGGGTGTTGCGCACCTTGCGGTACTCTTCGCTCGCCGTCTTGAAGTACTCGAGGTCGACCTTGATGTCGTGCGCGTAGTTCAAGCTCGACACCCACCAGCGGCAGATGTCGGCGCCGAACTGCGCGAGGAGCTTGTCGACCTCGAGCGCGTTGCCCGCCGACTTGCTCATCTTGGCGCCCGAGCCGTCGACCATGAAGCCGTGCGTGAGGAGCGCGAGGAACGGCGGCCGGCCGGTCGCGCCGAGCGCCGGCAAGAGCGAGCTCTGGAACCAGCCGCGATGCTGGTCGGAGCCTTCGAGGTAGAGACCCGCGGGATAGCCAATTTGCCGTTGACGCAGCACCGCGTTCCACGACGAGCCCGACTCGAACCAGACGTCGAAGATGTCGTTGCCCTTCTCGAGGCCGGCCATGCTCTCCTTGGCCCAAGCAGGCGCCGCGGCATCGCTCTTGACGTCGTAGCCCGCGAGCAGCTCGGCCGGCGTGCGCGAGAACCACACGTCGGAGCCGTGATCGCGGACCTTCGCGGCGAGGTGCCGCACCGTGGCCGGGGTGAGCAGCGTCTTGCCGTCCGCGCCCACGAACGCCGGGATCGGCAGACCCCAAGCGCGCTGGCGGCTGATGCACCAGTCGGGCCGTGACTCGAGCATGCCGCGCATGCGGTTCTTGCCCCAGTCGGGCACGAACTCGATCTGGTGCTCGGTGGCCGCCAAGGCGCGCTCGCGCAACGAAGCGCTCTTGCCGTCCGCCTCGAACGGCTTGTCGACGCCGATGAACCACTGCTCGGTGGCGCGGAAGATGACCGGCGTCTTGCTGCGCCAGTCGTGCGGATAGCTGTGCGTGAACTCGAGGTGGTGGAAGAGGTGACCCGAGCCCTTCAGGCGCTCGATGATCTGCGGGTTCGCCTTCCAGATGTCGATGCCCTGCAGGAACGCAGGCACCGTGGCGTCGTACTTTCCGTCGGGGCCGACGGGGCAGTAGATGGCGAGGCCGTTCTTCAGGCCGGTCTGGTAGTCCTCGACGCCGTGGCCGGGCGCGGTGTGCACGAGGCCGGTGCCGTCCTCGAAGGTCACGTAGTCGGCGGGGAGCACCTTGCCGCGGCGCTCCGCGAACGGGTGCTGGTACTCGGTGCCCACGAGCTGCTCGCCGGTGAGCGTATCCAGCTTGGTGAACGCGGCGCCGCGCAGCGCGAAGACCTTCTCGGCGAGCTCCTCGACGACGACGATCTTGCGCTGCTTGCCATCGAGCGTGACCTCGTAGACGCCGTACTTACCCTTGGGATGCACCGCCACCGCGAGGTTCGCCGGCAGCGTCCAGGGGGTCGTCGTCCAGATCATCAAGTCGACCGCGCCGTGCTTCGGCAGCTCACTCGAGAGCAGCACGTAGATGCTCGGATCCTTGCGGTCCATGTACTCGAGCTCTGCGTCCGCTAAAGCGGTGCGGTTGGCGATCGACCAGTGCACCGGCTTCAAGTCGCGGTAGACGAGACCACGCTCGATGAGCGTCGCGAAGACCTCGAGGACGCCGGCTTCGTAGCCGGGGCTCATGGTGAGGTACGGGTGCGCGTAGTTCGCGAGGGTGCCCAGGCGCTGCATCTGCAAGCCTTGGGTCTGCACGTAGCCCGCCGCGTAGTCGTGGCAGCGCTTGCGCACCTCGATGGTCGAGAGGTTCTTCGCCTCGGCGCCCAGCTCCTTGAGCACTTTGTGCTCGATGGGCAGACCGTGACAGTCCCAGCCCGGCACGTAGTCGACGCAGTGGCCAGCCATGACGCGGCTGCGGACGACGATGTCCTTCAAGATCTTGTTGAGCAAATGGCCGATGTGGATGGGGCCGTTGGCGTAGGGTGGGCCGTCGTGGAAGACGAAGGGACCCTTCGGGCTCTCGCGCTGAACCAGGGTGTCGTAGAGCGAAAGCTCCTGCCAGCGCGCTTGAATCTGCGGTTCCTTCGTCGCGAGGTTCGCTTTCATCGCGAACGTCGTGGTCGGGAGATTCAGGGTGGCGCGGTAAGGGTCCTGCTTGGTCGCTTGTGCGTCCGACATGGGTGAGTCCCTATGCGCACTAGCGACGTGCTAGGTCAACGAGACCCCTCACCTTTGTGCCGAGTCGTGGTACCCCCAATCTCCCATGACCGAGCTCGGGGTAGAGTCGCGCTTCTGGATCCAGCGGGAGCTCGGGCGTGGCGCCAAGTCCCTGGTGATCGACGTTTGGGATGCCCTGCACGACGTTCGGCGCGCCCTGAAGATCGGGACGAGCAGGGCTTCCAGGCGGGCTTTCGAGGCCGAATACCGCTTGCTGACCGAGGTTCGGCATCCGCACGTGGCGCGCGCCTACGACTTCGGGGTGAGCGATACGGCGTTACCGTATTACACGCTCGAGCTGGTCGACGGTGTCGGCTTCGACGTCTTCGCGCACCGGCAATCCCCCGAGGTTCTCGCCATCGTCGCCATGCAAGTGCTCGAGGCGCTCGCGACGTTGCATCTGCGTGGCATCGTCCATCGCGATCTCAAGCCGCGGAACGTCCTGGTCGCGGGGAGCGGAGCCGCCGCGGTGGCGCGTCTCATCGACTTTGGCCTGGCGACGCGTGGGGCGCTACCCGGAAGCACCGGGGGGACGCTCCCGTACATGGCGCCGGAAGCCGCCCGCGGTGAAGCGGTGGATGGCAGAGCCGATCTCTATGGGCTTGGTGTCATGCTCTACGAGGCGCTCGTACCCGATTCCAGCGAAGACGATCTCGCGCGCATCGCCCGGCGTCACGTGGCGCTGCCGGTCCCGCCTTATCAGGTGAACCCACTGGTGCCGCGTGACTTCTCGGACTTCGTCATGTGCTTGATGCACCCCGAGCCCGCGCGCCGCTATGGCAGCGCCTTCGAAGCTGGCGCTGCGCTATCGCGGTGTGAAGGCTTGGGGCTGACGGCGCGCGACGAGCAGACGACCACCGAGCGCATGCTGCGGGGAGGGGCCGTGGCGCACCGTCCACGCGAGCTCGCGCGGCTCACGGCGCTGGCGCGCGAGGTGAAACGCAAGCGCTTGCCCCACGCGGTGGCGTTGGTTGGCCGCGAGGGTATCGGCAAGACACCGCTGATGCGCGAGCTCGGCGCGACGCTCTGCCTGGAGGGGTTCCGCGTGGCGCACTTTCGCACCTCACGAGCCCCCGATGCGCCGCTCGACCGCATCTTGCGCGCCGCGCATGCGTTGCGCCCCGACGTCGTCGCCGAGGTCACGCCGGACTGGACGCGTGGCCGTGACCAGGGCGCAAGCCTCGCTCATCGCGATCCCGCGACCTTCGTGTCACGCTTGTCGAGCTTGCTGGTGGACGCTTTCGCGGACGAGCCCACGGCCTTGCTCATCGACGACGCGCAACGCGCCGAGCCCGTGGCCTTGCAGGTACTGGAGAGCATGGCGCGCGACCGCTCGAGCACGCCGCTGCTCATCGTCTGCGCGGCGGATGACGACCTCGGCATCTTGGGCGCGGACGCGACGACGATGGTGCTCTCGCCGCTCGATGACGAGGCGGTCGCGAGCCTGGTGGCGCACCGGGTGCAGGGGCTGCGACTCCCCGAGCCGGCGCTCGTGCGCTTGCGCGGCGACGGCCGTGGCGAGCCGACGCTCGTCGAGCGCACGCTCGCGAGCTTCTTCGTCGACGGTCTCCTCACGCGGCGGCATGGCAAGATCGTGTTCGCGGGTGGACGCTATCGCGGCCGGCCAGACGCCCGCGAGACCTGGCGGCCACGCGCCGAGGCGCTGCCCGAGAAGACGGCGCACGTGGCGTTCGCGGCGGCCGTGCTGGCGGAGCGCATCAGCGCGGTGGCGGTGGCACGGCTCACCGGCGGCGATTTAGCCGAGACCCAGGCGGCCTTGGCCTACCTGTCGCACCAAGGCTTTCTGGCCGCGGCCCACGCGACGCAAACCCCGACTTACATCTTCTCGCGCCGCTTCGTGCGCGACGTTCTCTACGAGCTCGCGCCTGCCGATGTGTTGCAGCGCCTGCACGACCGCGCGGCGGAGCTCGTGGGCGGAGCGGCTGGTGAGCCGACCCCCGAGCTCATCGAGCACGTGCTCCGTGGCAGCGACAACGCCCGCGCCATCACCATCGCCATCGAGGCGGGTGACCGCGCCGCCCGCGTCTTCTCGGACAAGCGCGCCACCGAATATTACAACCACGCCTATCGCCGCCTCGAAGGGGCGCATGATCCACGCGGCGCCATCATCGCCACGCGCATCGGTCGGTCGCTAACGCGGACAGGTGAGATCGGGCGGGCAATGACGTGGTATCGCGTGGCGCTCGCCGAGACGGGCGGCCGTGACGTCGTCACCTCCATCGAAGCAAACCTGGGGCTCGCGGCGGCGCTCCTCGCCTCGGGATCCCCCGAGGAAGCAGGGCGTCATGCGGCGCTCGCGCTCGGCTTGACGGACGGCGGGATGCCCATCTTCACCGCCGAGGCGCTGCGCATCCAGGCGTCGGTCGCCATCTCCGCTGGTCAGCACACCGCGGCGGGCGCGCACTTGGAGCAGGCGCGCGCCATTCTCGATGGGAAGCTCACGCTCGACCACGCGGCGCATGCCCCGACTGCCGAAGTACACGCGGCGTTCGCTCTCTCGGTCGAGGTGATGCTCGAGCAGGCGCGGCTCGCGCGCCGCACGGGCCAGCTCGCGGGCGCGGTCCGTCATGCCAAGCGTGCGCTGCAGCGGGCGCGTGCCATCGGTGATCCATCGGCCGTCGCCAAGGCAAGCTCGGTGCTGGCGCGCGGCTTTGCGCGGGCGGGGCGTATGAGCGCTGCCCGCCGGGCGCTGTTCGCGGGGCTCAAGGGTGTCCGCGCGAGCGGAGATCGCTTGCGTGAAGCGGGGGTGCTGCGTGAGCTAGGGCACCTGCGCTTGCGCCAAGGTCATCTCGACGCGGCCATCGAGCGCTACACGTCGAGCCTCGAGATCGTCCGGAGCTTGCGCGCCCATGCGCACGAGAGCGCTTGTCTTGCCGACATCGGCTTCGTGCGCACGATGCTCGGTGATTTCCGCGCGGCGCAGATGTCGCTCGAGCTTGCGGTCGAGACGGCGGATGCGAGCGGTGACGTCCGTGCACAGATGGTGGCGCTCGCGACCCTGGGCCTCACGCTCGCGTGGATGGGCGACGCCACCACCGCGTCGAGCACTCTCGAGAACGTGCTGGGCTCACCGGTCGCGAGGGCGGATGCCGTCCTGTCGGCGGTCGTGGGAGCGGTGAAGGCGGGGCTCGACGCGCGGGCGGGCGGGACCCAAGCCGCGGGTGCTTTTCTCGATGGCATCGGCGCGCGTTTGAAAGGCCTCGAAGACCCCGCCGACGAGGCGACCTTGCTCCTTTTCTCCGGCCAGTGCGCCATGACGCTCGGCCGGCACGACGACGCGGTGGCGCTGCACGCGGCGCTGCGCAACGTCGTGCTCACGGGTGGGCTCGCTTTCCTCGAGGCGCCGATGGAGCTCTTGGGCGCCGATGTCTTGCGGGTCCACGGCGACGCCACGGGCTCTCGCGAGGCGCTCGAGCGCGCCTTGCTCAAAGCCCAGGGACAAAACGCCCGGCTCCTCGAGATTCAGGCGAGGCTCCAGCTTGGACGCGCCCAGCGCGGTCAGGACAGCGGCGCCGAACAACTGACGCGCGCCATGGAGCTGCTCCAGAAGGTTACGGCCGATCTGCCCGACGAGCTCACAGCGACGATGCTCGCATCGCCCATGGCCATGAAGCTCCACGGCGTCTTTCAAGCCGAGAAAATACGCGTATTGGGCGTCTAGTGCCGCGCTGCAGCCGGCTGACTACGCCGCAGGCGCGGTGCGGAGGCCTACATGGGCCTACAATCAGGAAAACCGCGCTAGGATCGGGTGATCCTTGTTGACAACACAGTTGTGGTTCCTTAGAACGCGCGTTCCGATTTGGCCCCTTTGGGCCCGAAGAGAAGGTTCCTGTCATGTACGCAGTCGTACGCGCGGACGGCAAGCAGCATCGAGTCAGCCAGGGTGAGCGTTTCACCATCAATATGCTCCTCGGCGAGGTTGGCGGCACCGTGAAGCTCGAGGATGTCCTCATGGTCGGTGGCGCGGGCGAGGCCAAGATTGGCGCTCCCACCGTTGCTGGCGCTTCCGTGACCGCTAAAGTGGTCGCCCAGGGCCGTGGCCCGAAGGTGCTCGTCTACAAGAAGCGCCGCCGCAAGGGCTTCGACAAGATGATCGGCCACCGCCAGGACTTCACCGAGCTCGAAATCACCGGCATCAGCGCTTAAAGCTGAACAGAACGAGGTAGAACGCCATGGCACACAAAAAAGGCCAAGGATCGACACGCAACGGCCGCGACTCACAACCGAAGTACCGTGGCGTAAAATCGCACGACGGTAGCATCGTGGTCGCCGGCAACATCTTGGTCCGCCAGAAGGGCACCAAGATCCACCCCGGCCGCAACGTCGGCATGGGCCGTGACTTCACCCTGTTCGCTTTGACGGACGGCGTGGTCAGCTACAAGCGCCACGGCGCGAAGACCCGCGCGGTCATCACGCCCGGCGTCGTCGTCGAGAGCGCCTAAGTCACTTAGCGCGCGGACAGAGGTGTTGCGTGCGCTCCAATTTCATCGACGAAGTCGTCATCAACGTGCGCTCCGGTCACGGCGGCGCGGGTGCGGTGTCCTTCCGTCGTGAGAAGTACGTGCCCTTCGGTGGGCCCGACGGCGGCAACGGCGGCAAGGGCGGCGACGTCATCGTGCGCGCCGACAGCCAGCTCTCGACGCTGCTCGACTACAAGTTCCAGCGCAAGCACCACGCCAAGGACGGCGAGCGCGGCCAAGGCCGCCAGTGCTCCGGCGCCGACGGTGTGCCCTCGATCTTGAAGGTGCCGGTCGGCACCATGGTGTTCAACGCCGACACTCAAGAGCTGATCGCCGACATGTCCGAGGCCGGCCGCGAGGTGGTGATCGCCAAGGGCGGCCGCGGCGGCAAGGGCAACGAGCACTTCGCGCGCTCCACCCAGCAAGCGCCCAAGTTCGCGCAGCCCGGCGAAGAGGGCAGCGAGCTCAACGTGCGCCTCGAGCTCAAGATGCTCGCCGACGTCGGTCTCGTGGGCTACCCCAACGTCGGCAAGTCGTCGCTCATCGCCAAGGTCTCGGCGGCGCGTCCGAAGATCGCCGATTACCCGTTCACCACCCTCGAGCCGCACCTGGGCGTGGTCTCCTTCGGCCCCGAGCAGTCGTTCGTTTTAGCGGATGTCCCCGGGCTCATCGTCGGCGCTCATACGGGCCAGGGCTTGGGCACGCGCTTTTTGCGCCACATCGAGCGCGTCCGCCGCATCGCCCATCTCGTCACCGTCGAGCCCGACAACGAAGAGCGCGACCCGATCGCCGACTTCGAGGCCATCGAGAACGAGATGAAGCTGCACAACGAGCGCCTCGCGCTGGTGCCGCGCGTGCTCGTGCTGAACCGCATCGATCTGCCATTCGTCGCCGAGAAGCGCGCCGAGCTCGAGAAGTACGCCAAGAAGAAGAAGCTGCCGTTCTTCGCGATCTCGGCGGCGACGGGCGAGGGCATCAGCGAGCTTTTGAAGTTCCTGGGGCACGCGGTGCTGAGCGAGAGGCAGGCGGGGATTGCGCCGGTGGGGCTGCGGACGGAGAGCGTCGAGGAGCGGGTGGGGGATGAAGGAGATGAGGTAGACGAGGCTGACGAGGTCGAGTAGCCCGAAAGCCGAAAGCCGAAAGCCGAAAGCCGATAACCCGATTGCCGACTACCGATAACCGATAGCCCGACACCGACAGCCCGATAGCCGAGAACCTCCCGCCAATTTCCGCTATGCGATAACCGATGCGTTTACTCTACGGCGTCGTCGGCGAGGGCATGGGGCACGCCATCCGCTCGCGGGTCATCCTCTCTTATCTGCTCGGGCAAGGGCATGAGGTCGAAATCATGGCCTCGGGCCGGGCTTGCGACTTCCTCGCCAAGCACTTCGGCGGCGTGAACCGCATCCATGGGCTCCACATCATCTACGACGAGAACCGCGTGCGCTTGGGGCGCACCATCCTCAGCAACGCGGTGAAGAGCATCGCCGCCGTACCCACGCAGATCGCCGCCTACTTCCGCCTCATCGACGACTTCGAGCCCGAGGGCGTCATCTCTGACTTCGAGTCGTGGACCTACTGGTACGCTAAAACGCACGACCTGCCGATCCTATCGATCGACAACATGCAGGTATTGAACCGCTGCCGGCACCCAAAGGACGTCATCGCGGGGCACGAGAAGGACTTCGAGCTGGCGCGCGCCTTCGTGAAGTCGAAGCTGCCGTTTTGCGACCACTACATCATCAGCTCGTTCTTCCAGCCGCCGCTCGCCCGCAAGAAGACGACGCTCGTGCCACCGATCTTGCGCGACGAGATCCTCGCGGCCAAACCGCGCCGCGGCGAGCACCTGCTGGTCTATCAGACCGCCGAGGGTAACGACGGTCTCGCTGCTACGCTAAAGAAGACAGGACTCCCCACCAAGATCTACGGCATGCGCCGCGGCATCACCGAGGACCAGAGCGACGGCAACCTCACCTACCGGCCGTTCAGCGAGCAGGCCTTCGTCGACGACGTGGCGTCGGCCCGGGGGGTCATCGCCGGCGGCGGCTTCACGCTGATGGGCGAGTGCGTTTACCTGCGCAAGCCGATGCTGTCGGTGCCCGTCAAAGGCCAGTTCGAGCAGGTCCTGAACGCCCGCTGGCTCGCGCGGCTCGGCTACGGCCGCTACGCCGACACGTTGGAGGACCCCGCCGTCATCCACGGCTTCGTCGAGGGCCTGGACGACCACGAGCGGGCGCTCGAGGGCTACGCGCAGGACGGCAACCGCCTGGTCTTCGCGGCGGTCGACGAACAGCTCGACCGAATGGCCGCTTTCGGCTGAAAAATCAGCGTTTTCCGCCCTGGTGTGCCCCACTGTCAGGCTTTCGCAGGTGAGTCGCGCCTGCTACCTTTTCGTGCATGACGGATGGTGTGAGCGGCGGGGGCAATCGCCGCGTCGATGCAAGCGTGGTCGTTCAGCGCCCCGACGAAGCTCGTACCGAAGCCGAACGACGCGTCGAGACCACCGAGGTGCGCGCACCCGCCGAGCGTGACGCGTTGCTGCCCGGTGAGTCGCGCCCGGCGACCCGTGGGGCACGCGTAGGTCCGCAGCCGATGACCGCGGAGGAGTCGGGTCAGCGTACGCGTCGGCGCGCCGATCTCGGGGCCGAAGATCGCCGGCTTGCGAGTCAAGGCATCGCCGTCGACATGGTGACGCTCGGAGCCGCTGGTGTCGGCCGAACCACGCGGGCGCGCTCGGTGCGTGACGTCGTCGCCGCCGCGTATGGCATCGAGCCCTCGCACGTCACCGCGACCCATCTCGCGGCGTTCAGCGCGGCCAACCCCAACTTACCGCGCGCGGCGGACGCTCAAGTGCCGGCGGCGACGACGTTCAACCTGGCGTTCGCGCCGGGACCCGCGCGCATGCGGCTCGAGCTCCTGCGGCAGAGGCTCACCGAGCTGCAGACGTTGGGCGAGCGCGCCGATCCACAAGTGAGGCAGCTGCTCGAGACCGCTATCGCGGATGGAGAGCGCACCGAGCGCATGGCCACCGCGACCGCCGAGATCGGCGCGGGCGAAGATCGCCTACGCCAGCTCGCCACCGGCACCTTCAACCGCCGTGACGTGCTGAGCACGCTGCAGCGGACACGCGCGCGCCTCGCCGAGCTCGCGAACGGCCACCCCGATGTCGCGCGCTTCGCCGACACGGTGATGACCGGCATGCACCTGTCGGCGGCGGAGATGTTCCGCAAAGCAGGCGAGGCCATGCCGCAGCGCTTCGCCGGTGTGGTCGGCGAGGACTGGCGCCGCATCGCCGCCGAGACACCGTTCAACCCCGACTTTCCCCAGATGATCCCGAGCGAGCGCGCCGGTGCCGGGCGCTTGGGGGCCTTCCGTGACGAGGCGCGCGCCGCCTACGCCGCCGCCGCCGAGCAGCTCAACACGGTGCTGCGCCGCACGGACCTGACTCCGCAACAGCGGACGCAAATCCAGGCGGAGCTCGCCGCGCTTCAGTCGAGTCAGACCCGCGTCCTCGCGGAGCTCGAGGGCCAGGTGAACGGTCAGCGCGCCTCGCTGGACGTCTATTCGACCGTTCCCGAGAACGTCCGCGCCTTCATCGATTCGGGTCACGGCTGGATGACCCTGACCGCCGGCGCGCGCCAAGCCGAGGTGCGCGGGCTCGCCGACCGGATCCGGGGAATGCCGCAGGCCGAGCGCGAGCGGGCCATCGAGCAGCTCTTCACGATGACCGATCAGATGATCGAGACCAACACGCACGACTCGCGCAACGCTGCCCGGCGCGGCCAAGAGGTCTTGCAAGCGCTGTCGGCCGGCTGTGGCCAGGAGTTCGCGACGCGCCTCGCGTTCCAGCGCGCCACCCGCCTGACGAACACCGGCGACTACGAGGAGGCCATCGGCATCTTGCAGGGCCTCCGCCGAAACGGTCCAGAAGGCGAGCGCGTAAGAGCCACCCTCACCCTCGCCGCGACCTTGAACGCGGCCGCTTTCGCGGAGCGTGATCCGGCGTTCGTCGACCGGCTGCGGCGGCTGCGCCAGGAGTCGGCGAGCTTGCCGGCGGAGCAACGTGCCCGTCTCGCCGTCATGGAAGCGCACGCCTACGTGACGACAGGCCGGCCGCAAGAAGCTCTGCGCACGCTCGAGGCGCTGCGTGACCCGGCGTTCGCGCAGCTCGATTGGGTGCGCCGCTCGCAAGACGAGTTTCACCGCGCCTATCAACAAGGCAACGCGCAGGCCGCGACCCGTGCTTTCATCCGCGCCCTCAACGCGCATTCGTTCGTCGAGGGCATGGCCGGTACGCTGGGTGGCGCGGCGGTCGGCGCCGCCGTGGGCGCGGGGATCGGCGTTTGGTTCTTCGGTGTCGGCGCGGGAGTTGGCGCCGGTGTCGGCGCCCTGGTCGGCAGCGTCGTCGGCACTGGCGTGGTGAAGACGGCGAGCGTCGCGCGCAACTGGCAAAGCGTCGTGCAGGCGGGGCAGACGGGGCTCACTGATGTTGGCAACACCGAGCTGGTCACCGGTGTGTTCTCGACGCTCGCGGATGCGTTCGCTTTCGCGGCACCCGTCAAGGGCGCCGCGGTGCTCGGGCAAGCCGGCCGGCAAGCGCTCATGCGCACCGGCGGGCGCGAGCTCACCGAGCAGCTCGTCGGCGATCTCTCGAGCCGCATCGCGGCGCGTGGCGGGCAGCAGCTGGCGCGTCACGAGCTCGAGGCCATGGCCCGTGAAGAGCTCTTGAAGCGCTTCGGCGTCGCCACCGCGAGCTTCGGTGGGAGCGGCGTCGCCGCGCTCGGTCTCGCGCCGCTCGCGGTGCAGGCCGTCGAGATCGCGCGCATGCCGCCGGGGCCCGAGCGCGACCGCCGCATCAACGACTTTGGTGGTCAGGTCGCGACCACCCTGGGCTTGCTCGCGGTCTTCGGCGGCGGCCAAGCAGCCTTGCAGCGCGGGATGCTGCGCAGCTCCGCGGTGGCCAATCCCACGGCGCGCGCCGCGGCGGAAGATCTGCGGCGCGGTCTGCCGGTGCCCACCGAGGTGCGTCAGCCGGTCCGCGAGCCGGTTGCCGCTTCAGCGGACGCCGATGCAGCCGCGACTGGCCAGCCGCTCCCCACCTTGCGCAACACCGGCGACAGCGCGATCGACACCTGGTTCGCCGGCTTGAACGAGAACGACACGGTTGCGGTGTCGCATCTCCAAGCCCAGGCGGGTGTCCGGCTGCCGCAAGACGTGAGCCACTGGCAGGCCGCGGTGCGCCTGCATCGTGACGGCTTCCCCATCGATCTCACGCTGGCGCTGCCGCGCGAAGCGGCGTTGCGCATCCATGCCGGTCGCGACGACCTATACACCGGCGCTTGGAGCTCCTCGGGACCACCGGCCAGGACAGGCGCCCAACGCGTCTGGGACGAAATCACGGTCGCCATCCGCGATCCCGAGATGGCCGAGCGCGTCGCGCGTGCGCTGCGCCCCACTCGCGCGCTGACGGGCTCACGCGGCCCTCTCGACGCCGATGGCGGCGACATCCAGAACTGGGCGCAGATCCGTGATCAGCTCATCAGCACCGAGAGTGGCCTGGCATTGCTCCGCGCGCACAAGCGCGGCCGCATTTTGCGCAGCATCGCCGACGATCTCGAGAGGCAAACCCACCTGACCGGTGAGCAAGCGCTCGCGCGCTACCAGGAGCTCTGGGACGCGGCGGTCACGCGGTGGAACGCCCGCGTCGCGCGTGCCGGCGCGAGCACCAGTGGCAGAGCGATGGATCTGCGCGGCATGGAGCTGCCCATCGAGCTGCCGGATCTGCCGGGCGGCACGCCGCGTGATCGGCAGGGCGTGATGCGCGCGCTGCGTGAGCTCGACCTGCGCGTCTACGCCGGCCTCGATGATCCGACCAGGCCGACCGTCGGAGGTTACGCTGGCAGTACCCACCGCCGCGGCGAGACGGCCATCAGCGTTACGACGCGCGCTCAGGACGCCGCG
This sequence comes from Myxococcota bacterium, assembly GCA_039809465.1. GTDB lineage: Bacteria > Myxococcota > XYA12-FULL-58-9 > XYA12-FULL-58-9 > JALHOP01 > JALHOP01. Next base: position 39,613 of record JBDHVB010000006.1, read on the forward strand.
CGCATCCTCGTCCACGAGTTCGACCACTGGGGCCGCCGCTTCAGTTATCGCGATGGGTCCACGACCGAAGGTGTCGCCCACAACCTCTTGGGCGAAGTCTTGGCGCCCATGCATGAGCGCGTGATGCGCTCGCCCGACGAGGCGAGGCGCTTCGTGACCGAGCTGTTGACCGTGGGGCCGAACGACGCGAGCGAGATCCGCAGCCTCGCCATCGAGCGCCTCACGACCTATGCGGAGCTGCCCGGGACCGGCCGCCACTTCCGCACGAACGACGTCGACGCCGTGGTCAACGCCGTGATCGCGAAGCTGCGCGAGACTGCTGGCTCGGGGACGGTCGCCCAGCGCACCGAGCGCTTGCTCGCCGCCATCCGCGATCCGGAGGGCACGGGAATGCTGGGCCGCATCGCCACGGACAACGCCTATGCGCATGGCCGTTTGGTGAGCACCATCGAGGCGCGCGCGCTCGAGTCCATGCGCCGCGCGGGCTTCGACGAGAAAGCGCTCGAGGACGCGGTGGTCAGCGGCCATTGGACCGACACGACCGCCGAGCAGGCTCTGCGCCTCGCGCGTACGCATCGTCTCAACCCGAGACACATCACCAACATGAACGCCGACGAGGTCGCGGCGCTCGCATCGCTCGATGGGCGCTCCCCCGCGCCGGCGCGCATGCCGTTCTCCAGCGAGATTGGCCGCATCCTGCTGCGGCATCCGGCGCTCCTCGACGACATGCCGCTGCGCCAGCTCACCGCCGCGACGCCGGCGTTGCTGCGCGCCATGGGGCAACGGCCGAGCCTCGTGCGCCTGGTGCGGGGCGACGAAGGCATGTCACGCATGCGCGATCTCTCGAGTCATAGCGGTGCGCGCTTGTCTGCCATGGCGGATGTGCTGGACCGCATGGGCATGACCCTGCCGAATAGCTCCACGCTCGGCCGGGTATTGGAGGCGAGCCAAACCGAGCTCGTCGCCATGCGCCATCTCATCGACGCCGGCGTGCCTTGGCAAACCATCACCGCCATGCCGCCACAAGAGCTCGCGACTCTGCTTGGATTCCACAGCGCACGCCAAAGCGGACATCCGGGTGAGGCTCTGGCGGCGGCCGCGACCGATTGGTTGAGCCGCCAGCCCGCGCACCTGCAAGACAAGTTGCGCGACTTCTTGCGGTCGCAAGACATCGATGTCGTCGCCAACCCCCACCTCGCGGAGCTCGATCGGCGTGTCGCCGGGCGGCTGCGTAGCGAGGCGCGGGACGAGGTCTATATCGACGACCTCGTGCGCTACGGCATCCCCCGCCACGAGGTCGTGGCGCTCGAGGGGCAAGGCTTGCACCGCCTGTGGGACGCGGCGCGCACGGCGAACGATCCGCAGGAGCTGCGCCACGCCATCTCGCAAGCGCGCTACGCGGTGGACCGGGCGCATTTGCCCGCCTTCGAGCGCATTGCCGCGAACCTCGAGAGCAACTTCGGCCGGGCGCTCCTTGAACGCTATGGCGTATCGAGAGACGTGGCGCAGGCGCTCTCACCCGCCGACCTGCAGCGCTTCATGCGCGCGGACATCCTCGCGACCATCCAGCGACACGGCGTCGACAGCGTGGCCTACGCACACGTCGAGGCGGCGTTGCTGCACCATGCCGACGACGCGTCCGCGGTCTACCGCATCGTCGCCACGCTCGCCACGGCGCGGCAGCGTGAGGCGATGGTGGCTTCCGGGTTACCGCAGCGCGCCATCGCCGGCCTGAGCGACGTCGAAGTCCGCCGTATCTGGCAGATACGCCGCCTCCAGGAGCTCGGCGCCACCGCCGGCGCCGACCGTTTGCGTGCGGCGTTGGGCAACATTCCCGGCCTCGACAACATCCTGGCGACGGTTCGCGCGTTGCCGGTGGCCACGCCCGAGGGCGGCGCCCTGTCGATGTTCCGCATGCGCGAAGACCTGCTCGCGTTCGGTGTCTCCGAGGCGCACGTCATGGCGCTCGACTGGCGTGGGCTCGGCGCGCTGCACCGCGTTGCGTTGGGCCTCTCCAACCGCGGCGATTTACCTTCCTTGCGTTACAGCGTGCAGGGTGGCGGCTCGGATCCGCTTGCCGCCTTCGACGCGGCGCTCGGCGACTTGCCGTAGCCACCTGCTTGCGTGGAAGCTCGGGCCTGCTTAAATCGTAGGTAGCTCGCCCGTTAGAGATTCTCCTCAATGCCCCGCATCGTCAGCTTCCTCATCTTCTTCGTCATCGTCCTCCTGGTGATGTCGAGCATGCACTGGTATCTGTGGACGCGCTTCGTCCGCGACACGCAGCTCGGTACGCCATGGCGACAAATCATCACGACCGTCATGGCGGTCATGCTGCTGCTCTTGGTGGCGATGCCGGTCACGTGGCGGCTGTTCGAGGGCTTCATCCCCTCGGGGCTGATGACCGTCATCTATCTGTGGATGGGCTTCGTCACCATCGCGATGGTCGTCGTCGGTGGTCTCGACATCGGCCGCATGGCCTTCGAGCAGGGCTACAAACTGCTGGCGTCGGCCCCAGTCCCGGTCGACGAATCGCGGCGCCTCGCGCTCGCGCGTCTCTTCGGCGGCACGGCGGTGCTGGGCGCGGTCGGCGCGTCCGTCATGGCGGCCAGGAGCGCGCTAGGCTCGCCCATGCTGCGCAAGGTGAGCATCAACCTCACGAAGCTCCCGAAGGAGCTCGACAAGATCTCGATGGTGCAGATCAGCGACCTGCACGTCGGTCCGACCATCCGCCGCGCGTACGTGCAAGACGTGGTCGACCGCACCAACGCGCTGAACGCCGACATCATCGTCATCACCGGCGACCTCGTCGATGGCACGGTCGAGGAGCTGGCCCATGACGTCGAGCCCTTGAAGGACCTGAAGGCGCGGCTCGGCGTCTACTTCGTCACCGGCAACCACGAGTACTACTCCGGCGTCGGCGGCTGGATGCGGCACCTCCCGACCCTGGGCATGCGTGTCTTGCGCAACGAGAGCGTGCGCATCGAGCACAACGGCGGCGCGTTCTACATGGCGGGCGTCGACGACTGGACGGCGTATCAGTTCGGCCACGGCCATGGCGCTGATCTCGAGGCTGCTTTGGCGGACATCCCCGAGGACGCCTGCACCGTGTTGCTCGCGCATCAGCCCAAGCAAGTCCTCGCGGCCGCCGAACGGAAGGTCTGCGTCCAGCTCTCGGGACACACGCACGGCGGCCAGATTTGGCCCTTCGGCCTGTTCGTGCGCCTCGCCCAGCCGTACGTCGCGGGCCTCGCCAACCACCACGGCACGCAGATCTACGTGAGCCGCGGCACCGGCTTCTGGGGACCGCCGATGCGCTTCGGCGCGCCGTCGGAGCTCACGCACATCGAGCTCCGAGCGGCGATGGCCTGACCCCGGCGACCGATCACGCAACTCGCGCGCCCTGATGCCGATACTGCGAAGGTCAACCGATAGGTCGAAAAGGGATGCGTTCATGACCACAATGCCTCGCTTGCAGCAGCTCGCCTCGGTCGTGAGCGCCTGGTCGAACGGCCCCGATCGGCTCAACTTCGTGAAGCTCGACGACGGCGTCATGCAGCGCCTCGCCGCGGGCAAGCCGCGCCCGGTCGACTACGAGGCCGTGAAGACCGCGCACGCGCAAGCTCGCGATCAGGTGCCGGCCTTCAGAGGGCACGACGTGGTCGACACCGTCACGCCCGCGCTCATCGGCTATGCACACGACCTGGGCAGGCTACGCGCCGCCACCGCCGAAGTGCTCGGCATCAAGGAACAACGCTTCCCACGTCTCGCCGCGCTCTGGGCGGGTGTCCGCGCTGCCGTCACGGGCGCCTGATGGCCGACAAGCAGCGCTTCGAGCAGTTCGCGAAGTTCATCACTGAGCGCTTTAGCGGAGCCCAGCGTGTCTACGACATCGCTGGCGGCCAAGGCCGTTTGAACGAGGAGCTGGTGAAGCGTGGCCGCATCGCCACGACCTTCGATCAGCGGCACAAGCACCTCGACGTGCAGTACGCCCAGCGCCGCTTCACCGTCGAGGAGCCGTGCGCCTGCGACGTGGTGGTCGGCATGCACCCGGACGGCGCGACCCGCGTCATCATCGAGTACGCCGCAGCGCACAACGTACCTTTCGCCATCGTGCCCTGCTGCTCGGACAACGGCATGTCGTACAAGCCCTGGATGCGTCACCTGGCCGAGCTCGCCGCCAGCAAGGGTCTCACGGTCGAGCATCACACGTTGCCGATCATCGGCCGCGCCACCGTGATCGTCGGCGTTCCCTCCTGAGACGTTTGGCATCCCCGGTAATTTGAATTAGGCGTACCGGGCCCGCGTCTTTACTGCCCTCAGGGGGAATTACTCATGCATTTCAAGGTCATAGCGCCACTGGCGCTCATGCTTGCGCTGACCGTGGTCGCTTGTAGCGACGACAAAGACGACGACCACCACCAGAACCCTGGTGATAGCGACAACACCGGCGATGTCGACAACGGCACGCCGCCGACCATCACCAGCTTCACCGCCGCGCCCGCGGCGATCACGCCCGGCACGTCCACCATCCTCACCTGGGCGGTCGGCAACGCGACCAGCGTGACCTTACAGGGCGCCGCAGCGACGGGCACCTCGATGCTCGTGTCACCGGCCGCGACCACGACGTATACCTTGGTGGCGACCAATGCCGCGGGCAGCGTCGACGCCGATGTGACGGTCACGGTGTCCGCTGGAGCGAGCACGGTGCCGGCGAGTCCGATCAGTTACAACAAGAATCAGTTCTTCTCGATTCAGAATGACATCCTCGACTGGACGACCCTGCCGCCCACCCCCAGACCCGACCAAGACAACACCGTCGACTGGTTGATCGTCCCCAACTCCTACGACGACACCCACGCCACTCCGACGCGCCTGCTCGTCTGGTTGCACGGCTGCGATGGCGAGAGCCGCTTCGAGGTGGGCTGGCTCTCACCCGCGGGTGACGACCAGACATGGATCACGCTATCGCCCGGCGGCGCCGAAGGCGGTTGCTGGGAGATGAACACGGTGACCGAGATCGTCCTGCGCTCGATCACCAGGCTCAAGACGCGGTTCAACATCGACCCAAAGCGTGTTTTCATCGGCGGCTACTCGTCGGGTGGCGACGGGGCGTATCGCATCGCCTTCTACAACGCGCTGCAGTTCGCGGGCGTGCTGGCGGAGAACACCTCGCCGTTCCGCGATACCAAATCGCCAGAGGCCGACTCGCTCGCAGCCGCAGCCTGGAAGTTCAACGTGGTGCACCTGGCGCACACCGAGGACACCACTTATCTGATCGCCGCCGTCGAAGCCGAAGTGAACGCGATGGACGCCGCCGGCTTCCCGGTGATGCTCGTAAAGCGTCAGGGTGGGCACTACGACGTTCCCGGTACCATCGACGACGCGCGTACCTATTTGATGCCGCAGCTGTCGGGCGGCTGGGTCGCGCCGTAGCCGCTCGCGGCGGCGCATCGCAGCACCGGGTCGAGCCCTGCCTCGAGCTCATTGGGGAAGCTTCTTGGTAAGCTAGCCTCTTCGGGCCAGAGGCAGGGCAGGCGCACGCGCCACCTACAAAGCGGCACAGCGAATGGCAATCTCCGCAGGATGTCCATGCCAGCTCACGCAAACGTATGGGCCTCGAGCACGGATTTGAGGCGCGCCAACGAAGCCCACAGAGCCCGGAACGTCGACTAGACCACGGCCGGTCGCGGAGCCCTCGCCCAACTCGCTCCATGAGACTCCATCCCACCTACGCACATACACCCCATAGCGTGAGCTACTAGGACCAGGCGGCGAACCATACTCGCCCCAGCTGACGATAAATTGGCCCCCAGCATCCGTGACGACACCTGGCGAATCAGAAAGGGTCTCCGAGGTGTTGATGCTCACGACGTCCGTGAAGACTGCTCCGTCTTCGACGCGGCGGGCGAGGATCTCGCTGCCTTGAACGTAAGCCAATACGTTCCGTGCGCCGGAAATAGCATATCCGGCTGACGATGTGGCGGTGACAACAGGGCTCGAGCTCGTCCAACCATACCCAGCCCACTTTTCGATGGAGATTGGTACGGCTCCGGCGTCGACTCGACTCGTAACGACGTAAACCTCGGAGGTTCGGTCGAACACCAAGGCCTGCACGCTAGTGCCCTCAGCGAAAGGCTGCTCAGAGCCCAAGACACCCCACGCTCCCCCAGTCCACCGTTTGAGACAAGGTCTCATCGAGCCCGCGATGGTTCCTACGGTTAGTAGATAGGGATAGTCTGCGGAGTCCAATACTATCCTCATTCCGCCACCCCCGATCTGCGCGCTAGAGACTGCGTCTCCTTCGATGTTCGACCCCGCGAGACCTTCCCAGCCGATTCCATTCCAGCGGACAAACTGCATGCGGTTCGGACCATAGAAGAGATTGGGTCTGTCTTGCTTATCCAGCGCCAAGGCAACGTTCATGGGCGCTGCGCTCGTCGGGATTGTCGTGTTGCCGTTCCCAAAGTCGCTTTGGCCAGCGCGGTTGCGGCGTTGCAAGAATAGGCCGGTTGCGCGTGCGACGACGCCTATGATCTCGCCAGAGCTCGTTACAGCGAAATCGAAGTCACGCACTTGTGTTCCGGAGAACGTCATCGAGCGGTCTTCCCAGGTCACAGGGTTGCACCCTGACGCTCCGCAACCGCGGACACTACAGTCGTCTTTGAGCTCTTCCCGCGCGCCGCAGCTGTCGTACCAGTAGACGTGACCAGAATCGCAGGCCGAGGCGTAGTGAGAGGTCGGTACACAATCGGGCTCGACGCAATCGAGACCGCTCACGACATAGGGCGACTCGCATTCACACGTCGGTGTCATACCATCGACGACACATCTGCCGCGGCTCGAGCATGCAACTCCGGTGCAGCTATTCGCGCAGCGACCAAGCTGACACGTAAAACCTGTGTCGCAAGGTTGATTCTCGCCGCAGACAGAACCAGCAATGCCAAGACAACGGCGCTGCCAAGCTACGTAGCCTTCAGCGCACACGCAGCTCGGCTCCGCGGCATCGACGACGCAGCCGCCAAATTCGCCACACGTCGCGAGAGCGCAGGGATCACCACAAAGTCCATCGATACAGGCGAAATCGATCGAGCAACCAAGCGTTGCAGAGCACACCTCACCCGCAAGTCCTCCCCCAGGGCGGGTGCAGACGTCACGCACGCACTGAAGACCTTCTTCGCATAGGTGGTTGCTGTCACCGCAGACTCCTCCTACGGCCGCGAACTCTGCCGCAATGAAGTCGAAACAGCTGAATTGGCCGAGGAGGCAGGCCAGCAAGAAGTAACGACGGCGCATCATGGAGCGCGACCTAGCATGGGCAGTGAGCACTGCGTCAAACCCTGACACGGTGGCCGAGCGGGCAACTTCGAGGAGCAAGGGCCGAAAAGCGATGTATGCCCGTGGAGTTGCAGACCGCCGGCCAGCGCAGTCAGCTGGCCTACGCCGAGGTGTCTTTGGGCACCGGTGTGTCCGCCCCGAGCGAATCGCAAGCGCCGCGGATGCAGGAGCTGAGCCCCGAGGCACGGGCGGCCTTCGAGAGGCTCACGGGCAGGTCGACGCGGCCACTCCCGGCGTCCGTGGAGCTACCCTCTCCTCAAGCAGAACGGTCGGCCAGCGCCGTGACGCGCGAGATCGCCGACAACCTGACGATCCCCGCCCGGTCACTCGATGACCCCAATGAGACCCGGCTCGCGCGCGGGGTCTTCGTGGTCGATAGCGTCGCTCTGGAAGTGCCCATGGTGGCCGCCACCGACGCCTCGGGGACGCGTCGCGCCGTGCGTCTCGAGATCCGCAACGCTCTCATGCCGGACGGCTCCGAAGTGGCGCGTGGTAGTGGCCGCGCGACCTTGCTGATCGAGAACGGTCTCGTCACGGGCATGCTCGAGGGCGCGCTGCAGTACGACGCCAGCACCACCTACATCAAGCGCGCGGGCGACGGGCCGCTCGCGGGCCACCGTGGTGAGCCGGGGAGCGTGGTCAGCGGCGCGGCGGTCGTCCGTGATGGCAGAGTCGTCGGTCTGTCCGCCAACAGCGTCATCGACATCGACGGCGTGCGGATCCGCAGCGGCGCCGACGATGCAGCCTACCGCTTCACGCCGCCCGATCTCTACGCTCTGGGGCCGGGCGCGACGATATTGTCCGTTCCAGCGGATCGCGCCATTCGGGTGAGCGGCGCCGATGTCGCCGTCGTCCGTGGCAACGTGACGACGCGGCTCGCGGATGGCGCGACCGCGCGTGTCGCGCCGGGTGGGGCCTCGATCGCGGTGGAGGGAGCTTCCGAGACCTGGCGCGAGCTTCCGGCGCCGCCGCCCACCCCTTCGCACGTCGGGGAGTTCGAGCGCGGCAACATCGTGCTGCGCCGCATCCCCGGAGCGCAGCTCTATATCGACGGCATCAAGTCGAGCGCCTTCGATCAGATCGGCGCGGGTGACTGCTATCTCGTCGCCGCTCTCCTCGCGGCCGCAGATATGCAGCCCGAGATGATCCGCCGCCTCATCACCGACAATCGCGATGGCACGTTCACCGTGCATTTCATGGGCAACGACGGCCCGGTCGACATCACCGTCGACGACCGTTTCTACATGGCCGCGCGCAGCGGTGAGCGCGTCTGGTATCACGAGAAGGAAGGTGACATCGCGCGCTATGCGAGCTCGCTGACGTCCATGGCCTATGGCGCGAACCCCGCGCAGCCGCGCGAGATCTGGGGTGCCATCATCGAGAAGGCATACGCTCAGTGGAAGGGCGGCTACGGCGCCATCTACAGCGGCTATCCCGACATCGCGATGCGCGAGATCACCGGCCGGCTCTCGGGCACGACGCGGCACGCGGACACCAACGCCGACGCCGTCTTCGCGGACCTGCAACGCGCGCTCGCGCGCCGCCAGCCGACGGTCGCCATCACCCAGCAGCCCGCGACCCCGGAGACGCAGCAGGCCGTCGACGCGGCGTTCCGGCGTGACTACGGCATGCGCAACAACCACGTTTACGTGGTCATCGATACGGTGACCGAGAACGGTGTCCGCTATGTCGTGCTGCGCAACACCGAGCGGCTCATCGAAGGGCGCTCGTCCGAGTACGCCACCGACGTCGACCGCGATGGCGACGGCAAGCCCGACGGCGCGGACGGATATTTCCGCCTGCGTCACGACGACTACTTCCGCCGCTTCGTGATGACGACGACGATGGACCCAGAACGGCGCTTCGTCCCCGGCACGCGGCAAGTCCCCTACGCGGAGCACCCCCGCACCCCGCGGTAACGGCGCTTCAGGCTGCGCGGCGGACGGTGGCCTCGCTCGGGCGATTCATGGCGGTGACCGCGATGGCGACGATCACGGTGACGATGCCCGCGATGAGCGCCGAGCCGTGCAGGAAGTGATTGAGCTTGCCGGACGCGAGGTAGTCACCGAGCTGGAGGGCGGCCCAGGCGCACACCGAACGGTCGATGATCGACTCCAACGACAAGAGCGTGGCGCGCAAGTTCGGCTGTGGAATGGCGTCGTTGAACACCTGCCGCTGAATGGGGAAGGAGATGCCGGCGACGAACGAGAAGACCGCCAAAGCGGCCACGGCGACCCATGCATCGTCGACGGTCATGAGCGACATGGTCGCGGCCATGATCACGGTGAGGAGGGTCACGGCGTGGAAGTCGCCCACGAAGCGGCGCATCCAGGCGGGGCGCGCCGCGCCGATGGCTTCGAAGATCGACGAGCCGGCGAGGATGACGCCGAAGGTCTCGACGCCGAAGCCCTTGGCGCCAAGGATCGGCTGGAACAGGTTCACCTGCACCAGGCGAACGAGCGTGAACAGCCCGACGCCCTGCACCATGAGGAGCACCAGGCGCGGAGAGCTCTTGATGATGGCGAAGGCTTGCGGGAGGAGCGAGATCGGGGACTGACGCTTGGCGCCGCTGTCCCGCGGCAAGAACATCGCGACCGCGAAAGCGCACACGGCGCTCGCGGCGGTGAGCCAATAGGGCAGGGTGAAGTGCCACTGCATGACGAAGCCGATGACGGCCCAGCACGCGACCTTGCCCACCAGGCCGTAAGCGCGGGCGTTGCCCTCGGCCTGCTTGTAGCTGTCCTTGTCGCCGCGATCTTGCAGCGCGTCGTAGAGATACGCGCTCGAGGCGCCAGAGATCAGTGACCGCGATAGCGCAATCAGCAGCCAGTGGATGATGAAGCCCATGTACGGGCCCACGAGCTCGGGGATGCCGACGACGAAGAGGTTCGCGACCACCAGCGCCGCCGCGCCGAGCCGCATCGAGCGCCTGCGGCCAATCGCGTCCGCCATCATGCCCGTGGGGATCTCGAGCACGCAGAAGGCGATGTAGTAGAGGCTCTGGATCTCGAAGATCTGAGGATCCGTGAGCCCCAGGCGCTGCTGGTAAGCGTAGAAGATCGGCACCCACAGCAGCAGCGAGAAGAAGAACTGGAACGCGTAGTAGAGAAGAATCAGGCGCTTCGTAGACATCACGAAGCTCGGCTACTTCGCGTACGGGCGCAGTTGCAGGATCGAGATGCCTTCGTCGTTCGCGAGCCATTCGATGTCGACCGGCTGGGCGAAGGTGTAATCGGGCGAGAAGTGCGCTTGCAGCAGGCGGCCCGCTAAAGCGAGCTTTTGCAGCACGATCTTGCGCTCGTCGGTGAGATCTTCCTTGGCGTCACCGATCGACAGGGTGCGGCCACCGCCTTCGACGACGTTGTAGAGGTACTGGAGCGGCAGCTCGCTGCCTTCGACGATGTTCTCGACGCTCTTCGGCGAGACGTTGACGTAGACGTTGCGGAAGTCGTCGCGCTGCATCGGGTTGGTGGTGACGAGCACGCCACCCATGCCCGACGGCACCTTCTCCTGCACGATGACGCCCATCCAGCAGTCATCCAGCGAGATGCCGACTTCGTTGCGCAGGCGGACCGAGCGCGGCGACAAGAGCGACGCCCAGACCTCTTTGATGGACTGGAAGACGTCGTCGGCGGTGCGTGCCTTGTTGATCGACTCGTAGATGCCGGCGGCGCTGAAGCCCTGGAGGTCCTCGGCGTTCGACGACGAGCGCACCACGAACGAAGAGACGCCCGAGAGGTGCTCGGCGATCTGGTCGTCGATGGCGTTGCGCACGCGCGCCGGCATGCGGGCCTGGCGGATCAGCTGCTGCAACGACACGCACAGCGGATCGATCTCGCGCGCCTTGAGCTCGAGCGCCATCTTCAGCTTGCCGATGGCCTGCTGGATGGGCGCCGACGACTCGAGGAACTCTTGCTGCACGGCGAAGGGGATCGCGATGCCACGCGGCACCTGGAAGTTCTCACGCAAGAACTCCCACGCGGCACGGCCGAGCGTCGCGCCACGGCCGTCCACGGCGAAGGTCGCCGGGACGTTCAGGAAGCGCGCGAGGTACGGCATGAGATTGGCGCGCGGCGGACGGCGTACGCGATAGAAGCCGAGCATGCGCTCGGAGCCGTTCTCGAGGACGTACTTGAGCTCGCCCAGGTTCGCGGCCTTGGTGCCGTACTTGTAGCGGTCGCTCATGCGCAGCTGGTTGAGCGCGACGATCGGGATGTTCGCGGTCTCGGGCGCCTCGAGCTTGATGCTCTGCACGCTCCAGGTCGGCCGCTTCTCGACGTCCGCCGGCTTCTCGGCGGGCTCGAGCATGGGCTCGGTGGCGTTCATCTCGACCTGGAAGCGGACCCAGTGGCCGTCGAGGCGCTCTTTCTCGATGCGATCGAAGATGCCGAGCTGCACGCAGTTGGGGATGCCCCAGCCGGAGGCCAGCACGTTTGTGTGCGATAGCGGAGTGGTGTGGTGCGCGTTGATGATGCCGGAGACGCGCGGGATGTCGTCCGGCACGCGGTGCATCACGAGGATGTCGTACCACTCGATGGTGTGCGCCAGCGATCGGTACTCGACCTCGCTGCGGAAGGCGCGGATGCGGCCGCGGGTGTCGCCCGGGTTCAACGCGATGAAGCGCGAGGTGGCGAAGAGCTCGTGCGAGAAGACGCGCGGCAGGGTCTCGCGCGGAATGGCGCTGACCAGCGACTCCTGCAGGTGGTTCGCCGGCTTGACGAGGAGCGGCACCGACGGGTCGACGTTCTCTTTGACGATGTCGTAGAACGACTGCAGCATGGCGCTGTCCATCGTGTCGACTTCGACGGTCTCGAGCGTGAAGAAGCGGCGGTCCTGATTCTTGTCGCGGCGCTTGTGCAGGGCGAGGATGCCCAGGAAGAAGCGGCGGTCGCGCGTGAGGTAGAAGCTCTCGTTGTATTGATCGATGTTGGCGTCGATCTCACCGGGAGCGAGCCCAAGCAGGCACTCGCCAATGTAGTCGGCGTGGAACGGGTATCTCGCGTTGTTGAGGAAGTGCACCGTGCGGCTGGGCCGGTCGACGACGACCTTCACGAAGGGGTAGCCGCCCAGGGTGCCGCAGAGCTGCGCGAAGGCTTGAAGGGTGAGGCGCTCGCCGACCAAGGCCGCGACATCACCCGGGTTTTCGAGCAGAACGGTGCCCAAGCCCTCTGGCGCGCCAGGGACAGGCTTCGGAAGCCCGATAGGTGTGATGGGGATGGAGTCGACCATTGTGCGCACTTTATCGGCGGGAGCGGCCCAGATGTGCTCCGCTGGACGGTCGACGACCGTGATCTGCGAAGCAAACCGCTCGGGTAGGGCCTGTGGAAAAGCCCCCAAGGGGGCGACGGGTTTGTCGGGATGCATGGCGGCTGGCTCTGACGTGCCCAGGACCTTGGTGGATGCCCCGAGCGGCGCGCATGTAACCCAGGCAAAATGCCTTGTCACTAAAAGAGTAAGGGGTGGGAGGGGCGTGTGGGTGATGTAGGCGGCGACTAGATTCCGCAGGTGTTTGAGGTACTTGAGGAAACATTCACGCACGCGCGCCGAAACTTTTTTCGCCTTTTGGGGGTGCCAGGGATTCACCGGCATTCGGACACCAGGCGACAGCCCCCGGGCGATATCAGCACTGCGTCATGGCGAAGAAAGTAGAGCCCATATTCAGTCTCATGAGCCTCGGGGGGCCGATGCGCGCCTACGAGCATGATACGAGTGGCTTTGCCTCGCCCGCATACCCGGGGACCGTCCTCGCGCGCATTCAGGCCCTGGGCTACACGCGCGGCCGCAACCTCAGCGTGCACGAGATCCGCGAGAAGCTCGACGCGATGATCCGCGAGCGCCGCGTTTAAGTAGCCCGTTAGGGCGCTAGCGTGAGAGCTCGCCGCTTGGCTCCGCAGCCCGTGAGGGTCGGAGTGTCAAACAGGCACGCGGCGGCCGGCAACTCGCGCGCCTTCAGGGCGATAACGTGTGGACACCAAACTGCGAGAAGGAAGCGTCATGACCGTCACCATCGTCCACACCGCCGTCAAGCCGCATGATTCGTCTCGCCCGTTGGCCGCCGACAAGGGCGACGCCAACGGCCAGGGCACGCACGTGGCTGGTTGGGTCGACGCTCGCGCACCGCAATCGCGGACGACCGCGCACGTGCCCGTCATCGACACAGGCGCTGATGCGTTCGACCGCGGCCAGAGCCAGCGCGTCGCTGGTGGGGCCTCGGTCGCCATCTTCGCCACCGGCATTGCCGCGATAGCGGGCAAGGGCGACACCAACGGTCAGGGTACGCACGTCGCTGGCGTGAGCTCGCTTGGCGGGACTGGGATGGCGGCGGCGGTAGTCAGTGGCCGCGCGGCCGCGTACCTGCTGGCGCTGAAGAACCAGGGCGTGCCGCACGCCGAGGCGGTCGCACTGACGCGCCAGTGGCTCCAGCAAAAGTAGCGTCAGCCCTTGGCGATGTCGGCGGCGAGCTCCGCGGCGAGCTTCTTACCGTCGTCGTGATCGATGTTCTTCGACGGCCAGCCGATGCCCAAGCCGG
>JBDHVB010000007.1:0-52674 GCA_039809465.1 Myxococcota bacterium
TCGCTCGGCGCCTTCACGTTCACCATGGATTCGCTGCCAGGGACGCCGCAGATCCAGAACATCATCCCGACCACGTTCTTCGGCACCAACACCTGGGCCGCGCCAATCCTCGGCTGTCTCGGCGGCGTGTTCATCCTCATCGTCGGTATGCTGTACTTGAACTGGCGCAGGCGGCAGGCCGCCGCCGCTGGCGAAGGCTACGGCACCGATCACGCACAAGAGCCCGAGCAGGTCGACGCATCCGGCCGCGTGCATCCGCTCCTCGCCATCGTCCCCCTGGTGGTCGTAGGCGTGTCGAACTTCCTCTACACCCGCTGGATCGCCGCCGCGTACCCCGAGTCGGTCGAGACGCAGCTCGCCGGTATGGCGAAGCCGCTGATCACCCAGCTCGCCTCGGTGAACGCCATCTGGGCGGTGCTCGGCGCCCTGGTGACCGGCATCGCCGTGGTGCTCGCTTTAGCATACAAACAGATCGTTCCGAAGGTCGCCGAGGGCACCAAAGCCGCCGTCGCCGGCGCGCTGCTCGCCTCGATGAACACCGCCTCCGAGTACGGTTTCGGCGCGGTAGTCGCGGCGCTGCCCGGGTTCCTCGCGGTGAAGAACCTGCTCACGGCGATCCCGAATCCGCTGGTGAACGAAGCCATCACGGTCACGACCTTGGCGGGCATCACGGGCTCCGCGTCAGGCGGCATGAGCATCGCCTTGGCCGCCATGGCGGAGCAGTTCATCTCCGCCGCCAACGCCGCCGGCATCTCCCCCGAAGTGCTGCACCGCATCGCGAGCATGGCGAGCGGCGGCATGGACACGCTGCCGCACAACGGCGCGGTGATCACGCTACTCGCCGTGACCGGCCTCACCCACCGTCAATCGTACAAGGACATCTTCGCCATCACCTGCGTGAAGACGCTCGCGGTGTTCGTAGTCATCACCTTCTACTACGCGACCGGCCTCTACTAACCTCGGCGCTCCCTCGCCGCGCCCCTCGAAGCGCTCCAAGATGTTCAGCTCCACCTGTTGCGACAGACGAAACCCCCAAACTTGGGCTCAATCGGTGGACGTGGCTGTTGGGGGGCGAAGATGTCTTTGACTGATCTGTATTGCTGCTAGTCGCTCACCGCATCGACGATCAGGGCTTCCGCCACGTTCGCGACCATGGCGCCAATGAGTAGGCCGGCGCTGAGGTTTTGCATCTTGCGGTGGTCGCTCTCCTCGGCGGCGTTGCGGCCGTCGGAGCGGGTGGCGTTGACGATGTTCCAGGCGAGCAGGCCGGCTTGGATGCCGCCGTAGATGCTGCCGGCGACGTAGCGCTTCTGCGCGAGCTGGCCGACGCCGAAGGGCACGAGCGACCAAGCGGAGAAGCGATCTGGCGGTGGCGGTGACGCGGCGGTCAGCGCCAGGTTGGGCTTCAAGTCCGCCAAGGCGACCACGGGGACCGAGCTCGTCGTGCCGTCGGCGCGCACGAAGCGGCCATTCGCTGGCGCGCGCGTGTTCTCGCCGAGCGACAGGCCTACGGCTTCGTCGGTGCTGGTGCGGTTCGCGAGAGCGCGGAGGAGGGCGTCGCAGTCGTCCTTGCAGCGCAGCACCGGCACCGTGGTCCAGGAGAGCGAGCGCTCGAGCTGCATGTCGACGTCGACGGAGACGGTCTGCGAGGCGACGGTGACGGCGTGCACGAGCGATGTGCCTTCGTTGTCCGCGAGCCAGATACGCCACGTGCCTTGCGGGAGCTTCACGGACAGACGGCCATTGCTCTCGCCCAAGGCGACGCCGTCCGCCATGACACGCACCTTCGACGGGGTGGTCACCACGAGCTCGCCGGTCGGCGCCTTCTTGAGCTCGATCGCGGCGCGCTTGAAGAGCTGGGCGACGCTCGGGGGGTGGCGGCGCGCGTCGAGCGCGACGTTCGGGAAGCGGCGTTGAGCGGTACGGGCGGCTTCGAGAGCTTCCTTGTCGTGGCCCTCCGCGAGCTCCGAGGAGGCGATGTCTTGCAAGGCCGTCGCGGCGAGCGTCTGCAGGTCGAGCGACGGTAGCAGCGCGTTGTCGTAGACCTGCAACACGTCTCGGCGGATGGCGATGGCCCCCGCGGTGTCGTACGCGGCCTCGCGGTCGTTCGCCTGCTCCAGCATGCTGCGCACGGCGGCGAGATCGGGGAGGCGGGGCGCGGGCAGGGAGGTGAGGCGGCGCTGCACCTCGGCTTGGTCGAGCACCGTTCTCTCGAGCGCCTGATTCCAATCCGTGACCTGCAACATGCGCTGCTGCATCTCGGCGTCGACCTCGGTGGCGACGACGACGGCGGTGCTCTGCGGCTGGGCCTGCGCGGTCAGCATCCCCGCGAGCGTGACGATGACGACGACCATGCGACAACCTCTAGACCGCTATTACGGCAGGAGCAACTGCCAGAGTGACGACGCGCCGGCTCGGCTCAGAGCTTATCGACGCGGCTCCGCTGGGGCAGCGTGAGGCGGACGCCTATGTAGGCCACGGCCTGGTCGGCGGAGCTGATGACGTACTTGCCTTCGAAGTAGCCCGCGACCCTGTCGCTGAAGCGGTACTCGAGGCCGCCACCGATGTTGCCGCCGAGCTTCCACTTGCCGGTGTCTTCTTCACGCGGTTGGGCGCCGGAGTCGTATTCGAAGCTCTGGGTGACGCGCGCCACGTTGAGGCCCAGCAGCAAGTAGGCCGCGAGCGGGAAGTCACGTGGCTCGAAGAACAACCAGTGGCCGTTACCGTTCACGTCCCACCAGGTGGTCTTCATGCTGTAGTCGGGGAAGTCGTTGGCGTGCGGGAAGAACCCGTCGAGCTCGATGCCGAAGCGGAAGGTCTCGAACTCCGCGTCGGTCTCGTTGCGGAAGCCGTAGTAGACGCCGACCTGACCGCCGACGGTCTTGATGGCCGTGCCGTACGTCGGCCCGAACTGCACCATCGTGAAGTCCGCCAAAGCGGTGGAGCTCATGGCGGTGACCGCCAGCGCGGCCGCGACCGGGGTGAAGCGCATGCTCAATCGCTGCTCGGCAGGGCGAAGCGCAGACCGCCAAAGAGGACGAGCTGATCGGCGCCGCTGGCGACGTATTTGGCCTCGATGTAAGCCGCCGCGAACTTCACGTCGTATTCGGCGCCGGCGCCGAGGTTCACGCCCGGCTTCAGCTTGGTCTCGCTGATGTCGCGCTGCGCGACCCCTTCGTCGTAGGTGAAGCTCGCGTGCACGATGGCGAGCGACAGGCCCGCGAGCGCGTACACCGACAGCGGCGAGTCCTCGGGGAGGATCGGCAGCATGTACTGCGCGTTGGCGTTGACGTCGAACCAGGTGACCTTGGCGTCACCTTGCACGCCGCGGTCGCTGTTTGGCAGGAAGCCGTCGACGTCGCCACCGATGCGTAGACGTGAGAGCTTGCCGTCGAGGGCGTAGTAGCCCCCGAGCTGTAGGCCAGGCATCTCGATCTCGCTGCCCCAACCCACGCCGGCGCCGATGATGGCTTCGCCTGCCGACGCGGAGGTGGCCGCCAGCATGCAGACCGCCAACACGACGCATGGAGCGGCGTGTCGCGGCCGTGCGAAGCGCGGAGCGGCTCGCCAAGGCATCAGAACGCCCAGCGCAGACCGCCGCCGAGCTCGAGCTGATCGGCGTTGTCACCAAGGAATTGGTAGCGCAGCATGCCGTAGATACGCGCGAAGCCGGCGTCGTACTCGACACCGCCACCGAGGTTCAAACCGAGCTCGGTGTTCGTGTCACTGCCACCGCCGGGGAAGCTCGCCCGCGCGAAGGCGATCGCGAGGCCCGCCTCGGCGTACGGCCGCACCGGCACGCCGGGGATTTCGAAGACGTATTGCGCGCCTGGATTGATGGTGAGGAAGAACAAGTCGACGTTCACCTTATCGTAGGGCAGGTAGACGACGACGTCGCCGCCGACGCGCAAGCCGCGCAGCGCCGGGATACCGAACCAACCACTGCCTTGCAGGCCGACGGTGTCCGGGCCCGTGCCGAAGACGATGCCGACGCCAACGACGCGATCAGCCTCGGTCTCCGCGCCAACTTGATTCTCCGCGCGCGCGGCCGAACCAACCAACAACACACCAAGGGCAACCGCCAACGACGACAAGCGCATCACATTAACTCCAGTACATTCCAGCGGGACTTATTAGGCTCTATGCCTCTGCCGGATCAACTTTGGACGCGTCGAAGTCGAATTTCTTCATGGCGTCCTTGACCACTTTCGCGGTCACCTTGCCATCGAGCATCAAGGCATGGAGCGTGGCGATGACCGTGCTCGCGGCGTCGATCTCGAAGTGGCGTCGCAGCGCTTCGCGGGTATCCGAGCGGCCGTAGCCGTTGGTACCCAGGGGCACGACGCGGTTCGGAATGAAGCGCGCCAAGATCGACGGCAGCTCGCTCACCCAGTCGCTGGTCATCACGACCGGTCCGCCATGACCCTCGAGCGTCTTGGTGATGTACGGCACGGCCGGCTTCTTGTCGGGCTGCATGCGGTTTTGGCGCTCGATCTCGCGGGCGTCGCGATAGAGCTGCTGGTAGCTCGTGGCGCTCCACACCGTGGCCGCGACACCGTAGTCCGCCAAGATGGACTGGGCTGCGAGCGCCGCGTTGATGAGCGGACCGCTGCCGAAGATGTTGGCCGTGATCTTCGCCTTGCTGGGCGCGTCCGCCAGCTTGTAGAGACCGCGCAGGATGCCGTCCTCCACTCCGGCGGGCAGCGCCGGCATGGCGTAGTTCTCGTTGTAGAGCGTGATGTAATAGAAGACGTCCTCGTTCTTATCGAGCATGCGCGTGAGGCCGTCACGCACGATGACCGCGATCTCGTAGGCGTACGCCGGATCGTAAGCCATGCAGTTGGGAACGGCCAACGCCTGCAAGTGGCTGTGACCGTCTTCGTGCTGCAGGCCCTCGCCGTTCAGAGTGGTGCGGCCAGCGGTGGCGCCCAGGAGGAAGCCGCGGCCGCGCGCATCGCCGAGCGCCCAGATCTGATCCTGGACGCGCTGGAAGCCGAACATCGAGTAGTAGAGGTAGAACGGGATCGTCGCCAGGCTGTGCGTGGCGTACGAGGTGGCCGCCGCGGTGAACGAGGCCATCGCGCCCGCTTCGGTGATGCCTTCCTGGAGGAGCTGGCCGTTCTTCTTCTCGACGTAGCCGAGCAGCATCTTCGAGTCCGCCGGCTCGTACTTCTGGCCGTCGGCGGCGTAGATGCCGATCTCCTTGAAGAGCGACTCCATGCCGAAGGTGCGGCCCTCGTCGGGGACGATGGGCACCACGAACTTGCCCACGTCCTTGTCGCGCAGGAGCTTGCGCAGCAAACGCACGAGCGCGACGGTGGTCGACGGATCGGCGTTCAGCTTGCTGGGTTGATGCAGCTCCTCGAAGGTCGCGAGCGGCGGCGTTTTGATCTGGGGATTGCGGTTCTTGCGGCGCGGCAGCGGGCCACCGAGCGCGGCGCGGCGCTCGTTCAGGTACTCGACCTCGGGGCTCTTCGGGCCGGGGTGATAGTACGGGATCGACTCGAGCTCCTCGTCGCTCACCGGCACTTCGAGCGCGTCGCGGAACTTCTTGAGCTGCTGCGCGCCCACCTTTTTGATTTGGTGGGTGACGTTCGAGCCCTCGAAGCCTTCGCCGAGCGCGTAGCCCTTCACGGTCTTCGCGAGGATGACCGTGGGAGCGCGCTCGGACTTACACGCCCAGTGATAGGCCGAGTAGACCTTCTGGATGCTGTGTCCGCCGCGGCGGATGGTGCGGAGCTGATCGTCCGAGACGTCCTTCAAGATCTCGAGGAGCTTGGGATCGTTTTGGGTGAGGTGCTCGCGGATGTAAGCGCCGGTCTCGCTGGTGTAGCGCTGGTACTCGCCGTCGACGAGCTGGTTCAAGCGCTGCACGAGCACGCCGTCGGTGTCCTTGGCGAGGATGGCGTCCCACTCGTGGCCCCACACCACCTTGATGACGTTCCAGCCGGCGCCGCGGAAGACGCCCTCGAGCTCCTGGATGACCTTTCCGTTTCCGCGGACAGGACCGTCGAGGCGCTGCAGGTTGCAGTTCACCACGAACACCAGGTTGTTGAGGCCTTCACGCGCCGCGATGGTCAGCGCGCCGAGCGACTCGGGCTCGTCGCACTCGCCGTCGCCCATGAAGCACCAGACGCGGTTGTTCGACGTGTCCTTGAGACCACGGTTGTGCAGGTACTTGGCGAAGCGCGCCTGATAGATGGCGCTCAAGGCCCCCAAGCCCATCGAGACCGTCGGGAACTGCCAGTAGTCCGGCATGAGCCACGGGTGCGGGTACGACGAGAGGCCCTTGTTGCTGGTCTCGCGGCGGAAGTGATCGAGCTGATCGGTGGTGAAGCGGCCCTCGAGGAAGCTGCGCGAGTAGATGCCCGGCGCCGAGTGACCTTGGATGAAGAGCTGGTCCCCCCCGCCGGGCGCCTCGCGGCCACGGAAGAAGTGATTGAAGCCGACCTCGTAGAGGTGCGCGGCCGAGGCGTAGCTCGAGAGGTGGCCGCCGATGCCGTCGAAGCTCTTGTTGGCGCGCGCCACCATCGCCACCGCGTTCCAGCGGATGATGCGGCGGATGCGCTTCTCCATGTCGATGTCGCCCGGGTACTCGGGCTCGAGGCTCACCGGGATGGTGTTGACGTAGTCGGTGTTGGTCAGCGCCGGCAAAGTCGCCGCGTGCTCGCGGGCCTTGCGCATGACGGCGTCGAGCAGGAAGTGGGCGCGGCGCGGGCCGTCGACGTTGAAGACACTCTCCAGGGATTCGATCCACTCGGAGGTCTCTTCGGGTTCGCGGTCGGCCAGAGAAGAAGGGAGCGTGTCGAAGTTGATCATGGCGGGCCGCTACTTAGCGCCATTACTGGGATTCTGGAAGATGCCACCGGGGTACACGGAGAAAAGCGGCACGCCCCCCACTTTGACGGTTTTGAGCCGTCCCCTGGCGCGAAATCGGGCTTGGAGATTGGGGTACTCTGGCCAGCGCCGTTCATGCGTCAAAATGACCATGTTGGCGCGATCGTCCGTCGTCGCCCGATGGCCCCAAGCCGTCAGGTATCCGGTGTACTCCTTGGGATTGGGTAGGACGGCGACGTCGCCTACGACGGCGTCGCGCATCGCGGGATAGCCGAGGTCGTAGTACTGGCGCTCGAAGCCCGCTCGGGTCGCGCCTCTGACCCCGCCGATGAGCTCGTTGTAATACGACAGCCAGTAGCCACGGTAGGCGAAGACGCCGACGAGCGCCGGGAGCATGGCGCCGGCCAGCAGCGCATAGCGTTGGATGGGCTTTCCGAGCTCGCGCGCCGCCATGGCGAACCCGAGACCCGCGAGGATGGCGAGAAACGGGAAGATCGGCATGAAGAGCTTCACGCCGCCGTACTTGGGAGTGCCCGGGAGACACACGGCGACGAGCTGCGCCACGATCTGGATGGTCGCAAACCGCTTCAGCGGACTGGCTTCGGCTTTGACCAGGCCGATGAGCGCGAGGGTCAGCGTCACCAGCGGCGTCGTGATGGCGAGCATGGTCAGCGGCGCGTACCAGGGGGCGGCCGTGTCGTCGTAGAGGGTGCCCGCGAAGTAGAAGAGGATGTTGTAGTGGTGCAGGTGAAATTGCACGTAGGCATTCAAGCGGTTCGCGGTGTCGAACCACAGCCACGGCCACATCGCGATGGTGAGGAGCGGCGCGGCGACGATGATGGCGATGAGCACCGCGGGGATGGGAGCGACGCGCACCTCGAGGCCTTCGCGCTTCGGCCGGTCGCGGAGCAGCCAGTAGAGCGCTTCGCCGGCAATCGCGAAGGGCGCGTTGAGCTTCGCACCCAGGGCCAGGGCGTGAAGGACGACGGCTTGGACCAGTGTCTTCTTTCGCGGATGCTCCAGGGCGCGCACGAATGACCATCCCGCGGCGACGACGAAGGCGGTGACCGTGAAGTCGAGGGTCTCGGCGTGCGCGTCGAAGAGCACGCGCGGCATGGCGATGAAGCAGGTGGTGCCCGCGACGGCGGCCACGCGGCCGGCGCTCCCGTCCACCCAGCGGAAGATCAGCATGCAGGTCCAGGCCCAGAGCATGACGATCGGCAGACGGCAGGCGCCGAGGTCGCCCAGGACCCCGCGGAACACCAGCCACCCGAGGCCCATCGCGTACTTCGCGACCGGTGGGTGCTCGTGGTTGGGAGAGAAGGCGTGGTCGATGGCGTCGCGCGACCAGCTGGACGGCGACCAGGCGTGCGCGAGCCAGTTGGCGTAGCTCTGCGCGGCGGGGACGTAGAAGCGCATGTCGTCGGTCGGCGGCTGGTCGGGCTCGAGGGCGACGCCGAGGATGACGAGCGCCAAGAAGACGCCGAGGGTGGCGAGGCGCTTCATCGTTGCCTCTCGGTGATGCGCAGACGGATGCCGAGGTGGCGCTGGCCGTCGGCGCTGGTGCGGATGACGAGCGACACGGGCTCGTGGCTCCCCGCCCGGGTTGGTACGCGCACCGTGTAGACACCTTGGTTGGGGGTGCGGACGTATCTCGAGACGCGCTCGCCGACGCGCACTTCGAGCTCGACCGGTGCGCCATTGCGGGCAACGGCGTCATCTAGCGCCGCTTCGAGAGTGATGGCGTCCGACAGCATCAGCTCGGGGAGTGTCAGCTCGAGCGGACGGCCGGTGACGGGATGGGCCCAGATCGCCGGCCAGGCGGAGCCGCCCACGGTGAGGCGCGCCGGGCCGACGCGATTCCATTGCGGGCGGCCAGGGCAGTGGAGGCCGTCGCTCTGCGCAACGTCGCAGACGAGATCTGGCTCGCCGTGCAACACGACCTTCACTTGCTCGAGGTCGCGCTCGAGATCGAAGACGACGCGCTCGCCGTTCGGGTTGCCGTAGCGGACGACGTCGATGTCGCCGAAGGTGGTGCGCCCGAGCTCGTTGGTGAAGCCGGGGAGGGTCGCGCCACGCGGACCTACGGCGACGATGGCCGACCAACGCGAGCGCTGGGCTTGCTTGGCGGGGGCGGCGTCGCTTGCGGGGAGGTGGGCTGGGATATGATCCAGGGCTTCGGTCTGCTCTGGCGGAGTGATGACCACGAAGGTCGTGGAGTCGAGCTTTGCGAGCTCGGCCATCGCGTCTTGGAAGCCGGGGCGCTCGGCGAGGGGGGTGTCGGGGAGCAGTGAATACACCGATGACGCGGAGGCGAAGATGGTCACCGCGATGAGGAGTGAGGAGAGCGGCGCTGCGGCGATGCGCTTGAGGGGCGTCACGTGGCTCGGTGTTTATGAGTGACGCTATGGTGCTGTCTAGGCGAGGCGGTGTTTCTGTTGTGGGGGGAATGTTCACGGGGCGCGATGGCCGATAGCCGATGACCGATGACCGATGACCGCCGGGCCGACCGCCGCCCAGCCCTCCCAAAGTGCCGCCCTGGCACGCGCTAGCGATGTCCAAGAGCCCGCCGCAGCCCGAGGAACGCGCAACCCCAGCTCACCCAAGTCGATACTAGGAGCACGCTAATAGGGGTAGCCATGCGCGTTCGTGTCGAGCAGTTCGAGAAGCGTTCCGGGTTGAAATGCTGGGAGAATCCCACTCCCAATGCGCCGCCGCGGAAGCCTCGCATCCTCGGTATCGAGCGCGAAGGGAGCGCTCTCGTCGGCCGTAACAACGCGGCCCACTGGTTCGAGGATCCGGTGCTCGGCCACAGCGTGTCGCGGGCCGAGGCCTGGCAGCGTTTCAACGCCAATCACGGTCCGTCCGAGCAGACCGCCCCGCGGGACCACGCCGACTTCGAGCCGTTCGAGATGCCGGCGCGCGAGCCGCCGCGCTTCACCGCGCTCGAGCGTTTCTTCGCGCGCATCTTGGGCTAACTCAAAGACATCCCCGCCCTAGGCTTTCGCGCCCTTGAAGGCGCGGAAGAGCACCACGAGCGACGGCACGAGCAGCAGCGAGCCGCCGAGCGTGATGCCGATGAGCAGCGGTAGGGTCGCCGCCTGTGTTCCGCTATTGTGGATGCCGACGACGCCCAGCACGAAGTCGCCGCGCATCGCGAGGCCCCAGCCGACGACGATGAGCGTCACCTGCAGCATGACGCTGGCGCGCGCCAGCCGGTAGCGTTTGCGTACGAGCGCCGCGATGGCGGTGAGCGCCGCGGCCGCGGTGAGGATCTGCACCGCCTCGAACCAGACCGACTGGGTGAAGTTGTCCTTGAGCGCCTGGGGCGCGAGCAGGAAGGTCGCGAGGGCGATCGGCGCCGCGGCGAGCTCGGTGGCGAGGGCGCGTTTGCGGAAGTCGTTCTGGGTCTCGCCGCCGGTCTCGAGCGTCATGTAGACCGCGGCGAGCATGGCGAAGAGCGTGAGCGCGAAAGCTCCGACCGCCATGGCGTACGGCGTGGTCCAGCCGGCGGCGTATCCCGAGCGCATGACGTTACCCTCGTAGACGACGGCGCCCGACGACATGCCCGCGAGCACCCACCCCAGGAAGACCGGTGTGACGGCGCTCGACCAGGCGAACACCCGGCCGTAGCGCTCGCGGGTCGCGTCGGGCCTGAGGCCGTAGGCGCGGAACACGAAGGCCGCGCCGCGCAGGACGATGCCGATGAGCGTCAGCGTGATCGGGATGTGGAAGGCGATGCTCACCACCGCGAAGGCGCGCGGGAACGCCGTGAACATCACGACGATGATGAAGATCATCCAGACGTGGTTGGCCTCCCAGATGGGCGCGATGGCCTTCTCGAGCACCTTGCGCTGGGCTTCACCGCGCGGTCCGCGGGCCAGCAAGTGCCAGACGCCCGCGCCGAAATCCGCTCCGGCGGACAGAACGTAAATGACCAGCGCCACGCCCATGGTCAGGTAAACGAAGTCAGCGGCGCTCATCCGAGCTCCCGGGCCTGGAAGACGTGCGCCCGCAGCAGCGCGATGACGATGACCCCCAGCACCACGTAGAGCACCGTGAAGGTGAGGAACGGCACGATGAGGCCGGGCATCGGCGTGACCGCGTCGGCGGTGCGCATGAAGCCGTGGACGATCCAGGGCTGGCGGCCCACCTCGGTGACGGTCCAGCCCGCCTCGATGGCGATCATCCCGAGCGGCGCGGCGGCGACGCAGGCCTTCAGGAAGAGGCGCTGGCGGGTGACGTCCTTCTTGCGGAGCTTCGCGACGACGAACCAGACGACCAGCGCGAACATGGCGCTGCCGCAGGCCACCATGATCTGGAAGGCGAAGTGCACGATGTTCACGGGAGGCCAGTCGCTCTCGGGGAACTCCTCGAGGCCGCGCACGGTGGCGTGTGGATCGCTCGCCGCGAGGAGCGACAAGCCGTACGGGATCTCGATGGCGAGCTTGCGCTCACGCGCCTCCATGTCGGCGTAGCCACCGATCGATAACGGCGCGCCTTGCGTCGTGTGGAAGTGCGCTTCGGCGGCCGCGAGCTTCACGGGCTGGTCGCGCGCGATGTGCTTGCCCGCGAGGTCTCCGGTGAGGAGCTGGAGCGGAACGGCGACGGCCGCCATGATGAGCGTGATCCTGAGCGCCAGCTCGTGGAAGCGGCTGCCGGGTGTCCGCAATAGCGCAAAGGCATGAATGCCGGCCGCGAGCACGCTGACCGCCGCGTACGCCGCGAAGGTCATATGGGCGGCCTGTGAGGGGAACGCCGGGCTCGAGAAGACCCGCATCGGATGGATGTCGGTGAGCTCGCCGTCGACCAAGGTGAAGCCGACCGGCGCGTTCATCCAGGCGTTCACCGCGACCACGAAGATACCGCTCATGGCGCCGCAGAAAGCGACGACGATGCCCGCCCAGAGATGCAGGCGCGGGCTCATCTTGTTCTACCCGTACAAGTAGATGCCGACGAAGATCGCCTCCAGGAAGAACGCGAAACCCTCCAGGCTGAAGGGCATGCCGATGATCGGCCCAGCGTGCTCCATGAAGGTCGGCCAAAGCAGACCGAGCTCGAACGAGAGGACGGTCCCCGAGACCGCGCCGACGGCGAAGAGGATGGCGGTGCCCTTGGCCCAGCGCTTCGCCAGCTCCAGGTAGAGCGCGTCGCCGGTCTTCAAGTGACGCCACTCGGCGATCGCCATGAGCGCGGGCATGGCGATGCCGGCCACCGCGAAGAGGATGTGGAAGCCGAGCGACATGGCCATCTGGCCGCGGGCGGCGAGGAGATCCATTTGCAGTCTCTACATGCTTCCAGAAGGCCATCGAGTCCAGTAAGGAGGGCGCCATGACTGACCCACGTCCGACCCGCCTTGGCTTCCGGATGCCCGCGGAATGGGAGCCCCATCGCGCGGTCTGGCTCGCTTGGCCGAGCGCCGCCGATCTCTGGCGTGACAATTTGACGCCAGCTCAAGACGAGGTGACGGCGCTCTGCGAAGAGATCGCCGACCGTGACGAGAACGGTAAGGCGCGGGGCGAGCGTATCGCCATGCTCGTGCCCACCGATGCGGCGCGCAACGAGGCCGAGCGCCACCTGCGTGGCTTGCCGGTCGACTTCCATGCGATCCCGTTCGGCGACATCTGGCTGCGTGACATCGCGCCGCTGTTCCTGACCGGCAGCGGCCCGGCGTGCGTGCGCTTCGGCTTCAACGGTTGGGGCGGCAAGTACGTCCTCGAGCACGACGATCAAGTGTCGGCGCGCATCGCCCAAGCCGCTGGCGTGACGTGCTTCGTGTCGCCGGTGGTCATGGAAGGCGGCTCCATCGAGCTCGACGGCGAGGGCACCTGCCTCACTACCAAGCAGTGCCTGCTCAACCCGAACCGCAATCCGACGCTCACCGCCGAGAGCATCGAGGCCGCTATCAAGGACAACCTCGGCGTGGAGAAGATCCTCTGGCTGAACGAGGGCTTGCTCAACGATCACACGGACGGCCACATCGATACGATCGCGCGCTTCACCGCGCCGGGCAAAGCGCTGTGCATGAAGGCGTGGAGCGACGACGATCCGAACAAGACCGTCATGGCGGAGATCGAGCGTGACTTGAGCGCCATGACCGACGCGCGTGGCCGCAAGCTCGAGGTCAACGTCATCCCGTCGCCGGGCGCCATCACCGACGAGGATGGCCGCGTCATGCCGGCGAGCTATCTCAATTTCTATATCGCCAACACCACGGTGGTGGTCCCGACCTACGGCTCCAGCATGGACGGCGCGGCGGTGGACGCTATCGCGGAGCACTTCCCCGGCCGCCGCGTCATCGGCTGCTCGGCCAAGGCCATCCTGAGCGGTGGCGGCGCCTTCCATTGCATCAGCCAGCAACAACCCGTTTGAGGAACATCGTGCAAAACATCACAGTCGCCGCGCTCCAGGCCGCCTTTGGCACCGACATCGAGAAGAACGTCGCGCTCATGACCGAGATGGTGCGCGAGGCCGCGTCGAAGAAGGCGCAGGTCATCCTGCTCCCCGAGCTCTTCGAGAACATCTATTTCTGCACCTTCGAGAAGGACGAGTACTTCGCGCTGGCGCGGCCGTTCGAAGGCCACCCGACCATCGCGCACTTCGCGAAGCTCGCCAAGGAGCTTGGCGTCGCCATCCCGACCTCGTTCTTCGAGCGTGACGGCCAGTGCTATTACAACAGCCTCGCGATGATCGACGCCGACGGCACCGTCATGGGCGTCTACCGCAAGTCGCACATCCCCGACGGCCCGGGCTACGAAGAGAAGTTCTACTTCCGCCCCGGCGACACCGGCTTCAAGGCCTGGCACACCAAGTTCGGCACCATCGGCGTCGGCATCTGCTGGGACCAGTGGTTCCCCGAGTGCGCGCGCGGCATGATGCTCGAGGGCGCCGACCTCCTCATGTACCCGACGGCCATCGGCACCGAGCCGGAGGAGCCGAACCTCGACACCAAGGATCTCTGGCAGCGCGCCATGATTGGTCACGCGGTCTCGAACGTCGCGCCTGTCGTCGCCGCCAACCGCATCGGCCACGAGCCGCGCCAGGAGTTCTACGGCCACTCCTTCATCGCGGACCACCGCGGCAACAAGGTCGCCGAGCTCGGGCGCAGCGAGGCCGGCATCATCATGGCGACCTTCGATCTCGAGACGGTGCGCCGTAACCGCGCCGCCTTCGGGTTCTTCCGCGACCGCAGGACGGACCTCTACGCGAAGCTCACTTCAGGTTCATGAGCTCGATCACCTCGAGGAACGAGATGATCTGACGCAGGTCGAGCGCCGGCACGGACTCGTTGCGGGAGCGATGCCCCACTGGGATACCGCGCGAGATGTGATCGATCTTGGTCATGATCTTGTCGGCCCGCTCACGCACGGAGAGGGGCTCGGCGTTGGCGGTGGCGAGCAAGTCCGCGAAAGCAGCGCGCACGCGGTAGGCGAACACGCCATACTCGTCCATCCGCTCGAGCTGACGCTGGACGAGCTTGCCGACGAGAGCACGCTCGACGCCGGTGCGGTCGTTCGAGATGGCGAGGGCGACTGCCTCCTGAATCATCGCGGGTGAGAAGCTCTCGTTGTGCTGGGCGGTCCGCAGGTCGAGCTTCTCATCGATGTCGGCCAGGTTGCCGAGCGTCTGGATGAGGTTGCCGCGGTCGGCGATCTTCGCCGGCGTGTGCTCGGGCGTCGTCGCGTAGGGCACCGTGAGGCGCGGGTGCATGCTCTCGATCTTGTGGAACAGGGCGGTGAACGCCGCGCGGTCGCCGCGATGGCCAACGCGCGGATGATCATCGTCGAAGAGCTCTTCGCGGACGAACGGTCCGAGCTCGTACTGCAGCGCGGCCGGCAGCGCGTCGAAGAGCGCCGGAACTTCGTGCACCGCGCGCTTCTCGATGCACTTGCTGATGAACTCGAAGACTTGTTGATCCTCGGGAGACAACGTCGCGGTGGCGGCGGCGTATTTCTCGAGCAACGCGATGATCTCGGGGTCGTCGGTGCGGCAGTAGGAATCGTTCTTGATGCGCTCGAGCGTCGCGCTGGCCTTCTTGGCCACGAACAGATCGAGCTCGGGAGCTTCGACCTTGCCGCCCTCGCCGTTGGCGAAGGCGGTGCGGGCTTCGGCGAGCTTGAGAACGTCGTCTCGCGCATCGCCTTGTAAGAGCGAGGGAGCCGCCGCGACCGCGCGCCGGCGCAAGAACGGATGGAGGATGCCGCCAACGGTGCTGATGGCGGCGCTGGCTCCAGCGATGGCCCACGGCACGAGACCGGCGTCGAAGAACATGGCCACGCCGGCTGCAAGCGGTAGCCCCAAGAGCGGGACACCCCAGTTGTCGGTGATGACGCTGACGTCCTTGCGCTTCTGCGCGAGGGGCGTGAGCGTCTTGTCCATGACGTCGTCCACTTTACGCATGGCCGCCGCGATCTGGCGCGGCTGCGCATGATAAACCGTGACCTGCTTGCTGGCCGCCGCTGGTGGCAGCGCGAAGCCGGTGGAGCGTGTGGTGCCGACGTCACTCATTGCTTACTCACAGTTCGGCGCGAGCTTGGCGACTTCCGCGTCGTTGCCGTCCGCGATAGCGCGCAAGACCGCCTCGACGCGCTCGTTATCGGTCATGAGAGCCCTGCGGTTGGCGTCGTACTGACGCGAGCTCGGGACGCCGTAGTGCGCCAGGCCACCCTGAACGAAGACGGAGTGGATCTGCTCGTCGAGGCTGCCCGGTAAATTGCTCTTGCCGTTCACGACCTTGGCGAAGCTCTCGAGCCACCGGATCATCTGATACATCCCCGGCATCGGCAGGTTGTGACGCTGCACGTACTGGCAGATGACGTTGTTGATCATCTTCTTCCAGATGCCGTCGAAGCGGACCATCTGCTCGGTGATGACCTCTGGGACGCCGAGCTTTTCACCCATCGCCACCAAGCGCTCGAGGACCTCGGCCGGGGTCTTGGCCTCGAGGTGGATCGGCGTGCAGCGATTCTGCAGCGCCTGGCCAACGTCCTCACCCGGCGTCGTGGTGAGGATGATCTGCGCGTCTGGGTGCATGTCGAGCCAGGTGCCGTTCGGACCCGGAACCTGCCGCTCTTCGAGCATGCGGTGCAGCTCGATGCGCGTCGTATCCTTCAGGTGGTGGATGTTGCGCAGCACCACGATGCCGCCCTTCTCGGCGACCTCGGTGATGAAACCGCCGGCGAACTTGTGGGCCGGCTTGCCATCGGGGCCGGTGACCGTCGTCTCTTGACCGAACATCTCGATCGTCGAGACTTCGCGATTGCAGTCCTTGACGATGAGGTTGTGGCCGCTGAGGTCCGCGAAGGCCTCGATGCTGGCCATCATGCCGGACTCGCTCTCCGCGTAGAACAGCGTGCCTTCGCAGTTCTTGTGCGCTTTGGCGAGCGCCTGGAGGGTCTTGCGCTCGCGCTCACCGATGATGAAGGGGACATTCGTTCCGAGGGCCTGGAGCGCCGCCGGGTCGACTGGCGGGTTGGGGCCGTGGTCGAGCACGACTTCACCGATGCTCACCGAGCGCGGGCCCTGTGTGATCTGAATCTCGCCTGGCTTCGGCATGGTCGCTTCGGGCGTGACCTCGAAGATCTCGACGAACACTTTGGTGAGCTCGGCCTTCGCCCTCGGATCGGCGACACCATCGATGTAGATCTCACGGGCCGCGACCGCGGCCGCAAGCTCCGGCTTGCTGCGGAACGCCTCGGCGCGCTTGGAAGAGCGCTTGAGGTTGCGGACGCTCAACGCCATTCCGGTGCCGAGGCTGCCGGAGTTGTACAGAGCCTCGATGAGCGTCTGCATTTCGCTGAGCTTCTGGAGGTCTTCCTCGGGCAAGCCGAGCGCTTTGCTCTGCGCGATTTGCGCCTGGTCGGACGCCGGCAGGGAGTCGAAGTAGACGATCCGCGCATGACGGCGCAGCTCTTCCGGAATGTCTCTCTCGAGGAAGTTGCCGATGAGAACGATCTTCGTCGACGGGTGACGCTTCAAGTGCTCGGTGGTGTCGGTGCGCACCGTGAGCGTCTTGTTGAAGCGCGAGGCCTGCTCGGCGCGGTAGTGCAACACGCGCTGGAGGCTCGTTTGGAACTCGTTGTCGACGATGAAGCCGCCTTTGGTGAAGACCTCGATCTCCTTCGAGCGGTCATACACAGGCATGCCCTGCTTGTCGGTCTTGTAGGTGCCCAACGCCTCGTCGACGCGGCGCTCGGGGCCACCATCGACCTCGACGAGCGGCGCGCCCATGCAGTGCGCGATGACCCGGACGGTGAGGCTCTTGGCGGAGCCTGGGTCACCTAGCAGGATGACGACGCCCGAATCGAGCGCCTCGAGGAAGCGCTTCGTGTTGTTCATCACGGTTGGGGTCGGCACGAACTGCTGCGCTTCTGGCACGAGGGCGTGTCCACGCTCGCCATCGAACTTGGGCAC
The DNA here is from genome assembly GCA_039809465.1 of Myxococcota bacterium. Lineage (GTDB taxonomy): Bacteria > Myxococcota > XYA12-FULL-58-9 > XYA12-FULL-58-9 > JALHOP01 > JALHOP01. The sequence continues at coordinate 17,251 of JBDHVB010000007.1, forward strand.
CGGCAGGCCGTAGAGATTGTTGCCGGCGGCCTGGGCTGGTCCGTTCGCTGAAGCGGACGGGTTCGCCAAGGCGTCCAGGGTGACGTGGATGTCGTCGAGCGACGGGCGCAGCGCGCGCACATCGCGTCGCAGCGCGTCGAGGACCTGCGGCACGAGCTCCGGCGCGTAGGGGCCAACCGCCGAAATGCGGTCGGCGAGGACGCGGGCGCGGCCGTCGGCATCCTTGCCACCCGCGGCCAGCTCGACGATCTCGTGGCGCAGCTCGGAGAGCTTGGTGATGGCGGCCAGCGAGCGCGCCTCGGGGACTGCGCTCCAGGTCTGCGGATCAGCCTGCATGGCGCCGGTGAGCGCGGCGTCGAAGGCCGCGGTGCGGTCGTGATGCCCCAAGTCCGTCAGCTTCTTGCGCATGTCGACGACGCGGCCGAAGGCGCGCTCCGCGGCGGCCCAGCCGATCGCCGCGCGTGACAGCTGCTGCGCCGTGTCGGCGGGCAGGTCGCGCTCGAGGATGAGATCGAAGGCGGCCATGTACGGGCCGAAATCGGACTTGCAGCTCGAGATCGCCTTCTTGAGGTCGCTGTCGCCGCAAGTCGGCACGAGGCGCGCGACCTCGAAGCGCATGGCCGCGAGCTCGCCGGGGCTCAGGCCAGCGAAGGCCTTGGGCTTGTCGTCGGTGAGGACGGTCTTCACGACCTTGTCGAGGTCGACGCCGCTGCTCTTGGCATCGGCGAAGATGGGACCCAAGGCAGCCGCTTCGAGCGGATTGCGCGCCGCGCGGGCCGCCGCATTGATGACGATGCTCTCGAGTGACTTCGCGACGTCCGCGGCCGGCTTGTGGCCAGCGTTCGCCAGGTCGGCGAGACGTGCGAAGCAGGGGCGCGCGATGTCGAGGACCGACGCGTCGGTCGAGTCCGCGAGGTTCTTCAAGACGCGGCCGAGGAGCTTCGCGCGTGTCTCGACGTCGAGCGCGTCGAAGAAGCTGGTCGCCTCGGTGCCGAGCTCGTTGACCAGGGCCTGGTTCTTCGCCGGGTCACGGGCCAGGACGGCCTCCGCGACCTGGTTGGCGTCGAAGAGCTTGCCTTCGGAGGCCAGCGTCGCGGCGGCGCGGTAGACCACGTCGATGTCCTCTTTACCGGACATGCCATCGAGGATGAGCTTGCCGAGCTTCTTGTCGAGGTTGCGCGTGGCAAGCTCGTTGAAGGTGGCCCAGACGTTGGTGCCGCTGATGTCGTCACCGGGCTTGGCGCGGCGCGTGGTCGCGGCGACGGTCAGCGCGGCGATGTTCTCGGTGGTCACTTTCTTGTCATCGAGCGCGCGGGCGAAGATCTCGAAGATCGTCTCCGCCGGGAACGCGTCGAGGTCCGGGCGCGAGGCGATGGAAGCGAGCGCCGTCGGCGGCAGTGTCAGCGTGTCGAGCAACGACAAGAAGTGCGGGCTGTCGGAGCGCAGGCCGTACGTTCTCTGCGGATCGTCGGGAGCATTGGGGTCGCGCGGTGGCTGGGCGAGGAGAGCCAGGTTGTCCTCGGCGCTCATGCCCGCGTAAGGCGCGAGGCTGACGATGCCAGTCCGCTTCAGCAGCTCGCGCGCGGCGACGTGGAGCTGCGCGTCGGCCTTGCCATTGAGAGCGATGGTGCACTCGACCAGGACGCGGTAGGCGAACGTCACGTTGGCGCCCGGATCGACGGCGCTATGCGAGCGCCGCTCTCCCAGGGTCGGATCGGGCCGCGGGTCCACGTAGCTCAGGGCGTCGAGCACCGTCTCGAGCTTGAGGCTGATGGGTGGCAGGAGCAGCGTGCGCAAGCCGCGGTCACCCGTGATCAGCTGGCCGTTCTGCGTGCGGATGGCGCGGACCAGGCTCGCCTTGATGTCGGCCTCCGAGGCGCCATGCTTCATCTGCGCCGGCAAGGCCGCGATAGCGGTGGACTGGAGCAGCGGCGTCAGGGTGTCGCGTGCCAGCGGATTCCAGCCGGTCTTCTGGGGCGCTGCCTGACCGCGGATGATCTTGTTGACGGTCTCGTCGATGTTCAGCTCGTCGGCGCCTATGCTGAACTCGGCCTTGGCGCCGAGCTTCATGAGCTCGGCGAAGATTTCATGCTCGGAGGCGCCGCTGTCGATCAGCGCCTCGAGGTTGCTCTGGCCGACGCTCGCCAGCTCATCCGCGCGCGCTTTGCGTGCCTCGGGGCTGAGGGGCGGACGCGGGACACCCGACGGCCACGACAACAGCAATGCCGCCGACTCGTCGGCTGGACGGTAGTCCGCGTTGGCGGACACTAGCTTGGCGATCTCGGCTTGGCGTTCGGCCTTGTCGGTGATCATCGCGACGACACCGCCGCGCTTCACCGGCGATGTCGTAGCCAGCAGCGCCGCGCCGATCAGGTCCTTGCGGACACTGGGATCGAGCACCGAGCGCAGCGCGATGCCGCCGGGGTCGGACGAGACGGCCATGGCCGCCGCGGCGAAGTCCACGTCACGGGTCTGCTTGAAAGCGTCGGCGATGAGGTCGTCGACGGCGGCGCACAGCAGGCGGGCTTGCTCGGGCGAGGTCGAGCTCTTGATTTCGCTGCTGAGCTTGGCGCGGGCGGCGAAGAGCGCCTCGGCGAAGCTCTTGTGCGCTTGGGGAGCACCTTGGCCCTTGGCGCCCTTGGTCGCCGCGGCCGTGCGGCGCAAGGTCGAGTCGATACCCAAGAAGGCGACCTTCTTCACCGCCGAGGTGATCTCGTTGCTCGCGGCGAGGCGCGCGAGCATGAGCAGCAGCTCACGTGCCTCGGGGCCGAGGTCGGCGCTCGCGAGAGACGAGGCGAGACGCGCGAAGCTCTCGCGCAAATCCAGGGGGCTCGCCACTTGATCGCGCAGATTCAACGCGAGGCCGAGGAGCGAGCGGGGGCGCTGCAGCTGCGCGCGCATTGCCTGGACGTCCTTGCCGTAGGTGGCGTCGCCGAGCATGAGCGCGTCGATGATGCCGAGGTCGTCGAGGCGAACTTGCTGCATCGCGGCCGGGACGGGCGGAATGGCATTGGGAACCGCCGCGAGGCTCGCGAACTGCGCCGCGAGCGCGCGTTGAACGTCATCGGGCACGTAGCAACGGTCGAGGGCGCGGGCGAGGATGTCGCTGCCACCCAGCTCGGGGCGCTTGGCGAGCTCGCGCGCCAAGAGAATCTCGGGCTCGTAGGGGCCAATCTTGCCGATGGCGTCGACGGCGACGGTCGCACGGTTGCGGAACTTGAACGTCCGTTGCTCGCGCAGCGCCTCCAAGACCTGCTGGCCCATGCCGAGGGCGTCGTTGAACGCCGCGTCGCGATCCATGGGGGCGTTGTGCTGGCGCTTCAGGTCGTCGGCGAGGAGAGCGGTCCAGGCCTTGTAGACGCGCTCTGGCGTCACGCTCTGGCTCGGGTTGGTGACCGCGCCGCGCACCTCTTCATCGCGCACGCGCGAGGTCATTTCCTGGAAGCGCTGGGTGCCGAGGATGGTCGCGAGGGCGTTGGCGTCGAGCGGCTTCGAGGTGTCGCCGAAGCGGCGCTCACCGAGCAGCTGATAGAACGCGGCGGCGCTCTGCATGCGCGGACCGGCCGAGGCCTTGGTCTGCGGAGCTTCGGGCGTAGCTTCCTTGCCGCTACCCGCACTACCTTTGAGTCCACCAGCTACGCGTCGCATTACAGCACCTCGTCCCAAGCGATGAGAATCGGGAAGACTTCGCGGAGATCCACGCCGAGGTCGGCGGGCACGGTCACGCAGCTCGACAGCACCGTGAAGACGCGGCGGGCGCCGCGACCAGTGAGGGCCTTCCGCAGGACCGCGACGATCTCGGGGGTCACGATCCAGTCGATTGCGATGTGAACCTTGTCGGCCGTGGCGAGCACCTGCTCGAGCTCGGCGGGGTTCATGACGGTGCGCTGGTCGCAGAAGACGACCTTGCCACGGGCGGCGCGCTCGATCTCGAGGTGGGCGGTGGTTGCGGCGAGCTTGTCCCCGTAGATGAAGGCCGGGAAGTCGAAGTCCGCGGCGTAGGCCAGAGCTTTGCTCACGGGGCTGGACATGGGCTCAGCGTTTACGTTCGCGTTCACGTTCCACCATTTCTTTCAGATATCTGAAGACCTTGGGAGCCAATAGGTCGGGATTTTCTTCGGGGATCGCATGCTTTGCGCCAAAGACGTTTCCGAGGTTCGCGGCGTCGGGGCCGACACCGAACGCGACCACGTGATGGCCCTTTTGGCGCAACGTGTCGATGACCGCTTGGGCGGCAGCGACGTTGTCGGGCTGGCCATCGGTGAGGACCATGTGCACGACCATGTCGTACTTGCCATCGCCGATCGCCATGTTGCTCTTGTCGAGACCGTCCGCCAGGTTGGTGCTGCCGCCGGCCGTCATTGGACCCAGGGCCTCGATGATCTTCGCGGTGGTCTGCTTTCGTTCGGCCGCCATGAGCAGCTGTGCCTGACTCGAGAACTTCGAGACGGCGTGGGTGATGCGCAGGTTCTTGACCTCGTTGAAGGCGGCGGTCAGCATGGCGCTCAGGAGCTTGAAGTAGCCGAGGCGGTTGTCTTCGTCGGTGCTCTTCGAGACGTCGATGAGCTGGCTTACCGCCAGGTGGAACTCGTGGTGCGGCGTTTGGACCTCGACGGGGGCCAACATGACCGGCGCCGCCGGGAAGGTCGTGGGCGCGCTCTCGCCGCGTTTTTCAGCTTCCTCGGCGAGCTTGATCATGGCCATGCGGTTGCTCTGGGCGCGGCCGAGGGCGCGCATGTCGACACGCGGACCCGTGAAGCCGAGCTCCCATTCGGTGTCGGTCTTCTTCGCGAACATGCTGTCGAAGGCCCGGGCGATGGCGCGGCTATTCATGGCCTGCATACCCAACAGCTGCTCGATGGGGTGCTTGCCGTCGAGGATACGGTTCAGGGCGGCGTCGGCGAGCTTGTTGGCCTGCTCCAGGTGCGCGGCGTAGTCGTTGCTCGAGAGCAGCTTCGAGAAGTCGGTGTCGCCGCTGCTCTTTGCCGCCGCGACCGGGTCTTTGTTGCGGGCTTCGGTGGTGCTGCGCGACCAGGCCCCCAAGGCGAAGTTGCCGATCGCGTTGCTGACCACGAGCTCGGGGACCGGCGCGCTCTCACCACGCGGCGCGGCCAGGGTATCGAAGATGCCGCCGATGCTGCTGCGCAACATGCGCTTGGCCTCGGCGACCTCGATGCTGTCGTTGTACTGCTTGGCGAGCGGGTCGACGTAGGCGCTCGAGCTCGGCTTCCATTGCGTGAGTGAAACGGCGGCGCCGATGAGCGACTTGAAGATCGAGCTGTTGTCCTCGACCGCGCCACCCTTGGCGACGATGCTCTCGACGTACTTCGGAGTGAGGTGAGCGCTGCGCAGGTGATCCTTGCACAGGCGCAGGACCTCGACTGTCCGCTGTAGCGGCATGCTGGCGCACAGGGCCGTAAGTTGCGTCATGGTGTCGTCGGTGATGGGCACCAGCTCGAGGAGCCCTGCGAGCACGACTTCGCGCTTGCGCTCGGGCTCGGTGCCGCCCTCGATGGCGCTCAGCCATAGACCCATCTGTTCGATGAAGGTCTGCGACAGCGTGGTGCCGCGCACCTCGAGGGTGCGGTACATCTTGATGACGTTGTCGGCGTAGCTGGTCTTGGCGCTCATCTCGCTCAAGCGCGCCAGGATCTCGAAGTGCTTGCCGAAGTCGGCGTCGGCGAGGTTGGGGCTCGCACCCAACAGGCGCGCCGCGAAGCCGATGGTCTGCTGGAGCGTACGGGGGACGTCGCCCCAGCGCTGGTTCGCCTGGACGATGAGGAGGCCGTCACGAACCGCCTGCATGCGCGACGGAGTCCAGGGCACGGTGGTGTTCGCCATGAGCTCGCGCAAACCGTCGATCTTCGACACGCGGCTCGCGTCATCTTCACTGTCGGCGAGGATCATGAGCAGCGTCGACAGCTCGGTGGCCGGCAAGGTCTCGCGCACGTCGAGGACGGCCGTGGCGAGCGCCGTCACGCGCTCGGCGGCGCGGCCGAGGCTCCCCGTGTCGCTCGCGGCGACGGCGGCCTGACGCGCATCCCGCACTGCGACGATCTGCTCGATGCTCGCCTTGGGGGCCACGCCGAGCACCGCGATGAGCCAGGGCGCGGCTTTCTGCTTTTGAGCGCTGGACTGACTGGCGCGGGCGCGGGCACGCACACGCGCGGCGTCGATGATGAGCTGGGCTTGCGGCTCGCTGGTCGCGCGGTCGAGAGCGTCGGACAGGCGGCGCTCGGCGACCTCGGGGACGCCGCTCGCGAGGTACTGCACGAGGGCCTTGGCTTCCGCCTCCTTGGGGTCGACGATGGCGAGGCGCTCGACGACGGCGCGCTCGACCAGGGCGTCGATGGCCGGGTCCAAGGGGGGAGCTTCGGCGAGCTTGGCCTGGCGCTGCTCGGCGTCGAGCGTGGGGTCGAGGAGCGGGATGTCACCGAACAGATCGCTGACGGCCTCGTAAGCGGTGGCCGCGATAGCGGTCGGGGTTTTCTTGTCGAGGATGCTGGCGATGACCTCGCCGACGAGCTCCGGCAGGTCGCTCGAGAGCGCCAGCTTGAGCTGCACCAGCGCCTTGAAGCGCTCGGGATCCTTGTGGGCGGCGCCGAGCTCGGTGGTGCGCCACGAGCCGTCGATGGCCATCGGATGGTTCGCGAGCTCGACCAAGCTCTCGGGGATGCTGCCTCTCTCGAGGATGGTGATCTCGGCGGCGGAGAAGCCTGACGAGCTGAACATCTCGGACACGAGCTCGGGCGCATTGGAGAGATAGCCGCGCGCCTGCTTACCGCCCATGTCGGCGACCGCGTCGTCGACGATGGCGTCGGGAAAGTCGAGCTTCTCGAGCGCCGGCCGCAGCCCTGGCGATAGGAGGCCGCTCCAATGATCGAATTTGCTGACGAGGCGCAGCGACAGCTTCATGCGGTCGCTGACCGCCTCGATGCTGCGCTCGGAGGTTTGCGCGCGGGCCGCGCTCAAGATGACGTCGGCGAGGTCACGCTGCAGCTTCGACGCCGTCGGTGCGCGCCTGACCTTGAAAGGCCGCGGTGCTTCGCGGGCGGCTGCCGCGGCGGCCTCGCTCACGACGGCGCAAACGGCGCGCGCTTCACCGAGGATGTTCTCCGACAATGGCGCGCTGGCGGCGATGGCCTCGAGGAGGCTCGCGATCTGCGGATCGTCCGTCGCGGTCTTCGTGGCCCAGTCGATGACGCGCTTGGCGGCGTAGGCTTGGCCTTTGAGCGAGAGCGCTTGCAAGCCCTCGGCGGCGAAGCGCACGACGTGCGGGTCGCGGTTGCCGACGATCGTCATGAGCGCGTCGGTGAGCGCGTTGATCATCGCCGGGGTCGCGTTGGTGGTGAGGCTCGCGAGCAGGTACGCCGCGAAGGTGCGCACGACCGGCTCCGCGTCGTCGGCGAGCGCCGCGATGGCTTTGAAGTGCTCCGCGGTGCGCGCCGTGACTGCCGAGTCATGGAGGGCCATGAGGCGCTCCACGGGGGCGTCCGTTTTCGCGATTTGCTCCGCGATGACGGTCGCGACGGTGGTGCCGCGCAGCGCCGCGATACTCTTACGGGCGGCGTCACGCAGCCGCGCATCCGGCAGCGCCAGCCAAGGCGACAGCAGGTTGACGGCGCGTTCTTTGTCGCGGGCTTTCTCGATGTCGGACGCCGCGTGCAACAAGACGTTGAGCGGTTGGCTCGAAGCATCGAGAAAGACGGAGAGCGCTTCCAGGGCCTGCTCGTTCGTCGCCAGCCGGCGCTTCTCTTGATCAATCCGCACGTAGCAAGCGCGCAGCGCGTCACCTTCCAGGTCGGCGATGGGGTGAGTCCCCGCACCGAGGGCGATGGTGTCGTTCAAATGACGGGCGAAGTCGTCGTTGTCCCCGGACTTGCTATCGCGGATGATGTCGGCGAGTGGGCCGGCGTGATACGTCCGCCAACCGATCAGCTCGCTCAGGAACGACGCCGCGGGCGCTTCCAAGGCAAAAGTGCGGCACCAGAAGTTGTAGTCGCCGCGCGCCGCCTGGCTCTCGTCGCGCTCGCGCCGTTGCTCCGCGGCGATGTCGTAGCTGGGGCCGCCGCTGTTGCTCGGTAGGGCAAGCTCAGCGAAGCGCTCGACGTCGAGCTGGTCGGCGAGCTTGAGATCGAGCAGGTTGTTGGCGGCGCAGATGTAGTCCAAGCGTGGCCGCGCCGCGAGCGCCGGCAAGACGCGGCTGCGCACCGCCGCGACCTCGAGCAGCTCGTTGTCGTTGTTCAGCTTGCCGCCGAGCCGCTGCGCGAGATCGTTCGCGGTGCTCTCGATGATGGCGCGCTTCAATGCCTCTGGCGACTCGAGCTCGATGGAGACGAAGTCTCTCAGCTCGCTCGGCATGGACTTGGTGAACGCGATGATGCGGTCGGCGATGGTCTCGGCGCGCCGCAGCTCGGCGGTGACGTGGCCAAGCCAGGCGCCATCGAAGATAGGCAAGAGTGGATCGCTCTGGCGGCTCTGCTGGGCGCCCTCGACCGCTGTCGCGTACCAGTCGAGACGCGGTCCGAGCACGCGCGCGAGACCGGCGGTCTCCTCGGCATAGGCGGCGAAGATCTTCGTGAGGTATTCACGTGCCGGCGCTTGTGCTTCGCGGACCTTCACGACGCCGTCGAGCAAGCCTTGGGTGCCGACGCTGTTGTCGGCGGCCGCGAAGCGGAAGAAGCGCTTCAGGACGCCGCCGTCGCTCGCAACGACGCCGCGGAGCGTCGCCATGATGCTCTCGTGCTTCTCGATATACGTTTGGACGTGGGCGCGGGCCTCGGCGAATTGCCGCGCTTGCTTGACGTCGTAGCCCTTGGCCAGGTGGTCGGCGCTACGTGAGCACGTGTCGAAGGCGGCTGAAACCTCGTGCTGCGCGTCTTGCAAGGCGCGCGCGAGCTCCCGGGTGACGCCGTCGGCGCGGCCCAGGTCGGCCGCGAGCTTGTGCGTGTTGCGAATCTCGGAGACGCGGGCGGCGTTGTTTGCGACCCACTCCTTGGCCTCGGCGCTCTTCGACTTGTCTTCGAAGATCTTACCCATCCCGCCGAGTAGGCCGAGACCGCCGTTGTGGCCGCGCGAGCCCTCACGCAGGTGCTCGACGGCGTGCTCTTGCGGCTTGGCGTCCATGACCTGCTGGAAATCGGGTCCAGCCAAGCGGCGTAGGAAGGCAAACGACCACGGGCTCGCGTCACTGCCACGGTCGGCCCGCGTCGTGAAAGTGGTCAGGCGTAGAGCGCCCTTGCTCGCGGCGCGCAGAACGAGCTCGAGCGTTCCGTCGATGTCCGCCGGCGCCTTCGTGCCATGGCGCTCGACGAGCGTCGTTACGGCTTTGCGCAGCTCGCTCGGCGTCGGGCGCTCGGGGTTCACCCATGCATCGCCCAAGGCGTGACGCTTGATGCCCCGCAGGATGGACTCCGCGTCGTCTCCAGCGGATCTCTCGTCGGCTTGGGGACGGACGGCTTGGCTGCGGCTCGCGACGCGCTCCTTGTTGCGGGCGGCCGCCTCTTCGGCGCTGATGAGCGAGCGGGCCGGCGTCTTCACTTCGGCCTTTGCCTTCTCGAGCATCAAGAGCTCGCCGAAGTAGGGGAAGAGCTCGTTTCGGACCCGCTCGACGCGCGCCGCCGCCGCTTTGTCGGCGGCGCCGCGATCGCGCTGGAAGAGCGCTAGGTCGCTCGGGGAGGCTGGCGCCGTCAGCTCGTCGAAGAGCGCCGCCGCGGCGTTGATCACCTTGTCCGCGTGATCGTCGAGCTTCGCCGCCGGGGTCTTGGTGTCGCCCAAGCCGCGCCCCATGCAGGTCAACAGGAAGGTGCGGACCGATTCGGGCGCCTTGTTTTGCTTGGTGCGGTCCGCGATCGAGGACCAGACGGTCGCGACGTTCGTGTTGACCGGGGCGGCGAACCCCTCGTAGAGGCTGGTGATGGAGCGCGCCGCGTGGACGGTCTCGACCAGCTCGAGCACCAAGCGCAGGGCGACGTTGTCGCGGGCGCGATTGTCGGTGCGGTTGTAGCCAAAGAGCGACCGCCCCAGCTGCACGCCGATCTCACCGAGCACGAAATCGTGGGGCTTGCGGATGCCGTGCTCGCGGGCGCGCTGGACGGCGTCCGTCACCGGGACCAAGAACCCCTCGGGGGTCATGCCGTAGCTCGAGCCTTCGTTCAGCGTGAAATCGGCGCCAAGCGCGCGTATCGCGGTGCGCAGCTCGCTCACGAAGACATCGAGCTCGCTCGCCTGGGGGGCTGCCGGCGCGGCGGTCTCCGCCGGGGGCGCCATGGCATCGACTTGGGTGTGACCGGTAGGCGTCGATTCGGCGGTCGCTACGATGGGGGCCGCAGGACTGCTTGCACGAGCGTTGTCACTCTGGCGGCTCTCGATGCGCACAAGGCTCCCCAATTAGCGTATTCGATGGTGATTCTCGGCGTTTGGCCGAACCTGTTGCGCGAACCACTAGCCGGGTTTGTCACATCTTCGCGCGTGGAAAAACGCAACAATCGCGCCGGGGCGCTGCGGCGCGTTATACGGGGTTCAGGCGGCGATCCCGACGTGGGGGATGGGGCTATTTCTGCTTGGTCGCCCGGGGGGCGCGTAGCGCCGGGGAGGTCGGCGAAACCGCCGATTTATCCCAGATTTCGTGGCTTGGCTTGCCGCCCTTGTTCTTGATCATGCGGTCGACGGCTCGACCCAGGGCTTCGAGGCTCACGACTTCAGGGGCCCAGCCTGCGTAACGCTCCTGACTACGCAGCGCCGACTGCTCGTGCGCGACGCGCTGGACGAGACTCTCGATGTCGAGGCCGTTGTTCCACTTGGGGGCTGCGATGAGGCGGCCCATGAGCTCGACGACTCGAGCTTGCGCCTCGGGGTGCAGCTCGCGACGGCCGAGCTTCTTGGCGAGCACGGCCGCGGCCGCGGTCGCGTCGAACGCTTCGAGCTCATAGCGCTGGCCAAACAGGCTCGCGATGACGCCATCGGCGTCGCGATTCAGGAGCGCTTCGATTTCAGCATCGGTGCCGACGATGGACACGGCGAGACGACCGCGGAGCTCCGAGATCTGCGCCATGACTTCGTTCAAGATGCTCGCATGGTACGAGTCGTAATTCTCGAGCAACGGCCCCAAGCCGGAGAGCACGAGATGGCCGCCGATGGCCGCGCTGAAGGCGGCGCGGACGTTGAGCTCGGAATCACCGAGATGTTGGCCCTTGAACGAGGTCAGGCTCTTCATCCGCGGCTTTGCTTCGCCGATGATGCCGTGTGACGCATAGACGTTCGAGAGCACGCCAGCCACGGATTTGCGGCCGCTGCCGGTTGGCCCAACCAGGAGCGCGCATGGGCTCACGGCTTCGTTCACGGGGAGATTCGCCGCGCGTTGTGCGTCTACCGCGTGACCGATGGCTTCGAGCTCTGGCTTCAAGTGATCGAGGCCGACGTAGCCGTCGAGCTTGTCGATCGCCGATTCTTGCTCGGCCTGACAGAAGTCTTCCGCCACGAGCTGTTGGCGCTGGCCAGGCACGCGCTCGCGGGCCGCGGCATACACGGTGGCTCGGTCGACGAGGTTTTCGACGTCACCGGCGTTGCCGAAGTTTTTCCCGTTGCGGGCAATCTCGAGGACGCGCAAGGCAGCCTCGAGCGCGCCAGGCGCGAGATCGTATTCGAGACGCTCGGCGTTGTCGCGAACCAACGACCCGAGCTCTTCGAGGGAGTACGCGGTGAGGTCGACGCGATTCAATTTCGGGAAACGCCGGCTCATGCCCGAATCGACGTCGTACATCTCGTCGATGGGCTCGGCGTAACCGATGAGGATCGTCGTCGTGGTCTCGCGCTTGTTGTTCGCGAGCGGCATCATCGTCTTCAGGATCATCCGGCCCGCGTCGTCTTCGCGAAGCTGATGCGTCTCGTCGATACAGACGATGCCGCCCTCGCCGTCCTCGTACATCTGACGGACGTTGGCCTCGCCTTCGCCGGCATGAGCGCCCTTCAGCTCCATCGCCGTCTTGTAGATGACCTTGCCGTTGCGCAGGCCGAGCTCGACCAGTAGCTCGTTGAGGTACTCGACGAGCGTGGTCTTGCCGGTGCCTGGGTCGCCCGTGATGACGATGTTGAGGTTGAGCGGCCGCACCTTCTCGCCGCGTGCTTGGCGCTCGCGATCGTCGGCGATCTTCAGAGCGATGCGGCGCATCCAGGCTTTGGCCTCGGCTTGGCCGATGCGCGCGTCGATGCGGATGATGGAGGGCAGTTTGTTGATATCGCCCAACGAAGCAGTCTTCAGATCGTCGACGCGGATGGTCGACAAATCCTCGGCGGTAGGGGGCGTGGTCGGCAGCTCGCCTTCCGGGAACAGGCGCAGCGCCAAGCGCTCCTTGGCTTCGGCGAACAGCTTCTTCGCGGCTTCGCCGCCCGCTTTGCCGGTGCTGCGAAATCTACCGGTCGCCGCGGCGTGTGCGTCGGCATCGACGGTGAAGCCGTAGCGTGTTGCCTCGCCCACGAAGATCTCCGTGAGCACCTCGGGTGAAAGCGCCGAGAAGACGATCTGTGCCTTGAAGGCGTCCTTCAAGCGCCAGTGGCTGTCGAGGGTCGAGCGGAGCTCGGAGCTACCCGATAGGAGCACCACGGGCTCGTTGCCACCCGTCGCCAGAGCTTCGATGATCTGCAGCTCTTTGGTGTGCTGCTCGCGGTCGAGGATGTGCGTGTTCTCGATGAGCACGACGCCGCCAAGACCTTTGACGTACTCCTCGAGGTCGTGGCCGTCGTCGAGCAAGCGGCGCAGGTCGATGACGTGGAGCTTCGGCTCGCTGATGGCGCGCTGCGCGTGCAAGCGGGTCGTGTAGATCTCGGCCGCGAGTCTGCGGCCGACACCGTCCGGACCGACCAGCGCGGCGGAGAGAACGATGTCGCTCGGCTTGCCGGCTTGTTTGAGAGCGACGTGGTGCAGCACTTTGCTGCCCATGTTTTGCAGCCACGCATTCGCCGCCGGCTGCCCTTTGAGCTCCGCGAGCGCCCTCGGTTTGACGTCGATGGTCTGGAGGGAGCGGACGCTCTGCCACGGGGTGGGCGTGTCGACGATGCCCGTCTCGGGCTCGGTCGCGGTGACGCCGGGCTTTGCGCGGTCTGCGATAGCGGTCTCGAGCTTCGAAACCAACGTGTCGGCGAGAGGCGCGCGGGAGGCGGCGCTGGTCTTGGCTTTGGCGGGAGCTTTCTCGAAGTTGCTGGGCTGGGCAGCGACGCCCGATCCAGAGTTCGCCTCGAGGGTCGCGATGTCGGCGAGGAGGGTTTGGTATTCGCGATCGCCGAGAAACGCGCGCTTGCGCAGGAACTCGACACCTTCACGCGCGTCGCTCGCCGTGCGGAAGTATTGCTTCTCGCCCTTGGCGGTCCAGAAAGCGCGACCATTGTGCACCTGGATGGTCGCTATGATTGGGATCTGGCCAACAGCGTTCATCTGATCGCGCTCACTGGAAGAGTCTTCGGGACGAGCGGGGCGCGGCCAAGCTGCAGCCGCGCACCGCGATGACATTTAGCTGATGCGCGTCTTGGAGGCACCGGTAAGAGCCGCCTGCCTCGCCTCCTGTGACTTTTGCAAGCGCGCTTGGATGTCGAGGCTGCGCTGACGCAAGGGATTCGCGGTTGGCGTCACGCCCGACGGCAGGCGCGCGCGCTGGAAGGTCTCGAACTTGCCCGCCAGCGTGTCGGCGATGAGCTGGTCCGAAGCCTCGCGAAGCTGCGCGTTCGATGCTTCGTTGGCGCCGGCGAGCGTCTGGAAGATGCGCTCGTGCGAGGCCATGATGCGTTCGTGTGACGCCTGGAAGTCGGCCTGGTGCGAGGCGACCTTCTTACCGAGCAGCCCAGAGACCTTCTCCAGCATCAACTGCATCTCTTCGGTGGCGTAGGTCATCAGGTCCGAAGCGCGCAGAACGTCCGCGATCTTGCCAAAGACCTGCGCCATCGACGAGTGCTGCTCGATGTTCTGGAACGCGGTGAGGAGCTGCATCTCGGTGTTGCTCAAGACCGTGGTGGTCATCGCGGCGGACTGCTCGGCGTTCTTCTCGAACATGCGATAGTTCTCGGTCGCGTGCTGCAAGAAGACCGCGAGGCGTGTCCATTCTTGCTCTTCGGCGGTCAGGTCACCGATCTGGCGCTCCCACGCGGCGAGATGCTCGGTCGGCGTCTCGGGGGTGGCCTGCGCGATGAGCTCCCTGATGTTGTCGATCTCGGTGTTGACCTCGAGGTGCGCGACCATGACGTCGTGGAGGTCGTTGACCGCCTTCTCGAGCAAGTCTTGGAACTGGTTGCGCATCGCGGCCTGACGGCCCTGATCGGCTTCCAGGACCTCGTGCTTGCTCTGCATGTCGAGCGCGATGCGCTCGTTGAGCTTGATCTGCTCGAACATCACCTTGCTGATCGACATTTCGTGGATCGGCTGAGCGGTCTCGGTCTTCTTTTGGAACTTCGAGAGGAGACCACCGATGAAGCTCTTCTTCTTCTGCTGCTCTTCCTTGCCTTCGTTGAGACCGAGCTCGGCCTTGAGATCGGCGGGGATGTAGCTGACGACGGTCTGGAAACCGGCGGTCAACTCTTGGCGAAGCGCTTCGAACTCTTGCATGTTCGCTTCACGCTGCGCGAAGGCTTCGTTCGCGGCGGTGCGGGCGGCCTCGTAGGTCGCTTCATGCCCGGCGCGGTAGTCCGAGAGCGACTTCGCGTCGGTGATCTCGGAGCGCAGCTTCGACTTCAGGGTGCCCACGGTGTCGGTGGCCTTGCCCTGCGAGCGTAGCGTCTGACCAGCGGTCGCCTGACGGGCGCGGCCGGGGACCTTGCCGTCCGATGGCGCCATCGGTTGCTGGGCGACGCGCTGCTTGCTGGTGGTCTTCTTCTTCGCCGCCGCGGGCGCGGCAGCAGCGGCTGCCTGGACGTTGGGGGAAGGTGTACGGCGGACGAAGCCAGTGCTGTCGATGCTCATGTTCTTTACTTTCCTTGGTTAGCTACTCAGTAAATTGTTCGAATCTTCAGAGTGGGATCATGATCGCGGGCGTAGTCCTCGAGCGCCTCGCGGAGCTCCGGGGTCGTGACCCACAACTTGTCGAGCGTCGCGTGCCAGCCGCGGGCGAGGATTTGTTCGAGCTGAGCATCGCCGGGATCGAACCACGGCATGACGTCGCCTTCGGGGGCCTCGCGGTGCAGCTCGTAAGCGGTGAAGCAGGTGACCGTGTTGTTCGGCGCGATCTCGAGGAGGCCCTGGATCATCTCCGGGACTTGCGCGCCCGAGAACCAGGCCGGCCCGACGATGCCCTGGGTGACACTCTTCAGGGCGTCACCGCAGAGATACAGCGCGGTGAGCGCGAGCTGCGCTGGCGTGGTGCCGCTCGAGGCGTCGATGGCGTCCCAGAGCTTCTGGCTCGGCTTCCACTGGCCGTCGACGATTTGCATCGGCGCCTTGTAGGTGTCCTTGAGCCAGCCCTTCTTCGCGTCGTGAAGCGGCTGCTGGAGGTGCAAGGTGGTGCGCACGATGAAGCCCGGGTCGGCCCAGCGATCGGAGTAGACGCGGAAGCGGCGCATCTGAGTGTTGGGGTCGATGTCGAGCACGTCGACCGTGACCTTGCCGAGGGTGACCTCTGGCAGGTTCACGAACTGGTGGCGCACGCGGTGCAGGTGCGAGCCTTCGCCGGCCTTGTTGGCGGCCAAACGCGACGCGTCGACCTGAGCCCAGGTCGAAAAGCACGGGAGGCCGGTCTCGCGTTGGAGGCGGGCGCGGAGCTTTTCGGGCCGCAGCGCCAGGGCGCTGACGCCATCGAACCAGCGGTGGAGATTGCGCCCGTCGACGAAGCGGTCGTCGAGCTGGGCCGCCATCACCATGCGGCGCATGAGCGCGCCATAGGCGTCGAGTTGGCGGTGTGTCGGCTCTAGCGGTGTGGCGTAGTCGAACTTCTCGGTCGTGTCATAGGCCGCGGCGACCGGCAGCCCATTCGCGATAGCGTTACGCTTGGCAAGCTCGAAGGCGTCGACGACCGCGTAACCGCTTGGTTGACCGGAGCGTGGGGCCTCGCTCGGCGCGGTGGTCGAGGTGTCGGTGTTTGCCCCTTTCGCTGGCGTGAGGCTCAGCGAATCGAGCACGTCACCGAGGCCGTTCAACCAGCTCGGGCTGTCCGATTCGTTGGCTGTAGCTGACGACCGCATCCAGGACTCCGCCAAGCGCGTGGGGTAAAAGCGCCCCAAGTTCTTGTCTGGACGTGTTTATCGACTGCGATCAGGCGGTGTTGCGCGATAGACGCCAATGCCTGGCCGATCGGGGTGATCAGGTGTCACGACGTACGCGATCCACAACAAGTTCGAAGCGCGGGCGATAATGCGGCCGACAACTCGCACGCGCTCATGGCGCGTTCTTGCGCCGAGAGGATTTCAATGAGCGTCAATGGGGTCTCCGCTACGAGCACCACCCTGGTCACGCGTAACCCCGAGTTGCTCGAAGCGCTCGGGCAAGCGCGTGCCATCATCGCCCGGCCCGGTAAGCCGGAGAATGATCGCTACTTCGTCAAGGACGTGCTCGGCGCGACGGAGGAGCTGGCGTCGGCGAAGCGCCGGAGCCTGCTGAAGCTGCTCCACGAGGACAGATTGCGTGGGATGGGCGCCACCCCCGACGAGATCGAGACGTGCAAGGAGGCGTACAACCGCGTGCACGTGTCCTGGACCACCACGAAGAACGCGCGTGCCTTGCCTCCGACGGCAAGCAAGCTCGCCGAACAGAACAGCGGCTTGAGTGGTGTCTTGGTCACCGCGGCGGGCATCGCTGGCTATAGCCTGCGCGCCACGCGTGAGGCCATTCAGCAGAAGATCGATGACGGTACGCTGGACGCTCTTGCGTCGCAGGTGCGTAGCACCGCGGGCGATCTCTTCGAAGCGAGCCTCGCCGTCGGCCGCAACTGGTTCGACGCCATTCGCCGGCCGTCCACTAAAGAGGACTAAGTGGCGCGCGAATGCCACTCCGGCGCTCCGCGGCGGAGGCATGGCCGCAACAACGGACACCGCGCACCGATAAACGGGAATCACGAAAAGGGGGGACGTCATGCTCCCTTCACGCAAGGAAGAGATACGATGAGCAACGTCAGCAACAATGTCCCCGCTGTTTACGTCGATAAGGCCAAGAGCTTCGCGAGCACCGTCGTGGGCGGCTTCGACAAGATCATCGACAAGGCCATTCCAATTCCCTTCGAGAAGCCGATCGATACCTCGATCGGCACGCGCACGACGCACGCTGGTATGGGAGTCGCCTACGTGTTGGGCGCGCTCGGCTCGTTCGCGCCCTTCGGCTTGAGCATCATTGGCGATGCCATCGTCGGCTCCGCGGGTGCCGCCGCGGCTGCGTACGGCAACAAGAACGGCTACGACGAGATCGCGAACCAGGGCCGACTTGCCATGCAAACCGGCATCGTGGCCACGGGCGCCAGCGCGGCCGGCGTCATCGTGCCGCTCGCGGGCTGGGTGAACGTGGGTGCCTACTCTCGCGCGGCCATCAAGAGCTTCAAGGCCGCGTTCACTGGCTTGGGTAAGCCGGCGGCATAGTCGCCCTCGACCAGGACGCCTTGGTGAAGCGAAGCGGCGCCCGGCGCCGCTCGGCATGAGACATTAGCCCTCGGAGCATGCGCGAATGCTCCGGGTGCTTTCTTGGGCCCAGGGGGCCCTTTCGCGTTACCTCGCGATCATGACGCGCGCGTTGCGGGCCGAGAGGCTGGCCGCGCTTGCGAAGACGGCGCTGGCGACGATTGGTGGCGTGAGGGCGGCCGCGATCGCGGTGCAGACGATCATCTTGCCGGCTTCGCGTGCTTGCTGGGATTGGGCGTCGTCTTGGCCGCTCCACTGGGCGAGGGCGCCTGGGGCGTAGCGCATCGCACCGTAGACCGCCGTGGCGCCGGAGCCGATCCACTGCACGCCTGGAACGGCGGAGCTGACCGCGCCTGCCATGAGGAAGGCTGCGTCGAACGCGGAAGCGGTCCCGGCTTGGAAGTTGATGGTCGTGACCGGGCTGCGCTCCGGTATGGCGAAGGTCGTCCGCAGCTGGATGCTGGCGGACGTGAGCGCCTGCTCGGCGATTGCACCGCTCCGGCGGACAACGTCCGAATGCGAGGATCTGGCCGCGGCACCGAGGTTCTTGCCCGCCGCCCCGAGCGCGCCCGCCGCGGCCGTGCCCCCGCGAGCAACGGCATTGCCAACGCCATCGAGGATGCTCAACGCTTGATCTCTCACGACGACGGCGGCTTCGCTCACTGATCTCATCGACATTTCAGCTCTCTCGAAGGTTCCAGGAACCTTCTGGGGGATGCGCGGGTAGGCTCGGCTTATCGGCGGGCCGTGCCGAGGGTTGCCGGACGCCAAGTCACCAGGGCACTGACGTCACCAGGTGTCACCTCTGTCACCGGGAGGCACGGCGTTTCGCCGAAACCGAAGGAGCGCGTCGCCGATAAGGGAAGTCGACTCCGTCAATTGGGCGGTCTTCATCCTGCGAGTGGGAGCTCAGATGAGCCTTAGAAACGACATCACGCAAGCAGGACTCAACGCCGCCAAGCGGCTGATAGGTGAAGATCCGAGCCTCACCGCGGCAGGCTTCGCCAACGAGCTTCATCGCGCCGCCGGGAAGATCGCCGATGGTGCGCGCCGCGCGTCCACGGCAGTGCACGACACCTTCGCGGCGGATCACGCCGACGGCACGCCCAGCCACTCCTCCGCGGACGCCGCGCCACTCAAGGACGCAGCAGCGAAGGTCGCGCACGAGCCCGCGAGCTCGGGTGTCCGCGCGACGCTCGAAGGCGTCGCGGCGAGTTTCCGCCAGGGCGTGGAGAGCGCTTCGACTGGCGCGCCCGCCGAGAACGCCGCCGCCTTGAGAGAGCGCGCGTTGGTCGTCGTCGGACGCGCTCAGGATCTGATTGCGACCGCCGCGCCCGTGGCCCCGACCAGCCTCAAGGTGACCGCGCGTGTTGCCACCGGCAGCATGACTGGCGCCGACGTCGCCAACGCGATGAAGCCCACCAAGCACATGAAGGGCTTGATCAAGGGCACGGCCAAGCACACCACCCTCGCGTTTTTCCTGTCGCGCATGAAAGAGGGCGCGGACCCGCAAGTCTTCGGCGCGCTCTCGGCGTTCTCGAACGACAACAAGGAGCGTCTCAAGGCGCTCCGCTCGATCTCACATGCCATCCGCGACATGAAGATCGATGCACCGACCACGCTGTCGGTCCTGGGCGGGTTCAACTTCACGGACAGCGAGCCGGATTATCCCTCGCGTCTGCGGGCGCTCGACGTGCTTGGCTCGCACATCGAGAGTCGCGCCGTGGCCGCCGAGGTCGTCGCTGGCTTCTCGGAGGACGAGAGTCAGCGTCTCGCGGCCCTCGACAAGATCGTGCCGAGCTACAACGGCATGACGGCGGACGAGATCGTTGGGTTCCTCAAAGGCTTCCAGGACGCGCGCGGCAAAGCGTGGGGCGCGATGAAGTCGAAGCTGACCGACAGAGAGAACATCGGAAAGATCAACGAGCTCTTCGGGCCGCCAAAGGGCGCGAGCGACTACAAAGAGATCCGTGGTCTCGCCGAGGCAGGCCTGGGTATCGGCGCCCGCATCTTTGGTAGCTTCCGCGACGGTCTCAATGGCCGCGGCGGCAAGTAGCGATCGGAGCAACTCATGATCACCGCAGCAGAGATTCGTCGCTACATCGCCGAGCTCGAGAAGAAGCCGAAAGCATCCCGCCAGGCCATGCAACGACTCCTCGGCGACACGCCGCGCGTGGCCGAAAAGAGCAGTGGCGGCGTGAAGGCCTTGGAGCTTCTGGTGTCTTCGAAAACGGGTTCGATGAGCTAAGGCGCGTGCCGCGCCGAGGGGTAGGGTGATGACGAAGATCGATCAGACGCAGAGCCGGCCGGGCGTGAGCGAGCAGCCGGCGGTTGCCGAGCATACGGAGCAGGCGGCGGCCGCTGGTCCGCAACAGCAGACTGGCTCACCGCGGGGTGGCGACGACTTCATCAACAAAGCCGCGCGGACCGCCGGGGAGGTCGTGGGCGGCGTGCGTGAGATGATCGGGTCGGGCGCGATCGACGCGGTCGGGCGTCACAAGGGTAAGATCGCTTTGGCCGCGGGCGTCATCTACGCGCCCGGCATGGCCGCTCTCGCCGGCGCCGTCGCGGCTGGCCGCGCCGTGCAGAACGGCATCGAGGGAAAGTTCGCGGGCAAGTCGCTTTCCGAAGCCGTGCGCTACCAAGCCGACGACTTCAAAGGGCTCAAGGACGACGCCACGCGCAAGACCATCGGCGTGCTCAAGAACGTCTTTGGCTTCGGCGCCGCCGCGAAAACGGACGCTAGCGAGAAGAGCTGACAGGGGCCGACCGGTTCGACCCGGGCAGCCCTCGTAGCACCGAAGCGCGCCCGTCAAAGCGGACGCGCCCCACTCGTGGACCGGACGCTCAGTAAGCGTTCGGAGTCGTCAGCCACGCCCAGAAGCCCGGGTTCATGTCGACCACGTAGCAACCCGCGGGCAGCGGATAGCCGGCCTTCAGGTAGTAACGTTGGCCGTACGCATTGGCGATGACGACGTCCTGCGCGTAAGCCTGCTGCTGCTGGTAGACGCCGTTGCCGACGCCGAGCTGCACGCCGTTCGGCCCGATGCTCAAGCCGAAGCTGAGGGGCTGCTGATATTGCGGCTGCACGTAGTAACCAGGCTGCTGAACGTAGCCGGGCTGCTGCACGTAACCACCGCGGTTCGGCGGCACGGGCATCGGGCGCACCGGCTGGCCGGGACGCTGGGCGGCCGTTTGCTGGCCGCGGTACTGCGCCATGACGAGCATGCCGCGCGCCTGGGCACTGTCCTGCGCGGTTACCGGACGCGCCATCGCGCCGGTCAGAATTCCGCGCGAGAAGCCCGGCGCTGTAGCGACAGGAGCCGCGATCGGACGTGCGAATGCAGTGGCCGAGCGTGGCTCGGCATTTGGAGTGCCCATGCGTTTGCCTCAGATTGAGTGGGATTGAACGGGAGGAGACCCGCTCTCAATCGGTATCGGTCTGCCGCATTCGAAGTTGCGCAACCTCTGGGGCTCGCCGCCGATAAATCGCGATAGCACCCAGCACGCGCAAAGGCCCCTCGCCGCGCCCCGCGCTCAAACGCCGATCTTTTTCCGCACCTTCGCGCGGATCAACGACCGCGCGAGCCACCGCGTCAGCGGACTGCGCGCCATCACGGCAACGCCGCCCCCCACCGCTTGGGACACCCACTTGGGGAAATCGAACGTGTCGTGCTGCCGCGCGATCTTGCCGTCGCGCAGCACCACCGCCGAGGTGATCGCGTTGTGCACCGGCCGTCCGTTGAGCACGTAGTCGGCGATCCACTGCACCGTGCCGCCGTCGTCGGTGGGCTCGACCGTGAAGGTCATCCGCAAGGTGCCGCTCCGTAGCAACGTGCTCCACATCTTGCGGGTGCCGGCGGCGTCCAGGCGCCCGAAGACCGGATCCTCGAAGGTCGCGTCATCCGCGTAGCAACCGCCGAGCTCGGCCGCGTCACACCGCTGCAGCGCGGCGTAGGCTCGGGTCAAGATGGCGGCGTTCTCTTCGCGGCTCATTTCTGTCCCTTGATCCACGCGACCGCCTGGGTCACCGGCGCGTCCGTTTTCGCGTCCACGGCCTCGTCCGGCTCGATACCCTGACCGTCGATGACGCGGCCCGACGGCGTCGAGTAGCGCGCCACCGTGAGCTTCAAGCCCGAGCCGTCGGACAGCGGCATGATGCTCTGCACGCTGCCCTTGCCGTAGGAGCGCTCGCCGAACAGCCGTGCCCGTCCGCGATCGCGGAGAGCGCCCGCGACGACCTCCGCCGCCGATGCGCTGCCGCGGTCGATGAGGATGGCGACAGGGTAGCTCGCCTGCGTGCCTGCCTGTTTCGCCGATTGCTGATCGAGCACGCGTCCACCGCGGCCGATCGCCGACACGATGGGACCACCCTCGAGGAACAGGTCGCACATGCTGACGGCTTCGTCGAACAGGCCGCCGGGGTTACCGCGCAGGTCGAGCACCAAGCCCTTCTTGGGGGTGTGCTGCTTCAACATCACGTCGAGGTCATGGGCCACGCGCCGCGAGAACGTCTTCACCTGCACGTACTCGATGCCATCGCCGAGCGACTGCCGCGACACGGGGGCGACGCGGATCCAGCCGCGCACCACGGTGAACGTCCACGGCTCCTTGCGGCCGGCGCGCATCACGCCGAGCTTCACCTTGCTGCCGACAGGGCCGCGGAGCTTCTGCTGGGTGGCCTCGAAGCTCAGATCGCGCACCGGCTGGTCGTCGACCGACACCAGGTGATCGCCCACCTGCAAGCCGGCCTGCTTGGCGGGTGAGTCCTCGAAGACGGTGACGATGTCGGTCTCGCCCTGGCCTTCCGCGAGCTCGATGCCGATGCCGGCGTACTCGCCCTCGGTGGCGTTCAGCAGCTGCTGGTAGTCGTTCGGGGTGAAGAAGTCGGAGTGGGGGTCGAGCCCCAGCACCGCGCCACGCGCCGCCCCGTAGACCAGGTCGCTCGGCGTCAGCGCGTCGACATAGGTGTTCTCGATGGCGGTGAGCACCTCGGCCAGCACCTCGAGCTTGCGGTAGAGCGTGTCGGCGCGTGAATCGCGCCCCTCGGCGTGGGCGAGACCCCACGAAGCGAGACCAAGACCCATGACGAGCCCCATCATCACACCACTCGTCAGCCATAGAATTCGCGAGCGCATGAGGCTCGATAACACGGGCTCAGCGCTTGAGCCACGCCAGCGGGTCGATGGCCGCGCTCGCGCGCCTGAGCTCGAACGCGAGGTGGGGGCCCTCTTGCCAGCCGGTCTCACCGACGTTCCCCAAGACCGCTCCAGCGGTCACTTGCTCGCCGGCGTGGACGTTCACGCGGTCGAGGTGCGCGACCAGCGTGTGGTAGTGCTCGCCGTGATCGATGAGCACCATCTGCCCATAGCCGCGCATCCAGCCGGCGTAGGCGACGCGTCCCGAGGCCACCGCGAGCACGGGGTCGCCGATGACCGCGCGGATGGCGATGCCCTGACGGGTGGTCGTGGTGCCGAGCTCGCGCTGCACGACCTCGCCGAAGCGTCCCGACAGAGCGCCGACGACCGGCCACGGCAGCTTGCCCCGCAGCGCGGAGAAGCGCGTCGACGAGGTCGGCTGAGCCCGCTGCAGCATGGTCGCGAGGTTGCTGCGGGCGGACGCGAGCTCGCGCTGCACCGCGGCCTTACGCTCGGGCTTCGCCAGGGCCATCCTGATGACGTCGACCCGCTCACGGCGCTGCGCGGCGAGGGTGTTCCGCGTCTCGCGCACGCGGCCGATCACGTGCTCCAAGGCCG
Organism: Myxococcota bacterium; assembly: GCA_039809465.1. Classification (GTDB taxonomy): domain Bacteria; phylum Myxococcota; class XYA12-FULL-58-9; order XYA12-FULL-58-9; family JALHOP01; genus JALHOP01. Next base: position 40,587 of record JBDHVB010000007.1, read on the forward strand.
CCTTGTCCTCGTCTGCTTTAGCGGCGGCCGCGCGCAGCAAGCCCGCTTCCTCGTCGAGCTTGGCCTGAACGCGGTGGTCGTAGCTCGCGACGCGCCGGAGCACCTTGGTCGAGCGCAACACGTCGGCGAGCGAGTCGCTCTCACCGAACAGCACGAAGAGCGTTCCCACGGGGAGCCGCGCCAGGGCCCGCAGCCGCTCGCGATAGACCGCGAAAGCGGCGTCGTAGCGTAGGCGCGCCGAGGCGAGCTCGACGTCGGCGAGCGTCGCGCGCGCGGTGAGGCGCTCGGCCTCGCGGCCCAGGTCGCGCAGGGTTTGCTCGCTGCGCCCGATGGCCCGGCCAATGCCGTCGATCTCGCCCAGCACCGACGTGACGTCCGCCGCCGGCTCCGCGTGAATGAAAGGCACCACGGCGACAGCGACGGCCAGGAGGATCACGTCGGCACCACGGTGACGGCCAAGAGGATCATGCCGGCTCCACGTCGAGGAAGCGGCGCACCGCGAGCATGGCGCCGGCAACGCCCAGGAGCACTCCGGCCGCCAGGATCCCCAGCGCGAGCTGCGGCACGAAGAGCCGCACCGAAGCGGCGATGCCCAAGATCGACGTCAGATCGAAGCTACGCGATAGCGCACGATCGGCGACCCACAACAGCGCCGCCGCGGCGCCGCCACCGCACGCCCCCCAGAACGCGCCTTCGAGCAAGAACGGCAGGCGCACGAACCAGTTGGTCGCGCCGACCAGCTTCAAGATGCCGATCTCGGCGCGACGCGCATACACCGTGAGCCGGATCGTCGACGAGACGATGAACGCGGTCGCCAGGGCCACGAGCATCGCGGCGGCCGCGCCACCGATGCGGATGACCCGCGCCAGAGCCGACAGCCGCGCGTGGTCCTCCTGGCCGTAGTCGACGTCGGTGATGCCGTCGAGACCGGCCACCGTGTCCGCCAAAGCACGCACGGCCTCGAGCGCCATGGCGTCCTCGCGCACCACGATCTCGATCGACGCTGGCAACAGGCCCGCGCTCACGCCTTCGACCAACGCGCGCGCTTCCTGCCCACGCGCCTTGAAGGCCTCGAGCGCTTCTTCCGGCGTCACGAGGACGGCGCGCTCGACCGCCGGCAGGGCGGCGATCGCTTCGCGCATGCCGGGCCATGCGTCCGCGGGGACGTCGTCGGCGATGTACGCGGTCACGGTCGCCACACGGCCCCAGCCGGAAGTGAAGCCATCGACCGCCATGAAGCCGACCGCGAAGATGCCGAGCACGACGAGCGCGGCCGCGATGGTCAAGGTCGTGACCAGGCTCATGCCTGGCGCTTCACGCAGCGCCGATGCCGTCCGGCCAATGAAGTAGAACCACCGTCCGAGCATGTCAGGCCGCCGAGAGCTTACCGGCGTCGAGCCGGAGGATGCGGCGCTCGCCGCGTTTCATGAGCTCGCGATCGTGGGTGGCGACGATGACGGTCGCGCCGCGGGCGTTCGCGTCCTCGAGCAGCTCCATGATCTGGAGCGCCGTTTCGGTGTCGAGGTTACCGGTGGGCTCGTCCGCGATGACGATCTGTGGGTCGGCCACGAGGGCCCGGGCGATGGCGACGCGCTGCTGCTCACCACCGGAGAGGGCGCGGGGGAGGGCGTGCAGCTTGTGCGCGAGGCCGACCTGGCGAAGCATCTCGAAGACGCGCTTGCGGATCTGCTCGCGCGGCAGGCCCAGCACCTCGAGCGCCACGGCGACGTTGTCGAAGGTCGAGCGCGACTGCAGCAGCTTGAAGTCCTGGAAGACGACGCCGAGGTTACGGCGCAGGTGGGGCACTGCCTTGGACGGGAGGCGCGTCAGGTTCTTGCCGCCCACGAAGACCTGGCCCCGCGACGGCGTCTCTTCGGCGAAGATGAGGCGCAGCAGTGTCGACTTGCCCGCGCCCGACGGCCCCGTGAGATAGACGAGCTCACCCTTGGCGATCTCGACGTTCACATCGAGCAGGGCCTGAACCCCCTCGCCGTACGACTTGTAGACGTGGAAAAGCTGAATCATCGCGCCTGGCGAGCATGCCAGGCCGCCTCACGCTTGGAAAAAAACCGGCGTCGCGGGCTCACGACGCCCGCCCTCCCAAGGCGCCAAAAAAAACGGCGACCCGAGGCCGCCGCTTCTCCATTCTATCGACGTTCTCTCAGCGAACGCCGTCGAGCGATTTCTTCACGGTCTCGTAGCGCGCCTTCATCATGTTCGAGATGGCGCCGTAGTTGGTGCCGGCGAGCTGGAACTTGTACTGCATTTCCAGGTACTGCATGCCCATCGCGTGGCCGAGCTCGACGCTGTCGCGCATCGCATCCAAGCCGTTCGCCGCGGCGTCCATTTCGCGGCCGGGCTCGTTGTCGAAGGCGCTCATCGAGGCGCCGATGTTGATGTAGCCGAAGCCCTTCTTCACCGAGCTGCGGCCGAGCTGATTGAACTGCTTCTGCAGCGCGACTTCGATGGCGCGGAAGCCAGCGACCTGGCCCTGTTGCTCAGCGGGGCTCGGGGGCTTCATGCCGAGGAAGCGAGAGAAGTCACCCTTGGGGACCGAGAACCCCTTGCCGACGACATCACCGTTCTTCTTGGTGATGTAAACCTTACGGTCCTCGGCGCTGGCCTTCGCTAGACTATTGGAAAATCCGGTCGCTTCCATCGCATCCTCCTAGTCTCAAGGAAGTTCTCGGCGGGCCGCGCCAAGAGTTGCGTGAAAAATCAGGGGGCTGCCGTCTTGGCAGCATCGACAATCTGACGGACCGCATCGACGTAATCGGCGTCGGCGGGGGCGCTCGTCAGGGTCACCAGGCTCGTCAGCGCGGCGCGCCACGAATCGTCGGAGATGTCCTTCGAGAGGCGTCCGGAGAGCACTTTGGCGCTGGTTTGAGCCACCGCGGCCTGCGCCGGGGCGACCGAGGCGCAGCTCGTGTTGCTGCTCGCGCCCGAGCGGAAGGTCCAGGTGCCGTACGGATAGAAGTACGAGTAGCGGCCCGAATAGCACTGACCCGGGATCACCTGGTCGCCATAGCAAAGGCCCGGCTCGTAGCGTCCGCCATAGCACTCTTCGCGGTAGTAGCCGTTGTTGCAGCCACCACCGACCCAGACCCAGCGGTTACGCCAGATGTACTGACAGTTGGTGCTCGTGTAGCAGACGTAGTCGTAATAGCCCTGGTTGACGTACTGGCCGCCGGAGCAATCCTCGACCCAGACGTCGTAGCAGTCGCCCTCGACGTAGCGATCCGGCTCGCAGTAGCCCTGGCGATACTGATCGGGCTCGCAATAGCCATCGACCCAGATGAGCTCCGCGAGACCCGGGATCCACACCGACGAGCGGGTGGTCGGCTGCGCGCACTGTGCCGCCGTCTCCGAGCTCAAACCGCCTACCAGGGGCTGGCCCAGGCTATCGACCGGCGCGTTCACGGCGTCTGCGATGGCGGCCTCGGTGGCCAAGGCGATCAAGGCCGCGCCAGGCTCCGAGACGCCAACCTGCGCGTCCGGGTTCTTCCCGTTCCAGAGCTTACGGGCCGGATCGAGCTCGAGGATCCGCTTGATGATGGTCTCGCCGATGCGGTGGGCGACGTCCGGATGGTGCTCGGTGGCCTGCATGCCGCGCAGGGCCAACACGAGCAGGCCGCGGACGGTCTCGCGCTCACGCTCGAGCATGCCCTCGAGATCGCTGGAGTTCTGGAGCTTGTGCGTGATGTGCGAATAGAGGCGGTCGACCGCCGTGGCGTCGTCTTCGGCGTTGGCCGCGACCAGGAGGCGGTAGGTGTCGCGGTAGAGGCCAGGCGTCTGGTTCTCGGCGGTAAAGGCACCCGTCCCAAGACCACCCTTGTCGTCGGGGCCACCATCATTGGGCGGCACTTCCCGCTCCGACCCGCAGGCCGCCAGGAAACCGAGCAAGATCAACGAAGTAAGGGAACGCATGGTGGCTTCCATCCGATTTTCGCGCCGGGCGCACTTCACCCAGCTTCGTGACTTATCGGCCCGACCCACACGTTGTTGCGCCGTTTTTCCGCGTCGGATCGCGTAATGGCGTCACTGGCGGAGGCGCAACGGGGGGTTATTTTGAGGCCTCGCGAAAGGCCTTGTAGGGTTCCCGCATGCGCATCCTCCCCATCACGCTTTTGGTCGTCGCCTTTACAACCTCGGCGCGTGCCCAGGCTCCGCAGCAGCTCCCCGCCGCCGCAGTCCTACGCAAGCTCAACGCGGATGTCCGGGGCGCTTATGACAAGGCCGAGCGCCCCATGATCGTCATCGACCTCGACGGCGCCGTGTTCGACACGCGGCCGCGCACCGCGCAGATCCTCCGGGAGTATGCCGACACCGAGCTTCGTACCGCCCGGCCCGACGCGGCGCAGCGCCTGACGAGCCTCCCGGCGGCCGCCATCGCCTATATGCTCACCGACACGCTCAATCGGGCCGGTGTCACCGAGCCGGCGGTGGTGAACAACGCCGCGGTCTTCTGGTCGCAGCGCTACTTCGCCGACGACTACACGCGCTACGACGAGCCCGTGCCTGGCGCGGTCACCTTCGTGCGCAACCTCTACACCAGCGGCGCGCGCATCGTTTACGTGAGCTCACGCGACGTGCCGCGGCAGCTCGTCGGCACCGTGAAGGCGCTCCGCGATTACGGATTTCCCATCGGCATCGCCGGTACCGAGGTCGTCCTCAAGCCGTCGCAGCAGACGCCCGACGCCACGTTCAAGCAGCAGCTCGTCACCTACCTGCGGCAGACCGGCAAGGTCATGGCCACCATCGACACGCAGCCGGCGAACGCCAACGACAACAAGCGCATCTTCCCCGACGCCGCCGTCATCCTGATGAACGGCCCGCGCGCGCCGAATCAGCCGGCGATGAGCCTCGGCGTGACGCTCGTCCCGACATACAGCTACGAGCAATAGGCGCGGGCAACCGCCGCGCAGGTCATCGGCTCGCGATCGTGGAGCAGGCTGCCGAGGCTCTCGCGCAGGCGCTCCAGCCGCTCGTCGATGGAGATGCGGAGCTCGGGCTGATGGCGGGCGATGGCGCCCGGGAGCTCGTCCGCTACCGCGAGGTCCATCGCGTGGAAGTTCACGACGACCACGTCCCGGGCCGCGAGAGACCGCATCATCGTGCGCCGCAACGCCCGCGGCGCGAGCACCAGCGCCGCCGCGGTCAACGGTAAGCGCGCTGCGGTGCTCACGGCGATTGGCAGCTCCAGCAAGCGCCGATCGCCGCGTGCGTACGGCTTCACCGAGGGGCGGTACGGTGAGGTCGGCGCGAGCCCGAGGCGCGGCGTCTTCCAGCTCGACGCGAAACCACGCCCGCGGGCCCGATAGCTCGCGAGCACCGCGAGCTTCACGGCGTAGTAGCTGGGGCTCGGCAGCACGGACGAGTCGTACGAAAAGCTCAAGGCCTCGAGCGCGTCGAGGATGGTCGTGCTCAGCAGGTAGCCGGGGGCGCGAAAGCCCGTGGGGACGACGCCGACTCCGTCCTCGATGGCGCGCTTTGCCCGCCCGATGTCATCGTAGACGAAGGGGATGTCCTTGTCCGCCATGGCGTAGTCGTGCGCGTAGGAGTGCGCGCCCACTTCGAAGCCACGCTCCACCAGCGGCCGCAGCAGCTCGCCCGCGCCGGTGTCGACGTCACGGCCAATCGCGAAGATGGTGCCGGGGCTCCCGAGGCTGCCGCAGAGCGACACGAAGCGCGCGAGCGGCGCCCGATACATGAGCAGCGCGTCGTGGCCCTGGAGAGGCTCGCCGTGCAGCCGCGCGTACTCGCCAGGGCCATCCATGTCGATGCTCAGGGCGACGGCGCGGACGGTCACTTCGCGTCCGGTGGAAAGTGAATGACTCGCGCGAGGCGCACCAGGTTCTTCAAGACGCGGGGCACGCGCTGCACCAAATGAATCGACGGCGGTCTGATCTCGCGCACCCGCAGCGGGATCTCGCGCGACTCCACGTTGGCCCGCGACGCCCGCACCACCAGCTCCGAAGCGAAGAGGTCATGCTCGACCACGCATCGCGACACGATGGGCATGAGCGCCGACCTGCGAAACGCCTTCAAGCCGTGCGTATCGGTTCCCTTGAAGCCGACCGACAAGCGCAGCAGGGAGGTGATGACCGCGGTGCCTGCCTTCCGCAAAAGCGGGCGCGTGTCGTCGCTCTCCGGGTGACGCTTCGAGCCGACGACGAGATCGACGCCGCTGTCGAGCATGGCGATCGAGCGCCGGTAGAAGTCCATGTCGCCGAGGTCGATCTCGTCGCAGACCACCAGCTCGCCACGCGCCTCCTCGATGCCGTGCCGCAAGGCCCTGCCGTAGTTGGGGGCGTCGCCGTGCAGGACGCGGATGTGCGGCAGCTCGGCCGCGAGTCGCTGGGCGATCTCCAGGGTCGCGTCGGTGCTGCCGTTCTCGGAGAGGATGAGCTCGTAACCGAAGCTCTCCTGATCGAGCTTGCTCACCAGGCCCCGCACGGCGGTCTCGAGGATGGCCTCTTCGTTGAAGACCGGGATGACCACCGACAGCTTCACCTGCGCAACCGCCTCGCCGCTTCGCGACCCTGAACCATCGCGCCTTCCATCGAATCGTACGTCCAGGCGCCATAGCGGCCGACGGATTGAATGTCACGGCTCGCGAGCCACTCCAGCACATGGGCGCGGCTCGAGCCATAGTCGGCGTCCATGATGACGTAGGCGATGGGCACGGTGTGGTGCTCGAGGACGACGGGCTGCTCGGCCGCGCCGATGAGCCCGACCTCGCGCATGCCCGCGAGCACCTCGGCGTCCCCCACGGGACACGGCGTGCCCGAGCGATGCGCGACCTCGACGTAGTACGAGCGGTGACCCGCGGGCGCGAGGCTCGGCAGCGCGGCGCTCGCGCTGCCGGCGCGGTAGAAGGGCAGGTGCGGCTCGGGGAAGTAGATCCAGTGCGCGTCGTGCGGGCCGTTGGCGCCCTCGAGGCCGACGTTCCAATACGTGACGCTGGTCGCGCGGAGCTTGCTGGCCGCCTCGCGCACGCTCTCGGGCGCGTCGGTGATGCGCTTCACCAGCTCGGTCAGCGGCAGCGTCGACACCAGACTGCTGTAGCGGACATCTCCGTTCACCGTGCGGGTCGTGGTGTCGATGCTCTCGGTGGCCACGTCCGTGCGCGGCGGCTCGGGGAGGCTCGCGGCGAGCTTGTCGGCGAGGGTCTGAATACCGCCTTCACGTGGATAGTAGAACGACGAGTTGTAGCCCAGCGCATGGCCGGCGCCGCGCGGCGAGATCGCTCCCAGCACCACCTCTTCGGGGGTCGGCACCGGCACGAAGCGGCCACACCACGTGTGCGCCATGGCGGACGGAGGCACGGTCCAGAGCTTGGTGTTGTAGGGGATCATGAAGTGCTCGGCGATGCCGTCACCCATGCGCTGGCGGATGAAGTCCTCGAAGCTCTCGGGCTCGGGATGCGCCCCCTTGGCCGCGAGCTCGCGCGCCCGGAAGTACCCCAGGACGCAGTCGGCGACCACCTTGGGCGGCAAGCCGTAAGTGTTCGCCTGGAAGGGATAGGGCGTGCGCACGCCGTGCGAATGCACCTCGGCCCGCCGCGCCACCTGCACGAGCTCATCGCCCATGAGCCCCATGACGAGCGCCTTCACCTCGGGGTCCACGAGGTGCAGCCAGTGCCCAGTCACGTCGAACACGAAGCCATCACGCGTCGTGCTGCACGCGGTGCCCCCCACGAATCGCTCGCGCTCGAGGAGCACGTAGCCGCCGCCCAACTCACGCGCGCACGCGAGCCCCGCGAGCCCCGCTCCAAGAATGACGATTGGCGCAGCCAAAGCGCGGGGAGTCTACGCGCGCCGCCAAAGGAGGAACAAGCGGCAATCGATGGCGTGGTCGTAAGGAGACGGCGAGCGGCAAGGAGGGCTTCCCCGGGCGCTGTCGACGCCCGGGGTCGCCATCGGACTATTTTGGGTTCTTAGGGTTCGAGAGACGAAAGCCTAGACGACGAGAATTGATGTGCGCTGAGCGACTCGTCATGGGCGAGTCCGTTTGCTGTCACGCGTTCGCGCTCTTCGTCCGCATGTCTCTTGGTTGTTGCCTACGCGAAGCTCACGTCCTCAAGTTCGACCGTTCGAACTCAGCGACTTCACGTTCCCAGGGCTCGAGGCCCACCGTTAAGCTCTCCCGGGCCACTCTGTCGCGCATCTCTTGCGCGGCAAGGCGTTGACGGTGCGCATTGTGACGGCGCCCGCGCTCGCGCTTGACCTGTTGGAGGAGGCGGTCTTGTGCAAGGTCGATGGCCTTGTACATGTTGTCCGTCACCTCGGTGATGGTGATCGTCTTGCCCTTGGGCATGAACACGATCACGCGACATTCCTTCGTGTCACCATCTTTAGCCCCGAGGTCTGTAAGCTCGATTTCGACCTGAACTGCCGGACGGTCGAAAACGCGCATGACCGAGCGGCCAAGCTTCTCTTCGGCGTGTGCCTTGAGAGCCGGCGTCAGAGTCATGTGGCGGGCTTTGACGATGACGTGCATGGATGCCTCCTTGCTGCATAGCAACAAAAATGTGGAACAACGGGCCCGTCAGCGATGGGCTGACGGGCATGAGGCAAGCGCGGTGAGATGGCGGCTCTGTCCGCTTTGAAAGACACACGAATGTGTCTTGCGTGAGACGCTAAAGCGGACATCGAGTGGGCCCTTGATGCGGGCACCCCGGTGCAGCCTCTCCCGGTCTGGCGAGACGCCCGACCAAGGCTGACGTTCGACATGCAAACCCATGCAGGCGATTGCATGTCTCGGGTGGGATGCTGCCAAGGGCTCAAACTCCCCCTCCGCGACCTGCTGACTAAAACTCTAACCTCGCACGCTGAACAAAACATCCCGAAAAAGTCGCCCGGCTGTCACTTTTTCGTGAAGCGAGAATCGTGCCGAGCCGCGTACCACGGGCCTTGGGGCGCGTTTTCGCGGGTTTAGACGCATACACGGCGATTGACCTGACGAACCGTCGGTCAACCCCTCGAAGTCCGCTATGGCGAACGGGGTGCCGCGCCCACATTGTCAGCCAACGCTCGAGCGATCGTTAATGTTCCCGCCCCATGAGCATCCCTGCGCTACCGAATCTAGGCGCGTCTCGAAAGAGCCCATCGATCGCCGCGCTGCCTGCCGTGCTCACTGGGGAGCAGCCCGAGCCCGAGGTCGACGCACGGCGCGGTAAGAAGCCAGCCGACAGCTACGGCCCCCTCGCGGGTGATGGCCTGCGCCAGCCAGTGCCGGTCGCGCATCAGCCGACGGATGGCTTGGCGACACCTGGTGGCGTCGCGGTTCCCGAGCTTGGCCGCGTCGGCGGTAAGGCGACCGCCGCCGATCAACGCACCGCGGACATCGTCCGTGGGCTGTCCGTGAGCGTCGGGCGCAATGGTGGCCTCACCGTGGGCACGACGACGCTCCCGTTCGCCAACGCGTCGCGCCGCCGTGGTGAGCCGCTCGAGCTCCGCGCTCACGCCGACGGCCACACGTTGCACATCGAGGCCCGCGACCGGCGCGGTACACGCTTCGACGCCTCCATCGATCTCGCGACCTTGAAGGTCACCGTCCGCCGAAACGGACAAGATATGGGCTCCACCGTCGCCAACGCGAACCCCGAGCACCATTGGAATCAGGTGCAGGCGGGCACCGGACCTCTGACGCGTGGCGTGGAGCGGCCGGACTACCGCCCAGGTGACAGGCCCGAGGTCGCGCGTATCTTCGGTGGCATCGCGCATCCCGATGATCTCGCCAAGCCTTCGCGCTTCGCCGAGACGCCATTCCGCCTCGAGGGCATGCCGGCGCTGACCGGCCCCGCGAACGGTGGCGATGCCCAGGTATTGATGAACCCCGCGCAGGTCCGTGAAGCCGCGGGGCGCCTCGGTGGCACGGCGAACCTCGAGCGCTTCGTCGACGGCGCGCGTAACAACGAGCTCTCGCACGTCATGTGGGGCCGCATGTTCGAGCGGGCGTGGACCGCCTCGGGCCGTCCCGCCTCGGGACCCGAGTACGAGCGTCAGCGCACGGACGCGTGGATGCGCGGCCAGTGGTTCAACGACTTCCAGCTGAACCTGCCTGGCGTCCGACCGGGCAGTGTCCACAACGCGCACGTCAACGAGCTGGTCTCCGACGCGAACAGCATGGCGACCGACCCGCGACGCGAGGTGAACCGCATCCTCGGCAACGCGTATCGCGGCCCGCTCGACGGCGGCTACGACCTCTCTCACAACCTCATGTACGACGCTTACATACGCGCCGTTCAAGCGCGCGACCCGGGCGCACGCACCGCGGATCTCACGCGCCGCTTGGAGGCGGAGAAGCGCCGGCCGGACGATGCCAGGCCGATAGGCGACCGACTCGGTCTACAACCCGCGGACTACGCCTTCATCCAGCGCTACTACGAATCATTCGCACGCCGCGCGTTGCAGCACTACAGCGACGAGCTCGGCCGCCGCTTCCGCTAGTGCGGCGCAGTGACTCGGACCTGCCGCGTCAGTACGTCGCGGGCGCGGCGCTAGTTGAGCGTTTGCTCGGCTGAGGGCTCGCTGATCTGCAGCATCACATCGGCGAGCGCATCGATGAGCACGGCGAGCCGCTGCTTGAAGCGCACGGTCTCGAGTACTTGCTGTTGCAGGAGCGGCGTCGAGATCACCGAGGCCGCGAGGATGTCGGAGAGGTCGATGGGATCGGAGGTCGAGCGCAGCACCTCGAGGAGCGGCGGGTCCCGCTCGGCCACCAAGGTGCGCAGCGACAGCACGCAGGACTGGAGCTTGGCGAGCTCGCCCTTCGCCTCCGACATGTCGTTCTCGTCGGGGCGCGCGATGACCCGCGCCGTGAAGCGGCGGTAGTGACGTTGCAGCGGCAGCTCGGTGATGAGGCGCACGCGCGCCAGGCCCTGCACGAGGATGTTGTAGCGGCCGTCGGGGAGCTTTTCGTGATGGATGATGCGGCCGCAGCCCGCGACCTCGTGCACGTCGGGCGATTCGCCGGGCTCGGTGGAGCCCTTGGCGAGGACGACGGCGATCAAGCGGTCACCGGCGAGCGCGTCGGTCACCATCTCACGGTAGCGCGGTTCGAAGATGTGCAGCGGCAGAACCGTGTTGGGGAACAAAACGGTCCCCGACAGCGGAAACACCGGCAGCGCGTCGAACGTACTTGGGACGGACGGCGATTGCTCCACACCGGAACTAAGACATGGCAACTAGGCGCGCGCAAGCGGGATCGGCGCCGCTTTTTTTGGCGCGAGGCGAGTTCTTGCTAGCGTTTTTTCATGAGTTTGCCGGAAGAGCTCAAAACCGTCCTTGACCGTCTCGAAACCCGCTTGGCCGACATCGACACCAAGCTCGCGGGCGTCATCACGCACCGCAATAAATCAATGGAGTGGATCGGCCAGCTCTCCGAGCACATCCGTTCGCTCGACGAGTTCCGCGAGGAAGTGCGCGCGAGCTTCGAGCCAATGATGCACAAGCTCTCGGACATCGACGACGTCATGCGCATCATGCGTCACGCGACGAGCGACGTAGCCCGCCGAGTCGAGCAACTCGAAGGCAAACCGATCATGAGCCCACGCAAATCCGCGATGCGCTGAGCGCGCGCTCTCGCGCCGCGGTCCGTGGCGAGCGATACATGGTTGCAAGCGGAAGGGGGGCTTGTGCAGTCGTGTTGCTGCACGGCTCGAGGCCCTCCCGCCCGAGCCAGCCGCAACGTCATCGCGGACGAAGGTGCGCCTCCCCCTGGCATTCAGAGCCGCTGGCGTTTTCCGCGGCGAACTCGAAAGCCGCGCCACCATAGGCGGGACGAGCGGCAAGAGCCCTAGTCGCAAGCGGAGGGCGAGCCTGTGCAGTCGTGTTGCTGCGCGGCTCGAGGCCCTCCCGCCCGAGCCAGCTGTGACCGCAACGTCATCGCGGACGGAGGTACAGCGCCCCTGGCATTCGCGTCCGCCGTCATTCTCCGCGGCGGACTCGGAAGCGCCGGCGCAGGCGGGACGAGCGGCAAAATACTTGGTTGCAAGCGGAGGGCGGGCCTGTGCAGTCGTGTTGCTACGCGGCTCGCGGTTCCCCCGCCCGAGCCCGCCGCAGCCGCAACGTCATCGCGGACG
>JBDHVB010000008.1:0-48584 GCA_039809465.1 Myxococcota bacterium
GACGACCAGCGAAGTTGCTGCGGAAGAAGTCGTCACCACGGCGCGCTCGGCGACGCGGGCGATGCGCCGGGAAATCAGCGAGCGTGATGGCGTGCAGTGCGCGTACTGCGCCAAGGACGGTACGCGCTGCAAAGCGACGGCGTGGCTCGAGGCCGATCACATGGATGGCTATGCCAAGACGGGAAAGACCCAAGCGAGTCGGATGCGCTGGCTTTGCCGTGCCCATAACCAAGGCCGCAATAAAGGACACGATGACTTGGCACGCCCAAAGACCTTCGAGCTTCTGTTCTCGGCAGCTCGTTCTGGAACAAGCACTCCCACAGCAATCCCAAACGCAAGCCCCTGAGCACGCATGCCAGCTCGAAGTTGGCGGCTCAAGTGAACAGCATCAGCCCTACCGCCCCTTCGACGTCCCGCCGACGCGGCCGCGATAGTAAACAGCGTCGATCTGCTGGGTGTTCTCGATCCGCGTGAGCGGATTGGCGCGTAGGATGATGAAGCTTGCGTCCTTGCCGATGCGAAGCGTGCCGGTGTCGTCGTCGATGCCGAGGGCTTTGGCGCTGTTGCCGGTGGCGGCGGTGATCGCCTCGAGGGGGGAGAGGCCCGCCATGACCATGTTGGCGAGCTCGTGATGCTCGCTGAAGCCTTGGACGCGCACGGCGTTGGCGCCCGCGTCGGTGCCCATCGCGATGGTCACGCCGCCGTCGTACAGCGCCTTCAGGTTGTAGAGGGCGGTGGCGTAGGCGTCGCGCTCCGCGGCCGTGATCGGGTTGGCGCGCACTTTCTCGGCGTACGCGGGGCTCTTCAGCATATCGAGCACGCCGGGCTCGCAGGCGTCGCTGAAGAACGCGTCGTTCAACCACGCCGGCGGGCTCGCGTACGCAAAAGCGAACTCGTCGATGGACAGCGTCGGCACATAGACGACGCCCCGCGCCGCCATGGTCGTGACGAGCTCAGCGTCGACCTTCGCGTCGCGAATGCTGTGCGCGATGATGTCGATCCCGGCCGCCACCAGCGCACGCGCGTCTTCCAGATGATAGACGTGCGCCGCCACGCGCACCCCGTGCTTGTGGGCCTCGTCGATGATGGCCGTGTAAATCTCCGGCTGCATCTTGGGGTACTTGCCCCAAAAATCATCGACCCAGACCTTCAGCACGTCGGGCCGGTGCCGCATGAGATCACGCACGTTCTCACGCGCCTCCTCGGCGGTCGCTGGCCGAAACACCTGATCGAAGCCCATCTCGAGCGGCGGCATCCCCTGAGGAACACCGAAGCCCAGCCCCGCCGTGTACAGCCGCGCGCCCGCCAGGAGGTCGTCGCGCGACTCGTCACGCCAGGCAACGCCCTCGACGCGATCACTGCCAAGCGCGAGCACCGCCTGCACGCCGTAGTCGCGAAAACGGACGAGCTGCCGCTCGACGTTCTCCCGCGTGTAATGCGCGGACGCCGTCGTCGTGCCCGCGAGCAAACCAACGTGGGTATGCATGTCGACCATCATCGGCATGATGAACTTGCCGCTCACGTCGACGATGGTCGCGCCTTCGAGCATGTCCTCGGCGACATCGCCCCGCGCGATGATCCGCCCCCGCCGGACGACGAGATCATCGACCACTGGCTCGGCCCCCGTACCGTCGAGCACCAGCGCGCCACGAAAGACCGTGATTGCTCCCGAACCGTCGCCTCTTTGGGTGTGCGCGCACGCGGAGACAGCCAAGAGCCCAAGCAATGCGAGACGCATGTTCACTTTCTGTCCGGGCGTAAGACCTCGTCGTTGGTCAGGCCCAGAGCGCTGACCGTGTTCTCGTCTGGAACCCCGGTGACCGGCAAGGTGCGCGACCGCTGAAACGCGCGCAGAGCGTCACGCGTCGCCACGTCCACTTTCCCGGACGTCGTCTCCAAGAACCCTTCGTCCACGAGCGCCCCCTGGATGCGCTCGACGCCGCCTTCACGCACGACGCCACCCCACGCGCTCGCGATCGACCGCTCATCATCGGTCATGCTGCGGCGGTACTGCTCCTCGGACGTCTGGCGCGCCCCCGCCCGTGTCTGCTGATGCGAGCACGCCGCCGCCGCGAGCCCCAGCAGGAGAATCATCGCCTTCATGCCGCCCCTCCCGATTCGCCCAAGTGCTCACGCTGCGCACGCCAGCGCGGCCCGTCGAGACCCAAGGAGGGACAACCGCGCCGAGGCCCAACGCCTGGCGCGGCGCGTGGTGACGTCAGCTCTTGCGGCGGCCCATCAGGGTGAGGCCGGTGCCGTAGACCTGCGACTTGAACAGCGCGTCGAAGTCGAAGCTCAGGTCCTTGCCCTCTTGCTTCAAGTGCTCGAGGAACTGCTCGGTGCTGAAGACCTTCTCTTTGTAAGCGGCGAAGAACCGCGCGACGACCGGACGCAGGCCGCCCTTCGGCTCGAACACGCCGTCGAGGTAGGCCATGAGGCTCGCGCCGTGGCTGTACGCTGCCTGCGGCGTGACGCGGTGCCACGCGGGGAAGCCAGACAGCTTGCGCGGGCTCCACGGCGCCGACTTCGAGGTCGGGTAGCCGTTGTCGTGCCACGAGGCCAAGGCTTCGTCGATCCAGCCCGAGTTGCCGTTGGCCGGCTGCGCCGAGCGGGCGAACCACTGATGGTGCAGCTCGTGCGCCAAAGCGGACAAGCTGGTCTCGGTCGCGCCCGAGTACTCCATGCCGCCCGAGCCCGAGACGCGGACCAGGATGCGCGGGTGCGGATACGGGCCGAAGTCCTTCTCGTGCTTGGCGAGCGCCTGCTTGGTGAGCTCGACGCCACGATGCGCGGCGGCGTCACCCACGAGCGACGAGTCGCCGTTCGGGACGGTGGGCGCCGGCGGCTTCAGGCCAACGCCTTCGCCAAAGCGGTCGGGGAGCTTGCCGGGGGTCACGCCGCTGCCGGGCGTGTAGACGACCAGCGGGATCTTGCGGCCGTCCATGCTGGTGAACACGTCCTCGCTGATCGAGAACTTCGTCGGGTTGATGACGTTCAAGAAGAGCGACGCGGTGTTGTAGTGCGCGGGGAACGTGACGGTGAGCTTACCGCCGGCTTCGCTCACGTCACCGTTGCTCATGATGCGGTGCTTCGCTTCGGTGCCGCGGACGTCGAAGGTGATGGAGCCCGGGTACTGGTCGTACTCGAGGTTCGTGGGGAAGTACTGCTCGTCCATCGAGCGGTTGTCGAGATCGCTCTTGCGGAGGAAGACCTCCACCGAGTCTCCGCTGAAGCGGACGCCGGCGTTCATCTCGTACTCGATCTCGACGGTGTGCTTACCAGGCTCGAGCTCGACCCCGATGACCTTGAAGCTCGACTCGTTCGCGGGCTCCTTCACGTCGGCGTAGGCGGAAGCGTCGATGTCCTTGCCGTTCACCTTCACCTTGGTGGCCCTGGGCACGAGCTCGATGACCGGCTGGCCCTTCTCGGCCATCTCGATCTCGACGACCGCCTTGACGGTGCTCTTGCGCGCCTGGACGTCGAGGACGACGGTGCTGTCGACCTTCAGGATGTCGCCGAAGACGACGTTCTTGCCGTCCACCTTGAAGGACGGCGGCGTGTGCGGAGCGACGAGCGAACGGGGAGCCTTGGCCGTGGTGAAGCTGTCGCTGGCGCCGCGGGTCGTGGCCGGCTGGGCGGTGATCTGCGAGGTGGTGGCCAATGAAGACGCGCGAAGACCACGTACTGGCGGAAGGGCCTGCATGGAGTGAGCTCTGCTTGTGAGGGTTCTCGAAGAAACGCCGCCGCGCGGACGCGCAGCGAGGGCGCTCCTTTATCGAGCCAAGGGTGTGGATCGTTGCCAGAAACCGTCCCTGCCACCGCCGCCGGGCAAGCCGCCCCAATAAGCGCTAAAGTCCTCGCAGGATGTCCACCAACCCGTACGCGGCACCGCGGAGCGAAGTCCGCGATCACAAACCGCGGCGCGGCAACGGCATCGTCGCGGTGGTCCTGGGCGTGGTCTTGGACATCGGCGGCAGCATCATCGGCGGCATCACGATAGCGCTCCTCTATGGCGTGGTGATGGCGCGCTCGGGCGCCGAGGAGCCGGCGGTCGCGGAGGCAATCACTCACGGGCCGCCCCGTTGGACGCCGTTCTGGTACCTGGGCTACGTCGAGGGCTTCTTCTTTTCGCTCGCGGGCGGCTACCTGTGCGCGCGCTTCGCGAACCACTCCGAGCTGCGGCTCGGAGCCATCGCGGCGCTCGCCTCCAGCACCATCGGCTCTCTGCTCGCGTTCGGCGACTTGAGCGTCGAGCTCCTCGTGAGCGTGCCCGTATCGATCGCGGTGACGCTGGCCGGCGCAAGGCTCGGCCAGCTCCGCAATCACCGCGCCGTCAGCCGTGCGCCGTGAGCTTCAGGCCCACGATCGAAACGACCAACGTCACCAAGAACAGCGCGCGCATTGGCGGGAGTGGCTCGTTGAAGAGCACGACGCCACCGATCGCCGCGCCGACCGCGCCGATACCGACCCACACGCCGTAAGCCGTGCCGATGGGCAGCACGCGGGTCACGCGAGCCAGCAAGAGCAAGCTGCCGACGATGGCGCTGCCGGTGAGCAGGCTCGGCACGAGACGCGTGAATCCCTCGGTCGACTTCAAGCCGAGCGACCAAGCGACTTCGAGAAGACCTGCGACGATCAGGACGCACCAAGCCATGGAATCCTCCACGGCCCGTCGTTCTTTCCTGGTACGGGTCGCCCTCGTCAGGGCTCGAAATGAGCTAGGCGCAAAGTAACCGATGCCGCGTGATGGGTCTAGCGTCCGCGAGCGACGTCGATGACGACGCGATGTAGCCGTCTGGACGCACCAGGAGCAGCTGGCCAGCGTAGGGCGACGGTCCACGCACGGGCACGACCTTCACGAACGGCGGCAGATCCAGCTCGACCTGCGCGTCACCGCACACCAGCAACGTGAAGTGCCGGTAGTCGAGCAACGAGTAGACGCGCTGGTCGCCAACCATGAAGTCATGCAGACGCGTGCCATCCAGCTCATGATCGCCATAGCGGATACCCATGCCGGTGATGTTGCCGGCGCGGCGCTCGACGATGCGCACGTAGTCCTCCGCGTGCGTGCCCTGCGTGGAATACTTGGTGGAGCGCACCAGCTCACCGCTCGTCGCGACGACGCTCAAGGCGACAGGCTTACGCTCCTCCTCGTAGCTGCGCAGCAAGTCGGCGGACGCGCCGTGCTTCGAGACCAGCGCGAGCTTCCACATCAGGTTGAACGCGTCGGCGAGCCCCGTGTTCAGGCCCTGACCGCCGTTCACCGAGTGGATGTGACAGGCATCGCCGGCGAGGAAGACCTTGTCCTCGATGGCGAAGCGCTCGGCCACCGATTCCTTCACGGAGAACCGTGAGAACCAGGTCACCTCGCTGAAGGTGAGCGTGTGCGGGCTCAGGGCGCGGTTGATCTTGGCCAGCGCGTCGTCGAGCGTGAAGTCCTTGGTGTCCATGCGGACGTAGAAGCGGTCGATGTTCCCCTCGCGCGGGATCCACGCGACGTCCGACGTCTCCGCCTGGAAGACGATGATCTCGGGGACCTTGGCGAAGTCGGTGGCGATGACACCGTCGATGACCGCCCAGATGATCCGCGGGCGCGTCACCTCGAAAGGCACTCGAAAATGCTCACGCACGAACGAGCGGGAGCCGTCGGCGCCGATCACGAACTTGGACTTCAACGTCTCACCGCTCGACAGCGTCGTCAGGCAGCCGTCCTCGAGGATCCGCACGTCGGTCACGTGTGTGTTACGGCGGACGGAGGCGTCCATGTCCGCGAGCTTGCCGTCGAGGAGCTGCTCGACGAACGACTGACCGAGCATCAGGAAGTGCTTGTGGAAGCAGCCCTCGAGCGCGTCCCACCAAGCAGACTGCCGCGACACGAACTTACCGTCCGCCCAAACGGAGCTGGTGTTGCACGGCCGGCCCTTGGGGAAGAGCTCGCCGAACAGGCCGGCGATCTCCAACAGCTGCAACGTACGCGCGTTCAACGCATCGGCGCGCCCCACCTCGAGCGGCCCCGACGACTTGTCGACGATGACCGTGCTGAGACCGCTCGAGCGGCCGAGGAAGGCACAGAGCAGACCCACCGGCCCAGCGCCGGCGATGACGACGTCGGCATCGAACGGCCTCATGCGTGCGCCACGAGGTGTGGGTTGTCGAGCGGCGGGTCACCGAGCACGTGGACGCGCCGCAGGTGGCGGGGCGCGCCGCTGCTGAAGGCTTCGCGGCCATGCAACAGCGTGTAGTTGTCGGAGACCACCACGTCACCGCTCCGCCAGGAGTGCGCATAGAAGGTCTCGGGCGCGTAGAGCGCGGCGCGCAGGCCATCGTGAAAAGCGCGCGCCTCGTGCTCCGCCACGCCATCGAACCCGAGCGTCGGATGGTTGATGAAGCTCGCGTCATCCTCGCGCGGCGGCTCGTTATAACGGATGACGGGAAAGCCACGCACCGGATGTTTCGCGACGATGGGCGCGATGGTCTTGCTGTCGTAGTACTCCATCTTGCGGCTGTAGACGCCGGTCACCTTGCTCCAGAGCGCGCGCTTCTCGGGCGCGGCGCGCTCCAGCGCGATGACGGTGTTCGAGAAGGTCGTACGGCCGCCCTGCTCCGCCAAAGGCGCGCTCACGCACTGGAAGATCTGAAACTCCGGAACCTGCGGGCGGTACATGCCGTCCCAGTGCATCGGCACGTAGTTGTTGTCGAAGATGTGATCGGCCGGCTTCTCCTGCTCGATGAGCTCGAGGACCTTGCCGAACGGCCACACGCTGATCTCGCCCCAGCGCGCGCAGTAGTCCGCGAAGGCGTTGGCGCCATCGAAGGCATCGAAGCCACGCAGCACCAGCAGGTGATGCTGACGCGCGAGCTCACGCATGCGCCCGATGGGCAGATCGCTCACGTGCGCCTTGCCGGCCGAGGGGCGGACCATCACGCCGAATGGACTCACGTCGGAGAGCTCGTACTTCATTGGGCGCTCGCCAGCACGTAGTGGCTCG
This sequence comes from Myxococcota bacterium, assembly GCA_039809465.1. Taxonomy (GTDB): domain Bacteria; phylum Myxococcota; class XYA12-FULL-58-9; order XYA12-FULL-58-9; family JALHOP01; genus JALHOP01. Next base: position 6,990 of record JBDHVB010000008.1, read on the forward strand.
GACGTCCGTTCTGGAAGACGAGCCGCGCGTCGAGGGACTCCGCGTCGCGGCGCTTGAGCAGCTTGAACTGCCCGCCGACCTCGACCGCGACGCCGTGCCACGGCGTGAGCCAGCCGTCGGTCGTGTCCATGAGGTGGATGCCAATCTTGCGGCTGCCGCAGACCTGCGGGTGGATCGACAGGCGCACCGCGTCCGGGAAGATCTTCGCGAGCAGCCCGTCCCAAGCCTTGCTGCGCAGCACCACTTGATAGGCGCGCTTGCGGCACTCCTTCTGGAGCGCGGTCTTGCTGACGCTCATGTTCGGCCGGGTCGCGTCCTCGACGAGGAAGCGCGTGATGCCGCAGTACAGGCGATTCGCGTCTCCGCCGGCGCGGACAGCTTCTTGCAAGGCCTCGAGCGAGTCGCCGTGCTCACGCATGAGGCGCTCGCGCATCCCGTCGAAGCTGCAGTCCGTGAAAACGTCATCGAGGTTGAAGGTGCTGAGCTTGTCGCAGCCGAGCTCGCCGATGAGCGCGTCCAGGTCGCGCTGATAGGCGGTGATGTCGGCCTCGTCGATCCCCACGGCGTCACTGAAGACACGGCCGTCGGAGCACAGCACGATGCGCGCTCCCGGAGCATGGATGCGCCCGATGCGCAGACAGAGATCATTCAAGAAGATGAGCGACTGACGCTCCGCCATGTCGGGGCGCGGCCCCAAGACCTTGCTGGGGTTCGGCGACTTACCGGGGAACGCCGGCAAGACGAACACGACGGGCTCTCCCCGCTCGACCGCGCGCTGCACCCGCTCCATGTGAGGCGCGAAGCAGGATGCACAGAAGCTGCCGCACCCCTCGGTGGCCGAGCGGCGGTGCTTGTGAACCAGAGCCAGAATTTCGAAGGCGACCATGGCCGGCAGGAATGCCGATCGGGATCAATAAACTCCAACAAGTAATATCAATCATTATCATAGTCTAAATTTATAACACAGCGCGGTAGCCCGAAGTCGGGCGTGGTCGGTAGGTAAAAAGTGCCGTTCAGAGTCGTCGCCATTCGAGCAGCCCTTCTCGTCGGGTTGTTTGCGTGCGGGACCGAGCCCGAAACGCCTTGGGTCCTCCTCCGCATCGAAGACCCCGCGAATGTGGGTGCATCGGCGACATCGCTGGTGCTCACCGACGCGTCGGGCAACGCCAGCACCTTCGCCACGCAAAGTCGTGTGTTCCCGATCACCGTCACGCTCACGTCGAAGCGCGATGGTGTGCAGATCGTGACAATCGAGCTCTTCGATGCGAGCCGCCTGCTGGCGCGTGGCGCCGCGAGCGTCGACGTGTTCGCGCAACACGGCCAAGAGGTCGTGCTCAGCCTCGATGCGGCGTGCAAAGGTGACGCGTGCGAGCCCGTGCCTGTCGCGTGCACCAGCAACGCGGAGTGCGACGACAGCCTCTTCTGCAACGGTCAAGAGGTGTGCGACACGGGTGTCTGCCGCAGCGGACCAGCTCCATGCGATCCGCCCAGCGTTTGCGACGAGCAGAGCGGCTGCGTCACCCAGCCCAATGAATGCACCGGTCCGCACGACTCCTCGTGCGACGATGGTTTGATCTGCAATGGCACCGAGAGCTGCGTCGGCGGGCAATGCGTCGCCGGCAATCCGCCACAGAACCCATCGCAGTGCAGAACAGCGGTGTGTGACGAGCGCAATGGTGTGCGCTACGCGTTCGCCCCCGATGGAACCCCGTGCACGCCGACCGGCTCGGGTAACGGGGTTTGCTACGCGGGCGCCTGCGAGCTCGCGCCGTTCACCCCCGTTTGCCATCAGTTCGCGCGATTCGACGTGCTCGCCGAGGGCAGCATCTTGGGCGGCGCATCGCACCCCATCACCGTCAACGACGTGCAGTTCCTCGGCACCGCGCCGTCCGGCTACGACCCGACGTGGACCGTCACCGATGATGACCTGCGCCCAGGCTCGACCGAGTCGATGGGGTCCGGCAACCAGTTCGCGCTGGCGATCACCGCCGACTATTACTTGAGGAGCTTCCGCATCCGCCTCGCGACCGCCAGCGAGCGGTGCACCTTCTCGACGACGCCCGCGAGCGTCGACGGTGTGCGCGACGTGATCTCCACGAGCTTCACGACGATCATGCTGCCGATCGCCGCCGAGCCCGACACGACCGCGCAAAGCATTCGCTTTCAATTCCAATGCGACGCGGGCGTCAGCAGTATACGAATCGACGACTTCTGTCTGCTAGAGCGTACACGATGATCCTAAGCTGATTCGGAGGCCCAACGCCGGGCGAACGGCGATTTTTCAGGCTAATCTGGGGGGAGTCATGAATCACTTTTGTACCCAATGCGGCTCGGCATTGAGCGCCGATGCCCGCTTCTGCGCGCACTGTGGCGCGGCGATCGCCGAGCCAGCCGTCACGGCGGACGGACGTGGACCCTCATGGGCCTTCCCCGCCATACCTCAGCGCGACATCGGCGCGTTCGACCGCACCTTCGGCATCGGGTTCATCCTGGCGGGTGTGTTCGTGACGCTGATGTGTTTGTCGCTCGTACCGATGGTCATGGGCACGCCCAACAAGGACAGCGGTGTGTTCCTCTTCTTCTGGGTGCCGCTCTTGGGCCCCGGGTTCATCTGGGGCGGCGTCGCCAGCCTCAAGTCGGCGCGGCGTCAGAAAGAGACGAGCGCGCAGCTCGCGGCCACCGGCACCCGTTGCTGGGGCCGCATCACCAGCACGACCTCGGGAGGCAGCGCCCGGCGGAGCGGCGTGTACCGTTGGATCGAGCTCAAGATCGTGGTCGACGGTTACGCGGCCGACACGGGTGAGCCGCTCACGAAGGAGCTGCTCATCCATTGGTACGTGTCGGAGCTGCAGATGAGCCTCGCGCAGCCGGGACACTGGTGCGCCTATCTCTGGTCGAAAGACAGCGGCGCGGTGGATCTCATCGGGTTCGCCAACGCGGACGGTAAGTTCAGCGCGGCGACCTGACGGTCACTCTTTCCTCGCCGCCTCGGTGGTCACGATTGCATCGAAGTCGGCGAGGATGATCGCGACACGCTCTCGCAGATAGGCCTCGCTCAGAGCATCGAGCTGGCGCCAGTCCGCCGCGAACCTTTGCAGCTCGTTCATCACTTGTAGCCACTGCTCCGAGGCTTGGTTCGTGCTGTAGGTCTGCGCTTGCGAATATCCGGCGTCGACATCGTCGAGGAGCGCGAGCATCGCGCCGGAGTGGCGCTCATAGGGCTCGTCTCCCTTGGGGAGCACCGACGCCGCCTTGTCACGGGCAGTGACGGCTTTCTGGTAACCCAAGGTCTGGCTCGTGGAAGCACAGGCAGCGGCGATGAGGGCGAGCATCACGACGAAGCGCATGGCTGCTCTTTACTCGCTCTTCCCCCGACCTGGCGAGAGCGTTTTTCGGGCGCGCCTCGGGAGCGGCTACATGAACCAGCGCGACGGCCCCGCCGCGTTCGTCATCGACCACTTGGGGTAGATGTTCCAGGCGTCGGCGTCGCGATAGCTCAGCGTCGTGAAGTCCTTGAAGCCGAGCTCTTCCATCAGCTTGAGCGTGACGCACACGACGCGGCGGTCCATGAGCTGCGGTAGGTGCTCCCTGCCGCTCGCGATATCGAGGATGGTGTTGCCGTCGGTGATGCCGTGGCCCGCGCACAAGGCGATGAGCGCACCGAAGTGCCGGTAGAGATCGCGGCGCACGTCGTTGCCTTCGATCTGCTTGAAGAACGACGCGTAGGCCTGCCCGGCTTCGTTGTCCCCGTCGAAGGCCTTCGCGGCGCGCTCCGCGAGATCGCTCACATGGAGCGCGGCCTCGGCGCGACGCATGCCCGCGATAGCGCGCAGCGTGTCGGCGTTGACCAGGTTTTCGGCGAGATCGGTGTGGCAATGCGTCGGACCGCTGCCGAGAGTGAGGCTGCTGCGCATGCTGGCGATGTTCGAGCGGTGCGTATAGACGAGGTGCGGCAGCGATGAGCCCTGCGCGACGAATCGCGAGAGCGTCTCGAGCGACTCCTTCGGAGCGCGGTGCAGATGGTCGGCCGCTGACGCGATACGCTGTTGCAGCACCGGGTCGACGACCAGCTCTTGGCCGCGCTGCACGACGGTATGCGCCACGGGCCGCGTGGTCATCTTCTGGACTTCGCGCAGCGCCGCGAGCGCTTGCTGATCGGAGACGATGAGGCTCATCGGCTCACCTGCCGCGCTTGCCGGAGCCCGAGCCACGTGGTGGCGTTGGGGATGCGCGCCGCGAGCGCGTCGAGCAGCCGGACCAACCCGTGCGTGCTCGACGGGACGGTGATGGCGCCGCTCTTCAGATCGATCTCGGCGACAGCCAGGTTCCAACCGCTGAAGGTGCCGAGTCGAATCGCGCGCTCGGAGACGTCGAGCGCCCGGAAGGTCAGCTCGCCGTTCTCGTCGGTGACCAGCAAGGGGACCACCCCATGCACCTCGGCCGGCAAACCGAACATGGCGGCCGCCTGGCTGAGCTTGTCGACAAGAACGTCCAAGGTCGTCATCGCAGTCCATGTATCGGCGGCGGTGCTCCGTAGGTGCGCCGAAAGATTGGACGAAATGGCAGGGTCGGGATCCCCCCGGAGAATGTTTCAGGGGCTCTCGTCGTCGGCGTCGTTTGCGGTTGCCAGGAATGCCCTGACTCGCCTAAAGCCAACCCCGGGAGGGCTCGCCCTATGTCCGAATTGCGTTTGATTTCGCTGGTTTCGCTGCTCTGCCTTGGCCTCGCTGCCTGCAGTGACGACAAGAAGAACGGTCCCGACGACCCGAAATACTCCAGCACTCCGATGACCGTCACCGAGCTCTGTGCCCTGGACAAGGCGAGCCTCGTCGAGCGCGAGAGCTCCTGCGCCACCAAGATCTATGAGCTCGATCCAGACGAGGATTCATGCGCCGCCGGGGGCGAAAGCCTGCGCTGGGCCGAAGCGCTCGCCGAGTCGGTCACCGCGGGTCGTCTGAGCGTCGACTGGGCGAAGGCACGCCAGTGCACCGCGGAGGCTCGCGCGCTGCGCGCCAGCATGTCCCCCATCGCCCTGGCCACGAGCGCCGAGTGGGCGGCGCTCATGAACGGCACTTGCGCGAGCTTCTATGCGCCGCTCGTCGAGACCAATGGCGCCTGCCGCTATCTCTGGGATTGCAAGAACGAGACTGACTTCTGCACGCAGGATGCACCGTACGGCGACGAGGAGGGCTTCACCTGCAAGCCGCGCGCGATCGTCGGCGAGCAATGCGATGGCCAGTTCCGCCTCTGTCAGAAGGATCTCGTCTGCGCGAGCGGCATATGCGCGGCCGAGACGCTGCCGTGCGCCGACAGCGACGACTGCGCTCCCGACTCGACCTGCGCCGCTGGCGCCTGCGTGCGTCCCGGCTCCGTCGCCCTGGGGGGTGTCTGCAGTGACGGAATCAACTGCGCTGGCGAGTGCGTCACATGCTCGCAGCACGCGGGTGAAGCCACCTCGACGTGCAAGCAGCTGCTGGCGCGCGATGCGGCCTGCGAGACCGCGGACGACTGCGCGGTGGGCCTTGGATGCACCGGCGGCGTTTGCACCACGGTCCCCGAAGGCGCCGATTGTGACGTCGAGGACCGCTGCGACGACGGCTCGAGCTGCGAGCGGCCCGTGAACTGCACGCCCTTGAACGAAACCGATTGCAACACCAACGCGCCGTACTGCCGGTTCGAGGCTGGCTCTTGCCGGTTCGCGGCGGGCAGATGCGTGGTGCGCCCCACGAGCGGCGCGTGCTTGCCCGACTACAGCGCTGGCCGCTGCGCGAGCGGGCTCGTCTGTGTCACGAGCGACACGACCTGCCGTCCTCTCGCCCTCGAGAATCAGCCGTGCGATTCCACGTCGGTCACCGCGCCGCCTTGCGCCCTGGACTTCGTCTGCTCTAGCGGAACGTGCACCACCGTTTGCGGCGGCGCGGCGGGCTGCCCCACCGGCCAGTACTGCAACACGTCGTTGCCGACCCCCGCTTGTGAAGCCGTCGCGGGCGACGTCTGCACCAACGACGCGATGTGCGGCACCGGCAAGCTCTGTCCGCAGGCAAGCTACGTGTGCTCGCTCCACGCCGACGCGACCACTTGCGGCGCCGACGTGGACTGCAGCTGGGACGGCAGCGCTTGCGTCGCGGGCGCGGCTCCCCAGCGCCACTGCGCGGCGCTCCGCAAGTCCGGTGAAGTCGCGCTCGCCCAGTGCGTGACGCCTCCCGATTCGCAGCTGGCGCAGAACAACACGTGCGAGTCGGGGTTCTGCACGACCGCCGTGGCGAGCGGGCCGCCGATCTGCGCGGTCGTCCCGCGCGGCTGCCTGAGCTTCAGCGAGCTCTCGGGCATCTCGCTGCCGTTCGCGTTCGGCATGTTCCGCGTGCTGCGCCGCCGCAAGCGATGAGCGTCATGGCGTGCTCGCCGAGCGCTCGATCATCCGCTGCATGTGGATGACCGCTAAAGCAGCCACGAGCACGTACAGGTCGCTCGCCATGCCGAAGGCGTTCTGGCCAACGGTCCAGGCGGGCGAGTCCATGAGGTTCAGCAAGCGCTGAACGATGATGCACAGATCGATGCCGAAGGCCGTCAGCAAGGTGCCGGAGAACAAGAGCACCGGCACGCTGAAGGCCCCACCCCGCAGCCGGATCGCCATCGTAAGGAGAGGCCCGAAGTACGCCATCGCGATGACATCGCCGACGGTCGAGATGGCCATGAGTGCGGTCCACTCGTCGAAGCGGCGCCCCGCCGACCAATCGAGGTAGGCCGCGCCGCCTCCTATCGCGATAGCGCACACCAGCGAGATCCCCGCGACCAGCATGCGGCTCTTCGCCGGCATCGGGAGCGACGCCACCGACCACGTCGCGGCAAAACGTTGCGTCGCTATCACCCAGAGAATGTTGATGGCGGTGATGCACATGAGGCGCATCGGGAAACCGGCCGACGTCGGAAGGACATCGACCAGCGGCCACTCGGTGAGGAGGCGCAGCACCAAGAGCATGACGTAGGCAAAGAAGATGTCGCGCCACACCAGGCGCTGATGCTCACCCGGCTTGAAGCGGCGCGCGAGCAGCCCCGCCGCGATCAGGGGGAGCACTGGCCGTGAGATCGACATGAGGCCGTCGACGACGTGGTTGTCGTGGCCGCTCATCATCATCCCCACGCCGAACGCCGCGAGGCCGCCGAGCACGGGGACGAGCGCCAAGATCGCGGGGATCATGAGCCAACCTCGCGCATGATGCTGGTGATGATGACTTCACTCCATTGCTCGCCGATGAACGTCTGCATCATCGGGCGCAGGCTGTTGCACAACGCGGGCACGTCGGCGGGAGTCAGCGTCTCGGGTCCGCGCTGCAGCGCGCGCATCGCGAAGGTATTGAGCGCGCTACGCGCGGTGTGCTTGCCGAGATAGGGCGTCAGCTTGGTGATGACGAACGCAGCGATGCGGTTGTCGGTTTCGGCGGCCACGGCTTGCCCCATGGTCACATAGCCTGGTGCCGCCGTGCAAAGTGCCAGCGCCTAGAAGCGATACTCGACGCCGGCGCCGACGAGCGGTCCACCGTAGCTCTCGATGCCCTTGCAGCCGGCGCCGCTCACGCCGCAGCCCGGGTAGTCGACGACACCCTCGACCTTACCGCCGCCGGCGCTGAGCTCGACGAAGAGCGTATCCGCGGCGCCGCTGCCGAAGGCGCGGAAGCGCAGCCCAAGCTCACCATAGGCAAAGCCCTGCGCCGCGCCGCCACTGCCGAAGAGCGCGAGGCTCTCACCGAGCGGGTACTGAACGCGCGCGATGGTGCCGTTGAACTCGAACTCCTCGCCGACGACCGCGAAGCTGTTGCGCACCACGAGGTGCAAGCCGTCGAGCGCGCCGAGGCGGACGAGCTGCGCGAGCAGGAAGGCGCGCTTCTGCCCCGAGAGCTCGCCGTCGTTGCCGTAGACGACCTCCGTCAGCTCGGTGACGCCCACGCCCAGGCCCAAGGCGAAGTAGGCGTGGTCGTACGCCGCAAACCCGGTGACGCCGAGCGTACCGACGTTGCGGTCGTTGGTGACCGCGCCAGCGAGCGGCTCGACGACGACACCAACCTGAAAAGGCGCTTCGAAGTGGTAGTCCGCGCCGAGCTGCGCGATGGCGCCAATACCGATGGTGCCGAGCGGCAAGAGCGGACGTAGCGTGGCGCCGACCGAGCCCATGCCTCCGAGGCGTGCCGGAAACAAACGGCTCCCCCGGCGTGGCTCGTCCACGGGAGCAACTGGCGCGCCCGATGGCAGCGGCGCCATGGGAGCAATTGACCGCTGAAGCGGATGAGCCTCGAGGCGGGTGACCTCCGCCCAGACCTTGCCGCCGCTCACGTGCAGACCAGCCACCGAGCCAGCTTGTGCTTGGAGCTCGAGGAGCGCTCCGGTGTCGGCGTCGATGAACGCGACGCCCGCGTCACCACAGGCGGCGTACGCCAACCCGTCGAGCACGACCAACGAGGCGGAGTCGCAGGTGACGCCGGTCTCGACGCTTTGTCCGTCGGGGAGGACGACCGGCGCACCAAGGAGAATGAAAGAGAGAGCAGCGACCATCGCGTGACCTTCGAGTTGACGCCAGAGCGCTCCCGTTTGGCGGGAGGCGCCCTTTTACGCGAACACGAAGCGAAGCACACGGGTGAGCATCGGGGCTAGGCGAAGGAAAACTCCGTGCTGGCCGCCACGCTCGCCTCCTTGGCCACGACCTTCAGGGCGCGCGTCTTCTTGCCCACTTCCATCTCGAGGCCCAGCCCGTCCTTGCCCACGCACACCGTGGGGCAAGACGCCATGTCGACGAGCTTCGAGACGTACGACGAGAACGAGCCGCCGCTCATGGCACGCCGCTCGTCCACGAACATGACATCGACGTCGCACGCGTTGATGAGGCGCCACAGCTCACCGACGCGGCCACCCGTCGAGACATGCAGCTCGACACGTGGCGCCTCACCTACCGCGACGCGCTCGAAGCGCTCCGCGACGGCGGCCTCGCTGAGCAAACCGCTCGGCATGAAGAGCGCGCCCTCGTCTACTTCGGGCATCACGTGCAGGACGTGCAGCGTGGCGTTGCGGCGCTGCGCGTAGGCCACCGCGGCCTCGATGTGCTTGTCGTGCCCCGCCCCGCCGTCGATCACGCACGCGACGCTCTTCGCGGCTGGCCCGAGCTTCGCGACCTTCACGCCACGGCCGATGGTCCAGACGTTCATGCCGAGCTCCTTCAGCAGACGGCCGCGGATCGACTTGTGAAAGACACGCGGCAGCGCAAAGCGGTCGGGGACCGGCGCAATCGCGAGATCGAAGCGGCGGTGCTCGCGAAGCTCCGCCACGGCGGAGACGACATCGGTATCGGCGACGATACGGCGGCATGCGCGATAGCGGTCAGCCTCGGGGAAGAAGCTGCGCAGCTTGTCTTCGGCGGCTTGACGGCTCTCCGTCTCCTTGTTGCGCGCGTAGAGCAGCGTCAGCCCGAGGTCGAGCTCGTCGACGAGCTGCGCCACCGCGCGCGTCGCGCGAAAGCAAGCATCGGAGAAATCGGTGAGGAAGACCACCTCATAGGACTTGTGATTCAGCACTGGCGCACCCCTTATTCTTTAGTAGACGAAGCCATCGATCGGGCGGACCTCGGTGGGCAGGTCGCGCTCACCGAGGTTCTGACGAAGGTTGATCTCGATCATGCGCGACAAGCTGCCGAGCGGCGTGTCGTGCGCGGAGAGCTCGAACGGATCCTCGAGGTCACGGCCAATCGCCTCGAGCGCGATGAAGATGAACGCGACGAGCGTCGACGCGAGCGGTGTGAGCAGGCGCATGCCGGCGACCTGCCCCAGCGGCAGCAGCACGCAGTAGACGCTCACGAGCACCCGCGGCAGGTACTCGTACTGCCTGGGCAGCGGCGTCCCCTTGATGCGCTCGCAACCACCTTGGATGTCGCAGAGCGCGCTCAGCGTGCGATCGATCTGCGTGAAGCGGAAGCTGTCGAGGCGGCCCTTCGCGTAGAGGTCGCGCACCAGCTCGCCCATGATCAGGATCATCGCGATGGGCACGTTGCGCTCGTCACGCAGGCGCTCGACGATGCCAGGCTCGAGCTGCGTGAGCTCGGGGAACGGGTTCTGGCGGCGCAAGTGGCAACGCAGGGCGTGCACGTAAGCGTACTGCAGCTCGACCAGCTCACGGATCTCGGGATCCTGCGCGGCCTCACCCTTCACGTCCACGAGCGTGAGGCACTGACGCGAGAAGGTACGCGCCGTGTTCACCATCGCCCCCCATAGGGTGCGCGCCTCCCACCAGCGGTCGTAGGCCGAGTTGTTGCGGAAGACGAGGAAGATGCTGAGCGCCCCGCCCATCATCGCGAGCGGCAGGTGGGGCAACGAGAGCCACTCCGCATCGAGAAACACGTAGGCCACCGCGATGGAGATGTCGAAGAGCAGCAGCCAACCCAGGCGGCGCGAGGCCACCGGCCAGACCCGTCCGAGCGAGAGACGATCACGAACAATCATGCTTGGCACGGTAGCGATGCGCGCGCTCCCGCGGCAGCCATCGCTCGTGCATCTTTGGTGTCGGCTGAAGCAGATTGCTCGATAGGCCGAAAAACTATCGAAAGATTGGTTCACCGTGCGCATTTATTAGATGGAGTCTCATGCTTTAGGACGCTGGATGCCGATTCAAAGCCTCACATGGGGGCCGCTCGAGGGAATGCAGCCGCGGCAGCGCGCCTGGCGCTTCGTCGCCGCGTGCCTGCTGCTCATCTGTGTCGTGCTGCTCGAGTGGTACTCACATCTCGATTACTCGCTGGGCGTGCTCTACGTGCTGCCCGTCGCGCTCATGGGCACGCTGGGTAGGCGCTCGTGGGTGATCGCAGCCGCGATGATTTGCGCCTATATCCGCGGCTTCTTCACCGACCTGTCCGTCATCGAGTACTGGCTGCGCTTTTTGATGGCTTCTATAGCGTACAGCGGCGTCGGCATGCTGGTGGCGGAGATGAGCCGCAACCGCCGCCGCCTCTTGGCCGCGTTCGCGGACTTACGTTTGGAGAAGGAGCGGCGCCACCTGGCGGAAGATCAGCTCCGCATGCTCGCGTCGTCGAGCCCCGCCGCCATCGTCACCCTCGACCACCAGGCCAACGTCATCTTCGCGAACCGCGCGGCGCACGAGCTCTTGGCCATCGCCGACGGTGAGTCGCTCGTCGGCAGACGCCTCGACGACAACCTCCCCGTCTTCGCGCAGGCGCTGTCCTTGGGCTCGAGCAGTCCGGCGATGCGCATCACCACGACGAGCTGGGCCAAGCGCGTCAATGGCGTGCAGTTCCCAATCGTCACCTGGTTTTCGACGTACGAGGATGGCCCACAGCGGTGCCTCGCGGGGATCTTCGTGGACGTCTCCGAGGAGATGCGCGACCGCGAGCTCGAGTCGTTCCGCCACTTCAGCGACTACAACCGCCTGCTCGCCGGCGCCGTGTCACACGAGATCCGCAACATGTGCTCCGCTATCGCGGTGGTCACGAGCAACCTCTCACGCCGCGAGGAGCTCAGCGGTGACGCCGACTTCGGCGCCCTCACCACCTTGATCGAGAGCCTCGGCCAGATTGCGTCGGCGAACCTGCGCACCACCAAGCAGCAGAGCGCCGAGTGGGTGAAGCTGTCGGTGGTGATGGAGCAGCTCCGCCTGGTCATCGAGCCGGACTGGAGCGAGCACGGCGTCGAGATCGAGTGGTCGCACGAAGACGTGATGGTGCAGGCCGATCAGCACGGTTTGCTGCAAGTGCTCTTGAACGTCACGCAGAACTCGCTCCGCGCGGTGGAGGATCGAGAAGGCGCATCGCTGCACATCGCGACCCGCCGCGAGGACGACCGCGTGGTGGTCAGCATCGTCGACAACGGCCCGGGCGTGCGCGACCCTTCGACGTTGTTCCAACCTTTCCGGCCCGATGCGGATGGTACTGGGCTCGGCCTCTTTGTATCGCGGCAGATCATGCATAGCTTCGAGGGCGAAATTTCACACGTCCCAACACCGTCGGGCTGCCGCTTCGACGTTACGCTCGTGGCCGAGAGCATCTGATGCCAAATAGAATCAACATCTTCATCGTCGACGACCACGCCCTCTTCCGCGAAGGCTTGCTGCGTCTGCTGCAGGCCGACCCCAAGCTACGGGTCGCCGGGAGCGCCGGCACCGTCGAGGATGCTCTCCGCGACATCGCGCGCGTCCGCGTCGACATTCTCATTCTCGACTACGACCTGGGCGAAGAGAACGCCATCACCTTGGCGCGCGCCCTGCGGGAGCGCGAGTTCACTGGACGCATCCTCGTCGTCACGGCCGGCCTCCCCGACCAGCGCGCCCTCGAGCTCATCCGTCTCGGTTGCTACGGCATCCTCCACAAGAACCAACCCCCCGGCGAGCTCTACCGCAGCATCCTCAGCGTCGCCGCCGGCCAGGTCCTCCTCGATCAGAGCTACCTCCAACGGCTCGCCGAGCAAGCAGCTGCCCCCCAACGCCAGCGCATCAACCTCACCGACCGCGACAAGCAGGTGCTGCGCTTGGTCCTCCAGGGCCTCTCCAACAAGGAGATCGGCGTACAGCTCGCGGTCTCGGAGAGCGCCATCAAATCATCGTTGCAGCAGCTGTTCGCTAAAACGGGCGTACGCACCCGCAGCCACTTGGTGCGGCTCGCGCTCGAAGACCTGCGCGACGAGCTTTAGGAGCGTTCCGGCCGTGTAGTGCCGTTGGGAAACCTGATCCTGAAAGTCCGTCAGGTTTCGGCAACACAACGTTCGTTTTGCCGATGTCACCATGGGCCCTTCATGTCCTGAAGGCTCCAATCCACCCATGACTATCGCCGAAACCACCGTGACCCCACGCGTGAGCGTGGAGTCTCATCGTCCCGCGCCGGGGGCCCAAGCCGCCCCTCTTGGCCGGATTGCATCCAGCGATTCGCCATCCGTTCTGGCGGATGTCATGGTTCCCCGTGTGCCGATGATTGGCGCCCAGCGTGCCACGTTGCGGCTCGAGCCGACCTCGCCCGAGTCCAGCTCGCCCCTCTTCACCGCCAACCGTCTGTTACAGCGGTCATTCACGCCCTTCGAATCACTCTCCGCGAGCCCCGCCGTCATTCGCTGCCGCGAGCTCACCGAGGCTCTGAGAGAGAGCCGCCCCGTGCGTCCCGACACCAGCATCCGCGAATCACTGCTCGCGACACGAAGCCAGCCCAATGGCGAGGCGTTGTATCTCCACGCCATCGAGCAGATCGCCGGCGACATCCGTTCGAACACGGCCAACCGCGTCGATCATGCGCGGCTCGTCCTCGACAGCTTGCGTGATCCCGCCGCGGAAGACGGCCGCGGCCACGTCGCCCAGGCCGTCTATCAGCGCATCGAGCCAGCGACCCAACAAACGCCGCTGCTCGACCGCGATGGCAGACTCACACAGGGCGAGCGTCTGGCGCTGCTCGGTGAGCGGACGCCCTTGCCAACGGCTCGACCCGACGTCGGCGGCCCCAGCTGGTCGCGGAATCTCGGCTCGTTCAACAACACGCGCATCGACGTCGAGCTGCCGAGCAACGCTTCCGACTACATGAGCTACAAGCCCTACCGCTTCGGCACGGCGCGCACCATCGAGACCATCAAGCGCGTCGCCGAGCGTTACCGCCAGCAGACCGGCATGAAGCTGCGCGTGGGCGACATCTCGAAGCGCGGCGGCGGTCCGATCCCCGACCACTCGTCACACCGCACCGGCAAGATCTTCGACATCGACATGGCCTTCAACGACGGCCGCACGACCGCCGAGCCTGACCGCGATAGCGTCAACGCCACCTGGCGCAGCCCAGCCTACGACCGCAACGCCACGCGCAAGCTCATCAAGATCATCAAAGCCATCCGCCCCGAAGCGCAGATCCTCTTCAACGACCCAGTGCTCGTGCGCGAAGGCCTCGTCAGAAAATACCCGAACCACGACAACCACCTGCACGTGCAAAAGCTGACCTGACAGGCGGCGTTGGCCCATGCGACGCCCCATCACCGGCTACCACCGCGACGCGCAAGGCGACTGGGTCGCCCAGCTCGCCTGCGGCCACAACCAACACGTCCGCCACAACCCACCGTGGATCGTGCGCGAGTGGGTCACCACCGAGACAGGCCGCGCCAAGATGCTGGGCCACCTCCTCGACTGCAAGCTCTGCGACGAGGAGCGCGACGCTAAAGACTGAAGGTCAAACCCTCACCCTTTGCGCGCGGCTTCGATTGCGGCGACGTCGATCTTCTTCATCGTCATCATCGCGTCGAATACGCGCTTTTGCACCTTGGGGTCGGGATCGGACATGCCCTCGTTCAAGGCGCGCGGGGTGATCTGCCACGAGAAGCCCCAGCGGTCCTTGCACCAGCCGCAGGCGCTCTCTTGTCCGCCATTGCCGACAATGGCGTTCCAGTACTTGTCGGTCTCGGCTTGGTCATCCGTCTCGACCATGAATGACACGGATTCGTTCGGCTTGAAGTTGGGGCCGCCGTTGAGCCCCATGCATCGTTGGCCCAGCAGCGTGAACTCGACGACGAGCTCGACGCCCTCTTTGCCGCCCGGGAAGTCACCGGGTGCTTTCGCCACTTTGCCGGGCTTCGTGTCTGGGAAGACGCTCGCGTAGAACTCCGCGGCTTTGCGCGCTTCACCGTGATCGAACCACATGCAGATCATCATTTGCTTCGACATCGTTTCCTCCCCATGGGGCGCGACACCGAGTCACGCGTCATAGATTGAATGGGCACGGCTGCGCGTGTTGGCCAGGTGCCGGCTCGGCTTTCGCGGTTGGCGCCGCGGGGACTGCGAACGTGTCGAAGAGGTGCGCCACGTCGCTGCTACGCTTCTTGAACCAAGGCGTGAACCCCTCGACGCGCACGACGTAGCCCACGCCGCCGATGATGACGATGCGCTCCTCGACCGTCTTGGTGAACTCACCCTTCTCGTCGATGAACTGCGTGAAGCGCAGCCGATGACCGACGGTGCCCGCGAGCGTGACCGGTCCGGACGCAAGGCGCGTGTAGCCACGCTCTCCCTGACTTGCCGCCGCGATGGCCTGCACGTAGTCGGCGAGCGCCATGTCGCCGACCTGGGTGGCGTGAATCGAACAGATGGTGAGGCGGTCGTCGGTGGCGCGCTGGAGGATGACGCCGGTCGGGTCGTCCTTCGGGTCCGCCACCACCCACTCCTTGGGGAGATCGACGGTGAAATGCACCTGCGGATGCTCGTATCGCACACCGATCAGCGAAACCGCGAAGACGACCGCCAGCATGAGCGCAACCTAACCGAGACGCAGGTCCATCACCCAAGCCCCGAAGTCCGGATAAGCGACGTTCGCCTCGCGCAGCACATCGACGGGCGTGCGGCCTTTCGGCACGGCGGCGCAACTGTCCGCTATAGAACGCACCGCATCGTTCGCGGTACCGCTGCTCGAGCCATACGCGATGACCTCGTACGGGCCGACGCCGTTCGCCAGCAGCACCAAGAAGTCGCCGAGATCCTTCGCCACGACGCCGAGCTTCCCCTCTGACTCGAGGAACACGACGGGCTGATGCTCGAGAGCCTTGCGCGGCTCGACCAACCAGAAGGCCAAGAGCCCGCCCGAGCCGTCTCCGCCAAAGACGCGGAAGTAGCGCTCCGCGTCGGCGTTACCGACCCATGCCTCCGGCCCGCCCTCTTGCCACGCGTCGTAGAGCTCGAGGTCGACGTCGTCGCCGAAGCCTGCGTCGGCTTGCACTTCCAGCAAGCGCCGCAGCGCATCGGGCGAGTCCTGATTCGCCGCCGCGGCGACGTCGCCGGGCTTCGGCCGCGGGCGCACCTTCACCTGCGGCATCGCGGCCGCCCACTCGGCGAGCCGCGGGTCTTCGTCATCGAGCTCGCGGGCCTGCAGCCGCACTTCCCGCAGGCCGTGCGGCTCCTTCGCCTTGTAGACCATGACGATCTCACGGTCGTCGTCGCGCGTCAGCGTCACGAACTTCGCGAACGAGTTACCCATCTCCTCGACGGCGCGAGCCTTGGCCTCGGCGTACGGCAGCTTGGTGGTCACGCCGTCCGCGAGCTCCCCGGCGAACTCCGGCTTCAACGTGATGCCGCCGACGTAGCTCACGTACGCCCCCTTCTCACGCCGCGGCGGATACGCGCCACGGCGCTTGAGCCCCGCGACGTAGTCGACGCTGTAGTGATCGGATGGGTGCTCGACGGGATTGAGCTGATCGTCGACGAACAACACTGGCGCGGCGGACAGCCCGTGCTCTGCGTGAAAGGCGAGAACGGCCGGATCGTCACCGCGCTTGCCGAGGAGCGCGAACATCGCGTCGAAGAGTGAAGCCATGGCCTCGGATACTCACGCCCGTGAGTCGATGCAAGCGCCCCGCTACCGCGAAGCCCGCCGCTGGAGAATCACTTCAGGTGCTGCAAAACCGCGCCGATCTGCGACGCGCTCGCGGGACGGTAGTTCGGGTTCTTGTCCAGGCAACGCAGGATGATGTTGTCGAGCGGCTTCGGCACCGCGCTGCCGACGATCGCGCTCGGTGGTTTCGGCGCGTCACGCAGCTGACGCACCACCATGTCCGCCCAGCTCGTCGCCTTGAACGGCAGCTGCCCCGTGACCAACGCGAAGAGCACGACGCCCAAGCTGTAGATGTCGGAGCGCGTATCGACCGGCTCGCCCATCAGCTGCTCGGGCGCCATGTAGCCAGGCGTGCCGACGACCTCGCCAACCTTGGTGTTCTGATCCTCGAAGAACGTATCGGCGCGGAGCTTCGCGATCCCGAAGTCGAGGAGCTTCACGAAGTCGGCGTTGCCGCCGCGGTTCACCAGCATGATGTTGCCGGGCTTCAAGTCGCGGTGGACGATGCCCGCGTGATGGACCGCCTCGAGGGCGCCGCAGAGCTGCTGCCCGATCACCTTGATCCGCGATAGCGGCATGGGCTTACCCTTGGCGAGCTCTTCGCTCAGCGTGTGACCGACCAGGAGCTCCATGACGATGAACACGTGGTCGTCACCGACGACGAGATCGGTCATCTGCACGATGTTGTCGTGGGAGATCTGATTCACCAGGCGCGCCTCGTCGTAGAAGCGGCGGAGCGCGGCGCGGTCGTGGACGTGCTGCTCTTGCAAGCGCTTGAGCGCGACTTTGCGGCCGAGCGTCGTGTGCTCCGCGAGGTAGACGTCGCCCATGCCGCCCGAGCCGATGCGGTCGACGATGGTGTAGCGGCCGAGAGTGTCGCCTTTGCGGACGATGCGCGGCAGCTCGGCGGCCGGCGGAGGTGGAGGCGCGGGGGCGGGAGCGGCGCGGCGGGCGACGGGCAACGCCGGCTCCGTGATCACCTTCGTGGCCGGCACGAGCAGCGGTGCGCTCGAGGTAGCCCGCATCGGCGGTGGCGTCTCGGCGGCGACCATCGACCAGCGCGGCGGGGTGTTGCTTTGATGCGTCGAGAGCTCGTCGAGGTAGGACTTGAGCTCGGCGTGCACCGGCGCGTCGATGGCGACGAAGCGCATGCCCATTCCGGAGGGCCGGTTGCGCGTGGCGTCGGCCGGTGCGCGCGCCCACACCACCTGCACACGGCTCGTGATCTCGAGTGACGGTCCAAACGCACCGGGCAGCACGATGTCGACGTCGATCACCGAGCCCGGCTTGAGGAGCGGCGCTCCCGAGACGAACATGCCGCTCTCGCTGATGTTGATGGCATTCCAGTCGGGCCGCTGCTGAGCATCACGCGGCACGACGGGTGCGAGCACCGACCATCTCGGCGCCGGCTTGGTCGCGGCGATGCTAGGTCCGGTGGTGTCCACGAATCTCCCCAACGGCACGAACGTTGCTGACGTTGAAGAACGTTAGGAAATCGTACTCAGTGCTTTGACCGCCGGCCAACGGATTACGGAGCGTCGGACCTGACGCCACGTCGGTGAGCGATGGTGTCCAGCTATCTCGCAGTTACCATTTTCGCCTCGACCCACTTGAAACCACCTCGAGCCTGTTGCAACTTGCCGCCCGTGACTCGACCAAGACCTATCCACCTCGTCTCGTTATTCGCTCTCACATCGCTCTTGTGCGTCTCTGCTCGAGAGGCCCGCGCGGAGGTCAACTGGAACATTCGCCTCGAAGGCGGTGTTGCAGGGCCGCTGAACGATCCGCAAAAGCGATTGTTCGACCTCGGCGTCGACAGCCAATTGCGCCTCTCGCTCGAAGCGACGTCATTCTTCGACATCTATGCGAACGGCGGCTTCCTGGGCTTGAGCCCCGACGATTCGAATCCGAATCGCGACTGGGGCACCGCCTGGAACCTGGGCGGCGGTATCCGCTTCAAGCGGCCGTACAAGGAAGGCATCGTCTCCCCGTGGATCGACGGCGATCTCGGTTGGTACCGCACGGACAACCAAAATCGCATGGGCTTCTCGGTGGGCGCGGGTCTTCACTTCGCGGTTGGTGAGAGCCGCCGCTTCCGCCTCGGCCCGTACGTCCGCTACGCGCAGATCATCCAGCGCGAGAGCGACACCACCGCCGGCTTCGATGATCGCGACGCGCGCATCCTCATGGGCGGTCTCTCGCTCGAGTTTGGTGGCCAGCCCAAGATGGCGCCAAAGGATCGCGACGGCGACGGCATCGTCGACCCGCAGGACAAGTGCCCCAACGAGGCAGAGGACCGCGACGGCTTCCAAGACACCGATGGTTGCCCGGATCCGGACAACGACGGCGACGGTCTGCTCGACGCCAACGACAAGTGCCCCAACGAGGCGGAAGACAAGGACGGCTTCGAGGACGACGACGGTTGCCCCGAGGTCGACAACGATGGTGACGGCATCGCGGACGTGAACGACGCCTGCCCCCTGCAGCCTGAAGACAAAGACGGCTTCCAGGACGAGGACGGCTGCCCCGATGTCGACAACGACAGCGACGGCGTGCCCGACGCGGACGACCTCTGCCCGAACGTGGCGGGTCTGCCCGGGACCAACGGCTGCCCAGACCGCGATCACGACACGATCGACGACCAGCACGACGATTGCCCAGACGTTCCAGGTCTGCCCGAGAACAGGGGCTGCCCGGTCTACAAGAAGGTCAAGGTCAGCGGCACCCGCATCGAAATCTCGGAGAAGATCTTCTTCTCGTTCGGCAAGGCGAAGATCCTTCCCAAGTCGTACCCAGTCCTCAACGAGGTCACCAAGGTCCTCAAGGACAACCCGACGCTGAAGGTGCGCGTCGAGGGTCACTCGGACTCGAAGGGCAACGCTGCCACCAACAAGAAGCTCTCGAGGGATCGCGCGGTCGCGGTGCGTGACTACCTCGTGACCGCGGGCATCGACGCGAGTCGTCTCGATGCCGAAGGTTACGGTTCCGAGCAGCCTCTGGAGAGCAACAATACGGCGGCGGGCCGTGAGAAGAACCGCCGCGTCGAGTTCGTCATCATGAATCAGCAAGGTGCCCAATGAAACGAGTAGTACTCGCCCTTCTCCTCGGCAGTGTCTTCACGATCGGGTGCGGTCAGCGCCTCGTCGACCTGCCTCCGGATGACGACGGACACATCAACCCGCCACCGGCGCCGGTGCTCACCAGCATCCTGCCGCAGCGTGGCGCTCCAGAGGGTGGAACGTCGGTCGTCCTGACCGGCACCAACCTCAACGGCGCCACCGAGGTTGCCTTCGGCAGCGTCGCGGCGGCGTCGTTCACCGTCAACTCGAGCACGCAGGTGACGGCAGTGTCGCCGGCGGGCACGGGCAGCGTGAACGTCACCGTCACGACGGCGGGTGGCCGCAGTAACGGACTCCCCTTCGCCTACGGCAACGCGCCGATCATCACCGGCATCACGCCCGCCTTCGGCCTCGCGGCTGGTGGTGAGACCGTGACCATCACGGGCTCCGTCTTCACGGGCGCGAGCAGCGTGACGTTCGGCGGCACGGCGGCGAGCGCGTTCACCGTCGACTCCGACTCGCAGATCACGGTCACCACGCCGGCGCACGCGGCCGGCACGGTCGAGGTCGTGGTCACGACGAGCGTCGCGGCGAGCAACGGCTTCAACTTCACGTACGGCGAAGCGCCGACGGTCACCAGCATCGCGCCCGCCCAGGGCTCGACGGCCGGTGGCACCGTCGTCACTCTCACCGGCACCAACCTCACCAGCGCGACGCAGGTCAGCTTCGACACCACGACGGTCACCGCGATCACCGTCGTCGATGACGAGCACATCACCGTCGCGACCCCCGCGCACGCCGCGGGCGACGTCTCGGTCACCGTCACGACGCCCTTCGGGACGTCCACCGCCGTCACCTTCACGTACGGCCCCGCGCCGACGCTCGCCTCGGCCACCCCGAATTCGAGCCCCGTCACGGGTGGCGACGACATCGTCCTCGCCGGCACGAACCTGACCGGCACCTCCGTCGTGTTGTTCGGCAGCGTCGAGGCGGAGTTCACGGTCGACAGCGACACGCAGATCACCGCTGTCTCGCCGCCCGGCACCTCGTCGGTCAACATCACCGTGACCACGCCGTTCGGCACGAGCAACATCTTGCCGTTTGGCTACGGTGACTCTCCGATTCAAACGAGCCTCAACCCGAGCTTCGGCCTGGTTGCCGGCGGTACGACGGTCATCATCACCGGCGAGAAGTTCACCGCTCTGGCCACGGTGACGTTCGGCGGCGTCGACGCGACCGCGGTCACTGTCGACAGCGCCACGCAGATGACGGTGACCGCTCCAGCGCACGCCGCAGGTACGGTCGACGTTCAGACGACGACCCCCGATGGGACCAGCAACGTCCTGCCGTTCACCTACGGCGCCGCTCCGACGCTCACGGGCGCGGCACCGAACCTCGGCTCGACCGCTGGTGGCACCTCGGTCGTCCTTACGGGCACCGATCTCACCGGCACCACCGCGGTCGCGTTCGGTGCGACCGCCGCGGCGGCCTTCACGGTCGACAGCGCGACGCAGATCACCGCGACCTCGCCAGCGGGCGTGGTTGGTGACGTGCAAATCACCGCGACCACGCAGTATGGCACGAGCAACGGCGTGACCTTCACCTACGGCGAGACGCCCGTGCTCACCTCGCTCAGCCCCGCGGCTGGCGACGTTGGCGGTGGTACGACCGTCGTCATCGACGGTACGGCTCTCGACAACGCGACCGGCGTGTTCTTCGGCGCGACGGCGGCGACGTCTTACGTCATCGACAGTCCCACGCAGATCACGGCGGTGTCGCCCGCCGGCACCGACTCGGTGAACGTGAGCGTGACCTCCCTGTACGGCACGAGCAACACGCTGGTGTTCGCGTACGCCAACGCCCCGACGATCACCGCCTTGACGCCCAATACCGGCTCGGTCGGTGGCGGCGAGACCGTGACCATCACCGGCACGAACTTCTCGGCCACGTCGACCGTGCTGTTCGCGAGCGCGCCCGTCACGCCGACGTTCGTCTCCGCCACGGAGCTCACCGTGACCGCTCCCGCGCACAGCTTGGGCGCGGTGAACGTGACCGTGACCACCGACGGCGTCACCAGCAACGCCGCCACCTATACGTACGGCGAGGCCCCGACGATTGCCAGCCTCAACCCGGCCGCGGGCTCGTCGGCTGGTAATACCACCGTGACCATCACCGGCACCGGCTTCATCGCCGGCACGACGGTGAGCATCGACACGGCGACGATCTCGGACCCGATCATCGTCGACTCCACCACCCTGACGTTCGTCACGCCGGCGCACGCCGCTGGCGCCGTGGACGTCGCGGTCACCACGCCGTTCGGTACGTCGGGCAACTTGCAGTTCACGTACATTGATCCCCCAACCATCACCGATGTCACTCCGGCCACCGGCGGGACTTCGGGCGGTACGATCGTGACGATCACGGGCACGAACTTCCTGAGCACGACCGAAGTCACGTTCGACGGGACGCCCGCCAACGTCGTCACCGTCACTGACACGGCGCTCACGGTCACCACGCCCGCGCACAGCGTCGGTACGTTCGACGTCGTCGTCACGACGCTGGCTGGCAGCGCGACCCTGGGGGCTGGCTTCACGTATGCGGCGGTCATCCCGACGATCAGCGCGATCACGCCGAACAGCGGCTTGATCGCCGGCGGTACGACGCTGACGATCACGGGCACCGGCTTCTTCGGGGTCACTGCCGTCAACTTCGACGGCGTGGCGGGCACCAGCCTCGACGTGCTGAGCGACACGTCGCTCATGATCACCACCCCGGCACACGCAGCGGGGGCCGTCGACGTGGTCGTCCAGACGGCGGCCGGGAGCGCGACCGAGGCGAGTGGGTACACGTACGTGACGGCCGTGACACCGGGTACGATCACTGGCGCGTCAGATAACCCGGGTATCCTGAGCGGCACCGGCCTCGCGTGGCTCGGTACCGATCCCGGGGCCTATGCCGTGTTCTCCTGCCCTGGACTTGGTTGCAATATCAACCAGAACATCGACCCGGCGGCGGGGCCGATCACCGACACGGCCTTCACCGCTGGCGCGGGCGAATGGACCGGCTTCACAGGCGCGATCTGCCCCGCGGGCACCACGACCTGGAACGCCACCGAGTGCACCAATCAGTGGCCGGCGCCGCCTCCTCCGTGACCCGCAGTACGCTCTAGTTTCTGGAACGCCTTCGACGCGATCCGAGGTCCGCTACGGCGGGCATCTGGATCGCGTCGTCGTTTTTGCACGAGCGCGAGGAAGGACGCGACCGAGGCGCCCGAAACGACCGTATTCCCACACTGCTCTGAGACCAGCGCCTGGAGTGCAAGTCCGACACTCGAGCGCCCGCCACGCGGGTTGTGGCGTGGTAAGCTCCGAGGCATGGGCAAATAAGGGAGGGGCGTATGCGAGCAACCGCGAGCTGGCTCGCTATCGTGGGCGCTGTGTGCATCAGCTGCGATGGTCGTGTCGATGGACCCCGACTCTCCGGCAACGATGACGGCGGGCCGGGAACGTCGGATAGCGACCCGCCAGCCGGTGATACCTCGGGCACACCGGACATAACGATCCGCTATGGCGAACACGACATCGCGCCCGCCTCGCCTCTCCATATCGAGCTCGGCGCCTGCCGCGTCGGGGGCTTCTCGCCAAACGTCGAGCTGATCGTCGAGAACGCCGGAACGGTCGCGTTGTCGCTGACGCCCGTAGAGGTCGCGCCTTTCGCAATCGACGTTCCCACCACCGTCGGCCCGGGAGAGACCGCGACGCTGACGCTCGCGCTCGTGCCCGCGACGGAAGGCCCGGCCGCCGCCACGCTCCAGCTCACCACCAACGTGCCTGGCAAGGAGAGCTTCGTGTTCGAGCTCGAGGGCACGGTGCTCAAGTCGAGCGGCACGCCCTTGAATCCTTATTGGATGACCGCGCCCTGGAAGCTGTGGTTCGTCGATGCCACGCCCGTCGAGTTCTCGGGGCTCGACGGCAGCGGCAACATGCAAACGCAGACCTTCTCCCCACCTCTCGCCGAGACGCGAAAATTTCCGTCGCCGGCCGCCATGGCGGCTTCGTATCCTGCTCCATTCCTTGGCCTCGAGACGGCGCCCGCGGAGCCAGCGGCGGCAGGCTTCTGGGACGACGCCTCCGGCACCATGGACAATGGCCACAGCGGTCCGTGGAACAGCTGGTCGGGCGACGGGAGCTCCATCAACCTCGCCAGTCAGTACATCCGCATTGGTTTCGGAGCACCTCCCACCAACACGCGTCACGCGCTTGGCCTGAACTTCACCAGCGAGTCGTACTCACAGCGCGGGCATTGGCTGTCGCGTATCAACTCGAACGTGGTGACGACCGAGCGTGATTGGTTCTTCTCGAACACCATGCGCGGCTCGCCATCGTACCTGTCGTACCACGAGAAGAACGCCGCCTATGTGACCGACAACTACGACGGTCTGTATGCCCAGAGCTTCCACTCGCTGGGTCGCTCGAGCAGCGAGGTGCGGGCGCTCAACAAGATGCTGGTGGCGGGTGGTTTCATGCCGCGCGCCACGAAGGAGACGCTGAAGCGCCATGGCTTGTATGCAGCGGTGATGCCAGCGCTCTGGCGCCAGGCGCTCGCCTACGTCGCCGAGGACGGAGCGCCCCTCCCCTACGAGAACGAGATGCACCACCGCCCCGCGTATCTCTCGCTCGGCAACGTCGATAACCCAGAGTTCGCGCCCAACAACATCGTCTATCACCAGTACCCCGACACCCTGCACATGAACGGCATGGTCCAAGCCACCAAGGCGATGACGACCCCACCGCCGTTCGCGCTCATGAAGGTGGTCGCGGTGCAGTCCACTCCAGCGGACGGAGCACCGGTCACGTGGCCGCTCACCGACTCACGCTTGAAAGTCCGAGGCCGCACCATGACCACGGTCTGGGTCGACCCCGGCGACACCCTCGACATCCGCATCGACATGGGCGAGTCGTTCGACCTCGGCGGCGGCGACCTCGAC
Organism: Myxococcota bacterium; assembly: GCA_039809465.1. GTDB lineage: Bacteria > Myxococcota > XYA12-FULL-58-9 > XYA12-FULL-58-9 > JALHOP01 > JALHOP01. Next base: position 31,366 of record JBDHVB010000008.1, read on the forward strand.
TTCTCCGCTTCAGCGGTCTACCCGAATCAAGAGAGCGCCTTGCTGATCGAGCGCCAAGGCAACACCGCCCTCTTCCGCGTGCGCGCGACCCCCGATCCGAGCTTTCCGCTGGGACGCATGCCCATCTTGTTCCAGGCACACGTGCGCGGCATGCGCAGCAACCCGGTGTTCTTGAACGTGTACTGGCGGCAGGCGACGCAGCTCGATGCGCCGAGCGAGTATTACAACGCCGATAGTGGGAAGACGGACAAGGCGGTCTTCTATAACGCACGGCCCGTGCTCTCCACGAGCCTTGGCGCGGCGACGACGCTCGCTGGAGCCGTTGGCGTGCCCGCGAGCTTCTCGGTGACGTGCGATGATCCGGAGGGCTTCCCTACCCGCTTCTATCGCTGGCGCGGCGAGCCCGGGACGATGGCTGGTGGGGTCTATAGCTACACACCGGCCGCTAGCGGCAACTATCCGGTGTCCATCGTGTGCTCCGATGGCACGGGCGGTTACGCGAGCACGCGAATCACGATTGAGGTGCCGTAGCTCCCCTCCGAGCGCCAGCCGCCGAGGACGTGAGGCCGCACCACGATAGACGACGCTAGACTTCGCATCGCGCCTCTGAGACGTTGCCAAGTCGACGTGCACATGACGGCAGACAACGCACCGGCGCGCCGGTCTTCATCGGTCATTGGCCGTCCCATGGCCGCTTTGGCGGTTGCCGCGACTTGCATCCTCGTCGCGATGGCGGAGACGCGCGTCGGCTGGGCCGCCGACGAGATCAGCCCGGATCGCCAGGCGTCCATCTTGGTGCGGGCGCTCGCCTACAATCGCAACCTGAAGTCGCAGGCCGGGGACGACTTCGTGCTCGCGGTGGTCTACCAGCGCAACAACGCGGCATCCGAAGAGTGCGGCCGTGATGCGGTGGCGGCTTTTCGCGGCTTCGAGAAGTTCGTCATGGAGGGGCTGCCGTTCCGTGTAGCTCCCATCTCCTATGAGTCCCCGTCCGCGATGAGCCACACACTGACGCGAGACGGCGTCGACGCGGTCTACGTGTGCGGAGGGTTGGACTCCGAGCTCGACGCTATCGCCACGCTTGCCCAGGAGCGCAAAGCCGTCAGCATCGGCGCGCTCCGAGAGTACGTCACCAGGAAGTTGAGCCTTGGCGTTTTCATCATCGACGGCAAGCCGCGCATTCTCGTGAATCTCCCGGAAAGCAAACGGGAAGGCGCGGACTTTGGCTCCGACTTCCTTCGCCTCGCGACGCTCGTCGAGGACGCCAAGTAGGCATCGCGCTCACGACGCCGCCTGGACTCGAGTTTCGTATCGCGGACATCGTCGTGCTAAAGTCTGTTCCGTGCAGAAACTAGCGTTCGTCGCGATTTCTCTCTCGGCTGTCGTCTCCTTGACCGCGCGTGCCGCCGAGGCGCCGGACGCGCCCGAGATCGCGGACATGGATCTCGAGGATCTGCTCAACAACCAGGTCAGCGCCGCCGCGAAGCTCGATCAGCCGTTGTCGCTCGCTCCGGCATTCGTGTCCGTCGTATCGCACGAGCAGATCGACGCCTATGGATGGATGAGCTTGAACGACGTGCTCTACCGCCAGCACGGCTTCGCGCCCGGGCAAGACTACGATCGCCGCACGGTGGTGAGCCGCGGTGTCTTCGAGGGTTGGAACAACAACCACTATCTGCTGCTGGTCGACGGCGTACCGTTCAACGACAACATCTACGGCTCGGCTTACACCTGGGAGATCACCCCGCTGTTCCTCGCGAGCACCGTGGAGATCACGCGCGGCCCAGGCTCCGCGCTGTACGGCTCGAACGCCACTGGCGGCGTCATCTCCCTGCAGACCGCCTCGCCCAAGGCTGGCGGCAAGATGCTGCAGACCCGCCTCATCCTCGGCGAGCGCAACTCGCGCACCTTCGACGTGCTCGGCGGCTATGACGCGAGCCTCGCCGCGGTCACGTTGGGCTTCCAGCACTTCTCGACCGACGGCAACGAGTACAGCTCGTACGACGGCTCGGGGCGACTCGGCGGCAATGGCGACCCTGCCCGCTTTCGCGTACAAGATGGCCGCTCGCACAGCTACGCCTTCGCCAAGGTCGTAGGCAAAGGCGAGCTCGCGGGGTTCTCGCTCCAGTTCCACAACCAAGCGTGGGACTTCGAGACGGGTCACGGCTGGCTGTGGATGGTCCCTGACGTCCGCGAAAGCATGCAAGAGTCGCGGCAGATGCTCGTCCTGAGCTACCGCACTCCCACACCCGACGCGCGACTCCAGCAGGAGTACACGGTGCGCTACCAGCGGCACTCGATCGACTGGCTGCAGCGCTACGCCCCTGACGGCGCTTACGACGACTTCTATCCCTCGGGGATCTGGGAGTACATCAACACCTCGGCTCACGAGGTCTTCAGCCGCGCTCAGCTCTCGTACAACTGGGGTGACCTGCGCCTCCTGGGCGGCGTCGAGTACACCCTCTTCCTCTACAACGGCGATGACGCCCACTGGGCCAACGCCGACCTCGCGGACGCCGCGGGCGGCTTCCCTCCAGTCGCGGGATTCGCCGGCCTCGGCCCCTGGCTCGAGCCAGCCCGCAACCATCCGGTCCACAACATCGGCGCGTTCACGCAGCTCACGACCGGCCGCTTGGCGGACATCCTCGAGGTGACGGCGGGCGTCCGCTACGACGGCAAGTTCTTCAACTACACCGATATCGCGGACACGGCGCGTCCGACGCTGAGCAAGTCGTATCAACAGGTGAGCCCGCGCCTCGCCGTCGTGTTCGTGCCGGCGGAGACCCTGACGTTCAAGGCGATGGCAGGCCGAGCATTTCGCGCGCCGGCGCCATCGGAGATCTTCGGCGCCAACACCTTCTCGCTCGCGTCGAACATCGCCGAGCTCAAGCCCGAGACGCTCACGACCGTGGAGGCTGGTGTCGATTGGCGCGTGCTCGAAGGCCTCAGTGTCCGCGCCAACGGATTCTATCAGCAGTTCAAGAACCAGATTGCGTACAGCACGCTCAACTTGAGCACGAACATCTATTCGCCGACGACCGCTGGAGCGGAGGGTGAGCTGGTTTGGGACCGCGTCGAGATTGGGCCGGTGCGCATCGCGGGCTTCGGCAACGTCTCCTACGTGCGCCTCATCGACGACAACGTCGACGACCCCAACCTGACGAGCGCGAGCCGCTTGGTTTGGGCGCCGAGCTATTTCGCGAACCTCGGCGTGCGCGCGCGCCTGCAGGGCTTCGAGGCATCGGTGCAGGGTCACCTGCAGGGCTCGGTGCAACGCCGCGACAGCGACCGCGTCAATCCCGACAACGACGCTTTGCGCGGCGCCGATGTCCCCGCGTGGGCGACGCTCGACGCGCTCATCGGCTACCGCCCGACTTCATGGGCGCGCTTCGCGATCCGCGGAACGAACCTGGTCAACACCCGCTACAGCCTGGTGAAGAACAACGACTTCGCGTTCGACTATCGTGGAGAGGGCCGGCGGCTGTTCGCGCAGGTCGAGCTCGGGTTCGACTAAGGGCGCAAAGCTCAGCCAACCACGCCGACCACGGCTATTGCTGCGCGGTCATCCCCGGCATGTCCAACCCCACATGCGCCGTCTGCCGCGCCTGCTGCGCCATCACCGCCCGCAGCTCATCAGCCCGCCGCAGCAGAGCAAGAATCGCCTCCTCGTGCTCCGCCACCTGCCGCTCGCGCTTCTTCCCCTCCGAGGAGCCGGTGAGCCACTGCCCAAGGTAAGCCACGACACTCAGCGCAAGCACGCCCACGATGGCCCAAGGGCTGACGAAGAAACCCAACGACGGCAGAATGCCCAGCACCACGCTGAGGATGCCCCCGAGCATGGGTAGGCCCTTCCATATCTGAGACATGAGCGACTCACGCGGCGGTTCGGCGAGCGCGGCGGTCGAGGCGCGGAGGCGTTGCACCACCGCCGCCGAGGCCGGATCCGCGGCGGCCACGACCCGGGCAGCGTCATCGATCTGAGCCTGCAGCACCGCATGCGAGATGAGATTGTTGCCAGCCGCCTGCGCGAGCCTGGGCGCTTCGTTCACGGCCAGGACATCCGTGAAGCCATCGGTCTCGAGCACCAGCGTCGCGTACGCTAGCCCGGACGCGGCGTCCTGGTTTGGCGAGCCGGCAAACGAGGTGAGCCCAGGTGAGGGGTACGCACTGGAGATCATGGCGCTCTCCCGCAAGCGTTCAAGCGAATCCACCGCCGCCAAAGTAAGGTTCTCGGGCGATTCAGGCGTTGGTTGCGTGATGTGCGCTACACGACACTATCGCGGCGTGCGTCCGCGGCGTTGCTCGGTGAGCGGGTCTTCGAGCCTGAAGCAAGGGCAGCCCCCGAGCCGGCCGCGCTCAGCGGAAAGAGTCGCTCGGCCAGGATCCGCGTTGCATCCGCCACGACGCGGCGTGAGGAGCAGCCTGTGCCGGGACGAGCACCTCGCGCACGCTGCGATCGAGCGAGACATTCTCGAGCGCCCCGGTGCTGCTCACGGCCGGAGCACGCTGCATCGTGATGAGGCGCCGAATATGGTCCTGCGCGGCAATACGACTCTGCTTGCGAATGCTCTCGCCCCATGAGGCCAAGACATCGAGGGCGGTGCCGAGATCCGCGGAGCGCCAGGCAAGATGCGCGCGGTAGAGATGCTGCGCGAACGATTGGAGATACAAGACGAGGCCCCTTCGACTTCGCTGTCGCCATCCTTATCGCGGGGCCGGGGGCGGGAGTTGCTTGGAAGACGGTTGTCGTGCTCCGCCACGGCCGACGCGACCTCAGTCGGGGCGTGCTGCTTTCATTAGGTGGCTCGGCGCTACACTACTATTTCGTAGGCACAACTACCGTAGCCCATTGGACAGCGAATGTCCGATCACCTCGTACGTCCCCAGCCAGTCCGCTATACTGGTGCGCGTGACCTCAAGACTCTCCCCCAAGAAGGTCGGCCGCCCCAAATCAGAATACTCCCAAGCCGCGCGACTCTTGCGCATGCACGATCTGCTGCACCACCGGCTCTACGTGACCATCCCGCAGCTCATGGAGCAGTTCGGCGTCGACCGCCGCACCATCCAGCGCGACCTCAACGTGCTCCAGGACATGGTCGCCATCGAGGAGGACGGCCGCACGCCCGACAACGAGAAGCGCTTCCGCGCCGCGTCCACCAAGAAGGTCGAAATGTTCCGCATCACCATGGGCGAGATGATCGCGCTCTACATGGGTCGCAACGTCTTCGCGTTCACGGAAGGCACGGAGCTCAAGAGCTCGATCGATTCGCTCTACGACAAGCTCTCAGTGCGCTTGTCTTCCAAGCGCGACAACGTCCGCGCTGCCCTGCCCAAAAAGTTTCACTGCACGGTCGGCAGTCCGCGCAGTTACAAGAGCGCTGACGGTGTCCTCGATGACATCGTCCAAGGCATCGTCGACGACCGCAGGCTCGCTATCACGTACAGCCGTCCCGGGAAGAGGCCGTACAAAGACACTCTCGATCCGTACACGCTCGTCCTGCACAACCACGCGCTGTTCGTGGTCGGTCACTCGGAGTACGCCGACGCAGTGCGCATGTTCGCGGTCGAGCGCATAGCGACGACCGAGCTCAGCGACGAGCCGTTTACGATGCCGGCGGACTACGACCCGAGCAAGTTCTTCTCGGGTGCGTTCGGCATCATCGTCGGCGAGGAGCCAAGCGACGTGGTTGTGCGGTTCGACAAGAAGGTCGCGCCCTACGTGCGAGCGCGAACCTGGCACCCATCGATGAAGCTCGAGGACGGGAAGGATGGGTCGGTGGAGGTCAGCTTGCGCGTGGGGATTACCGAGGAGCTACTGCACTGGATCTGCGGGTATGGAAAGAGCGCGACCGTTGTGTCGCCTAGCGCTCTCGCGGCAAAGGTGAGCGAGCGGCGCGGATAACGGACGGCGCCCACTCCTTCACCATGCTCATTCGTGCCACGAACAACCTCGCCCAAGTATACAGGAGCAATCGGGCGGGTCATTGACGGCGTGCAGGCGCGCCCATGGCAGACGGCCTTGCGCGAGGTGGGACTCTAGCGAGCAACGACCTTCTTCGCTCGACGCCTTGCCGTTCGACTCTCCCAAAGAGCTCGCGCGGCCTGAAGCGCTCGACGAGGTCACTGTACGAGGGCGCAGCCGCGTGGTGGAGCTCGTCGATGATGATAACGTCGCGTGTGGTTCGACGAGCCGAGTCGGTGCGCAGGGGTGGGTCGAGCTCAGCGATGCGCACCGCGAGGACTTCGGTGAGGATGGTCTCGAATAGCCCACGCGGGTGCATCGGTTGAGCCTGAAGCAAATCGTCAGGCGAGTTCAAGGGCTACGCTGGGCACTCAGGAAGACTGAGCAGGTTGTTGGGCTGCTCACCGTCTGCTTCGGTCTTGATGTACTTGTTGCCGTATTGGCTCGTTGCGACGACGACGTTCACGGTCCTCCCGCCACGCGTGACGTAGAGCGCCAGCGTTCGGCTTTCGATGCCCGCAATCGCCTGTTGCTGGCTCATCTTCCATCTCCGCCCCGCCGCGACGCCACCGACATTGAGAATGCGCTCGTGTGCACTCGTGCGATCTGACTTGTTGATGCATTGGACTTCACGTTGGTCTGCCACTTCATATCTCCTTGCGACGATCCGTCGCGGTTGTGAGAGACACTCTGCGACAAAAGCAGGACAGAGAATGTCCGATAGTGCTGATGCGTAACGAGACGGCCGTCTCAAGCCGAAGCACAGAACTTCGTCTTTACGAGCTGCTGGATGAGTGAATCGCGGTTCAACACACACCTGAGATAGCGACCGCTAAAAGAGAGCACCTCTTCGCCGCCCGGTGTACGTTTTCGGAAGCATCGCTCGGGGGATCGATGCGAGGAGATTCCGCTATGGCGCAAATCGCTAAACGAGTACAGGAACGCCTCACCACGAGCATCAAGCGCTTTCAGCCCATCCTAGAGAACGCCAAGTCCCGCGACGTCAACGAGTCGGACACGGTCATTATCGTGACGGACATGCTCTCGGAGATGTTCGGCTACGACAAGTACGCGGAGGTCACCTCCGAGCATGCGATTCGAGGCACGTTCTGCGACCTCGCCATCAAGCTCGACAGTCGCATCCCCTTGCTGATCGAGGTGAAGGCGATCGGGCTCGAGTTAAAAGAACAGTTCGTCAAGCAGGCCGTCGACTACGCCGCAAACCTTGGAACCGATTGGGTCGTGCTGACGAACGGTGACCACTGGCGGGTGTACCGGGTTCACTTCGCCAAACCCATCGAACAAGAGCTCGTCTACGAATTCACGGTCGGAGCGCTCGACGGCAAGAAAGAAGACGACCTGTGCGACCTCTTCCGCCTGAGTCGCGAAGGTTGGAACAAGTCAGCGCTCGGCGAGTATCACACGCAACGTCAGGCGCTGAGCCGCTTCAGCATGGCAGCTATCGTCACCTCTGATGCGGTTCTTGATGTCGTCCGTCGCGAGCTGCGACGCATGTCACCGGATGTGAAGATCGACGCGGAACAGATTCGGCACGTCCTGGAGCAAGAAGTGTTGAAACGCGAGGTCGTCGAAGGTGAAAAAGCGGCTGAAGCGAAGAAGAAGCTCAGTCGAGCTTCAACCCGAGCGCTTCGAGCGTCGCGCCGGTCGGATAATGAGCCAACCAGTCCACCGAATCTGACGGTTGTCGAGACTACGACAGAGGCAACGGTCGTGCCCGCAACAGGTACGACATGAGCGAGCGAGTTCCCCCGCGTGACATTCTCTGTCCGACGCAACCTTTACGTAAGAAACGCGTCGCGGCACTGCCGCTTTCCTCGAGCTCGGCACTCACAATGAAAGGCCAATAGCGTGTCGGATCTGGTTGTCTCGTGTCCCGCCTGCAGTCACCCCTTCAAACTCACGGAATCGCTCGCTGCCCCAATGCTTGCTAGAGTCAGGGCGGAACACGCACGCGAGCTTGCGGAGCATACAGCTCGACAGGCGGAGCGAGACCGCGACCTCGCCGAGCGTGAGTCCGCTCTTCGCGCAGAACGGATGACCCTCGATCTCGACGTGGCGGACAAGGTGCGCGACGAGCGCACTCGTATCGCGACAGAGGAGCGCGAGCGCGCGAAAGCCGCCCTCGCCACGGAGATTCAGGGTCAAGCCAATGAGCTCGCGGCCCTTCGCGAGCTCGCCGCAGAGCGCGAGGCGAAGCTTGCTGACGCCCAACAGGTCCAGCTCGCTTTGATTCGAAAGCAAGCAGAGCTCGAGAACGAAAAGCGCAATCTGGACATGCAGCGAGAAACGGACCGCAAGGAGGTCGAGCAACGAATCGCAGACGCGCGCAAGCAAGTAGAACGCGAGACAGAGGAACGACTCGCGCAGGAGCGTGAGCAGATCATCGCGGAGCAGCGCGCAAAGCTCGCCGCCGACGCCGAAGAACGTAGTCGACTTCTCGTAGAAGATGCGCGGAGACAAAAGGACGCAGAGGTTAGCCAGCTCAATTCTTTGCTCAAGGATCGCGACGAGAAACTAGCAACGGCACAAGCCGCACAAATCGAAGCGCTACGGAAGTCTCGTGAGCTCGACGACCAAAAACGCGAGATGGAGATCAGGCTCGAACAGCGCATTCTCGAACAGGCGGCTGAAATTCGAGAACGTGCTGCACGAGAAGCAGAGGATCGCCTAAAGCTCTTGATGCGCGAGAAAGACGAATCAATCGCGGACCTCAAGCGTAGCATGGAAGATCTGCAACACAAGTTCGAGAAGAAGTCGCAGCAACTTCAGGGCGAGGTTCAAGAGCTAGACCTCGAGGAGAGGCTTCAGCGGCACTTCGTCCGCGACCACATCGCACCGATCCCGAAAGGCCAAGTCGGCGCGGACGTGATGCAGCGCGTAGTCGGCGATAGCGGTGTCGAATGCGGAGCGATCGTGTGGGAGTGCAAACGAACCAAGAACTGGCAAGCCGTTTGGCTCGACAAACTTCGGGATGATCAGCGCGCAACCAAGGCCGAGCTCGCAATCCTCGTGTCGCAAACGCTTCCGGACGGCGTCGACAACTTCAGTTTCATCGACGGCATATGGGTCGTTCACCCGTCGTTGGTCATTCCCGTAGCCACGGCCCTGCGAGAGCGCTTGCTCGAGGTAAGCCGCACACGCCAAAGCATGAGTGGTCAGCAAGACAAAGTGCAGTTGGTCTATGGCTACCTTACGAGCCCGCAGTTCAAGCAACGCATCGAAGCGATCGTGGAAGCGTTTCGAACGATGCAGAGCGATCTGCAACAAGAACGTCGCGTATTCGAAAGACATTGGGCAAAGCGCGAGAAGGAGATCGAGCACGTCATTGCGGCAACCGCGGGTATGTGCGGCGACCTCCAGGGCATCGTCGGCGCCTCGTTTCAAGAGATCGACGGCCTCAGCATGCCGTTGCTCGAGCAAGCCGCAATAGGCGCATGATGTGCATCCCCTATCCGCAGTAGCTCCAAGGAGTCTGCCTGGATGAGTCAAACCGTCGAACTCGGTGAGCCCCCGACGTCACCGGTTGCGTCCCCCATCAACATCGTTGCCTCACTCGCGCCGAAGGTGACGTTCGCATCGCATCAAAACGCGGTCCCGGTACTGCGCGGCCTTCGCATCGAGAACCGCAGCAGTGCAGTCCTGGAGAATCTGACGGTCACGATCAGCGCTGACCCTCTATTGATCGCACCGAAGGTATGGAAGGTCGATCGCCTGCGGCCGGGAACACAGACAGAGATCACTGATCGCGATACGAAGCTGAACGGTGCGTTGCTACTGGACGTTCGTGAGAGCCTCACCGGAACGATCCGCATCGTCGTCGAGCAAGCGGGACGGCTCTTGGCAGAGCACGTCGCGCCTGTCGAGGTGCTGGCGCGCAATGAGTGGGGCGGAGCGGGCTCGATGCCGGAGCTGCTCGCGGCTTTCGTGACGCCAAACGATCCTGCCGTAGACAACGTGCTCAGAGCAGCCTCCACGGTACTTACGCGCGCGGGCAAACCCGGCGGCATCACGGGGTATGTCGACGGTTCCGCGCAGCGGACGTGGGAGCTGACATCCGCGATCTGGTCCGCGGTAGCGTCCATGCAGCTCGCCTACTCTCTCCCACCGGCCAGCTTCGAGGTCAGCGGCCAAAAAGTTCGCACGCCCAGCGACATCACCGGAACTCGCCTTGCTACGTGCCTGGACACCTCACTGCTGTTCGCCGCAGCGCTGGAACAAGCCGGCCTCAACCCCCTACTCATCATCGTTCCTGGCCACGCCTTCGTCGCAGTCTGGCTCGACCAGCGAGAGTTTCCGCAGGTTCTCACGCAGGACGTCACGGCGCTGCGAAAGCGCATCGCTCTTCGAGAGCTAGTAGCGTTCGAAACGACCCTGGCTGCTCAAACACCGCCATCTGCTTTCAGCGTCGCGGTGAAAGCGGCCAACCAACACCTCGAGACGGACGCCTTCCACTTCGCCCTGGACATCCGACGCGCACGCATGCAGCGAATCCGCCCCCTCGCGCTCGAGGTCAAGCACGCCTCCAATAGTGAGCCCACCACGACCCGGGTCGCAGAAAGCTTCGAAGACGCGCCAATACTTCCTGAGGGTAGCGCGAATGAGGATGAGGCCAAGCCCACCACGCCTCAGGGCCGCATCGACCACTGGCAGCGAAAATTGCTGGATCTAACGACCCGCAACCGCTTGTTGAACGCTAAACCAAGCGCGACGATGCTCCGCCTCGTCTGCCCAGACCCTGCGAAGCTCGAGGACCTCCTCGCAGCAGACAAGCGCATCAAGATCGTCCCACTGCCAGATCTCGCAGGCTCTCAAGGGCGGGACGCATCCGTTCATTTCGCGCGCACTGGTGAACAGCTGCTCGACGAGTATGCACGCGAGGCGCTCGAGCGCTGCGAGGTATTGTCGCCACTCGACGCCAAGACGCTGGACGCAAACCTCGTCGAGCTCTATCGCAAGGCGAAGCTCGATCTCATCGAAGGCGGTGCGAACACGCTCTTCCTCGCTGTCGGCTTCCTCCGTTGGAAGAAGGCGCCGGACGAACAGCAAACCTATCGTGCGCCGCTCGTGCTTCTCCCCGTCACGCTCGAACGCAAGAGCGCGCTTTCAGGCGTACGCATGGCCGCTCATGAAGACGAGGCGCGGTTCAACCTCACTCTTCTGCAGCTACTAAAGCAGGACTTCGAGCTCGCTATACCGGAGCTCGAGGGCGAGCTCCCAACCGATGAAAGCGGCGTGGACGTCCCACGCATCTGGACGAGCGTGAAGCGAGCCGTGCGTGACGTTCCCGGCTTCGAGGTCGTCGAAGAGATTGCGCTCGGAACGTTCTCCTTCGCGAAGTACTTGATGTGGAAGGACCTCGTCGATCGCAGCGACTTGCTCAAAGAGAATGACGTCGTGCGGCACCTCATCGAGACACCGCGCGAAGCGTTCCGTGTACCGAGCGAATTCCCAAGACCCGAGCAGCTCGACGCGACCGTTACAATGGACACGCTCTTCACACCACTCCCGTCTGACTCCTCGCAGCTCACTGCCATCGTGGCGTCAGCACGCGGACTGAATTTCGTATTGGACGGCCCACCAGGAACCGGGAAGTCGCAAACGATCGCCAACATCATCGCGCACAACCTCGGGCTTGGACGTAAAGTTCTCTTCGTCGCCGAGAAGATGGCCGCCCTCGATGTGGTCCATCGGCGCCTCGAAGAACGCGGACTAGGAGCATTCTGCCTAGAGCTCCACTCCGCCAAAGCCAACAAGGCCGAAGTGCTGAAGCAGCTCGGCCGAGCGTGGGACACCAAAGAGAGAATCCCCGAGGCTGAGTGGAAACAATCTGCGACGAAGCTTCAAAACATCCGCGAAGAGCTCAATGAGCTCGTGCGCATTCTCCACACGCGCCACCGCAATGGGATGACGCTTCACAGTGCTATCGGTCGAGCTGTCAGGGACGCAGACGCTCGCACACCAGCGCTAGCGTGGCCACCAGAGCGTCAACATGATGAGCGGACACTCGAAACTCTTCGCGACGTCGCGCGGCGACTCGACGTCAACTACGCCGCCGTCGCGAAGCTGGACCAACGCGTCTTCGCGAGCATCGACGTTGCTGAATGGTCCAATGCTTGGCAGGCCGAGATCGTCGCGAGCGCCACTGCGGTGGTGCACGCCGCAGACCGACTCGGTGCTGCGCGAGCAGAAATCTGGAAGGCATTGGGTCTTCCATCACTGGGTGGAACACGCGACGGTCTTACTGCGCTCGGCGTTCTTGGAAAAGCCGCAATTGCATCAGCCGGCATCAACGTCGCCTTCGCTTTTGAGCCTAACGCCAAGGCGATCAGCGAGTCAGCGCTACGCGCGATAACGCATCTCGAGGCCTATCGCTCCGCGATCAATGAGCTGTCGGTGCCCTACCCCAAAGACGCCGCGCGAACCCTGCCTATCGCGTCACTCGCTGCTCAATGGAATGCGGCCGATGCTTCGTTCTGGCCGCTGAGCGTGTTCAAGCGCTCCGCCGCCCGCAAAGCGCTCATGAGTGCAGGCAATCTCGCGGCGAAACCAGACGTCGCCAAAGATCTGCCGACTCTTGCAAGAGCCCAGCACGAGCTACTCCAGCTGGATTCACTCCAAGGGGTGCTCGCCCAGGTCCCGACGTGGACGGGAGCGTCGACCGACATCACATCGCTAAAACGGTCACTCGATGTAGCCGACAACCTACGAACCGCGACAAGCGCTTTGGCCACATCACCACAGGCGCTCGTGGCAATCAAAGCGGCAGTTCGAAAAGCATGCGTCGATGGCAACGAGCTTCTCGATGATGGGATGCCAACCTCACGTGCCGTTGAGACGTACACGAAGAGCTTGGAAGAGTTTGCGGCCACCGTCGCGAAGTTTGAGATAACATCGGGCCGCACTTTGCAATCATCTCCGAACGAAGACTTCGTTCTGGCGGCGCGTCAACGCTGCGCCGAGCTCGTGCGCGGGCAGCTGGCGCTGAAGTCGTGGTGCGACTGGCGACGTGTTCGAGGACAAGCGGTCGCACTCGACTTGTCGAAGCTCGTTAGCGGGCTAGAGAGCGGTCAGTACCAAGCAGGTGAGGTCGCCGAGCTATTCGAGGTGGCCTACGCGAAATGGTGGGCTGGCGTGCAGATCGACAGCGAGCCGCGCCTGCGAAACTTCGTGGCCGCGGAGCACGCTGACAAGATCGAGTCGTTCCGCAAAGTAGATGACCACCTCACGACGTTGTCCGCGAGTGTCGTCGTCGGAAAGCTCTGCCAGGGGATCCCAGCGCGAGACGACGTCAAGCGTGAGTCTGGATACGGTGTCCTGCGCCACGAGTTGACCAAGCGCATGCGTTACAAGCCGGTCCGCCAGCTCCTGAGTGAGATGGGACCGTCCTTCATGCGGCTCGCGCCTTGTCTGCTCATGAGTCCACTCTCCATCGCGCAGTATCTACCCGCCGACTCAGCGATGTTCGACTTGGTCATCTTCGACGAGGCTTCGCAGATTGCAACCTGGGACGCTGTCGGCGCGATAGCGCGCGGCAAGCAAGTGATCATCGCGGGTGATCCCAAGCAAATGCCGCCGACGAGCTTCTTCAGTCGCAGCACGACGTCCCCGGACGATGGTGATGACGAAGTGCCTGAGGACATGGAGAGCATTCTCGACGAGTGCCTGGGCGCGAGCATCCCGCGGCACCGCCTCACGTGGCACTACCGCAGCAAGCACGAGAGCCTCATCGCCTTTTCGAACCATCGCTACTACGACGGCGAGCTCATCACCTTCCCTGCCTCGGTCACTCGAGAGAGCGCTGTCAGCTGGCGTCGCATCGAGGGCGTGTATGCCAAGGGCAAAGGCCGCACGAATCAGATGGAAGCCCAGGCCATCGTCGCTGAGGTCGTCAAGCGGTTGCTGGATCCGGCGTTCGGCGGTGCAGGCAAGAGCCTCGCGGTGATTACGCTGAACGCGGAGCAGCAGCGCCTGATCGAGGACCTCATCGACGTCGAGCGGCAGAAGAATCCAATGCTCGAGCCGTTTTTCGGAGACGTGACCGAGCCCGTCATCGTCAAGAACCTCGAGACGATTCAAGGCGACGAACGCGACCTCGTCTTGGTGGGCATTGGCTACGGACCAGACACCCCTGGCGCGACGACAATGTCGATGAATTTTGGTCCACTCAATCGCAGCGGCGGTTGGCGACGACTCAACGTCGCGGTCACTCGCGCGCGCGAAGAAGCGATCATATTCACGTCGTTCTCGCCGGACATGATCGACCTCAACAGGACGTCCGCTGAAGCGGTTCGCGACCTTCGGCACTTCCTCGAGTTCGCGCAGCGCGGACCAAAGGCGCTCGCGGAAGCAGTCAAGGGGTCCGTCGGCGGCTTCGAGTCGCCGTTCGAAGAAGCTGTTGCGCGCGGGCTGCGCGAGCGTGGCTGGACAGTGGTGCCACAAATTGGCGTGTCGCGATTTCGGATCGATTTAGGGATCGTTCACCCAGACAGGCCTGGCGACTACCTCTGCGGCGTCGAGTGCGATGGTGCGGCGTATCACAGCGCGGCGACGGCTCGTGATCGGGACAAGGTTCGCTCGAGAATCCTGGACGGTCTGGGATGGACGCTCGTACGGGTGTGGTCGACGGATTGGTGGGTTGATGCGGCGACCGCGCTGGAGCGGTTGGATCGGCAAATTCGTGACTTGCGCGGCACAGCGGTGGGCGAGAACCGCGAGCTGGCTTTGGTGGAGTAGCCAGCTAAGATTTTCGAAGCACCAGGATGAAGTTGTTGGCCGGCATGGGAACGCGCTCGACCAGCATGAGCCCGTGCTCCGCCGCGGCAGCCGCAACCTCGGTCACGTCGCGCACACCCCATTCCGGATTGCGCGCGCGCAGGCTTGCATCGAATTCTTCATTGCTCGGCGCGATGTGCTGGCCGTCGATCTTGTAGGGGCCATAGGTCACGAGGGGCGCGCCAGGCGCGAGGACAGCGCCGGCGCCGCGCATGAGACCCACGCACGCCGAGAACGGAGCGATGTGGATCATGTTGCTGCAGAGCACGGCGTCAGCGCGCTCGACTGGCCACGACGTGGATTCGGCGTCGAGCATGAGGGCCGCCTTAACGTTCGCCAGCCCGGAGTCGGTGACCCATGCATCGATGCTCGCGATACCGGACGCGTTGATATCAGTCGGTTGCCAGACGAGTTGCGGCAGCTTCGACGCGAAGTAGACGACGTGCTCACCGGAGCCACTGGCGACTTCGAGGACGAGGCCGCTTAGTGGCAGCACGCGCTGAAGCACAGCCAAGATGGGCTCGCGGTTGCGCTGCGTTGCCGGGGCGTGCTGCTTCATGGGTGGCTCGACGCTATACTACTGCTTCGCGGTGCACTCGAGGATTCGTCCTAGCGTCCAAACAGGCTGAACGCCGTGAAGAAGTACTGCTCTCGGCCGCCGGGGCCGCGATAGATATCCAGGAAGGCGTCGATGCACACTTGCCCGCATGCGCCCAATGGCGGGTAAGCTAGTCGCGATGACCAAGAAATCACTGCGGTCCGACATACTACCGCCCGCGATGAGCATCAGCGACGTCATGGCCAAGGGCGCGAGCTCAACCGTCATCGCGGACATGGAGCGCCCCGAAGCGCACCAGACTCGCCGACGCGGTTACGATGTCGTCGAGTGGGCGAAGGACATGCCGGCCGAGGAGCGGTGGGCGGTTTGCTTCAAAGTGCTTGCGGAGGATCCGCAGGCGCTGTCGATGTGTCCAGAGTGTGAGCGGTCGCCGGTTTGGCCTGAGCCGGCGGCGAATGGGCACGTCACCCTGACGTGTAGTGGGTGTGATGCGACGCGGACTCGAGAGTTGGAGCGCAAGTAGGAACGGAGCTGCGGCTGAGCGACGGCGTCAATGCTGAGAACTTGCCGCGCGTAGGCGAATGACTTGAGCGAGCAGTAGAACTGAGTAACGCCACCCGCCCCGCGATATTCGTCGAGCCAACGGTCGAGAATCGCTTCGCGATGCACCGCCCATGCGGAGCGGGATGGATGCTCGACGAGCTCGAGGTCAGCAAGCGCTCGTCCGAAGCGCTGCGGGCATTGATTCCGGCACGTCGCAGGTTCTGAAGGAGCTGAGCGATCAGCCGGCGGCCGCAGGCGCTTCCGATCTCAGCGTCCCGCGTGTCCTCGAAGGCACTTGCCCGCAAGCCGTACGGTCTGTACAGTACAAGCATGGCGAAAACCATAGGCGCCGAGAAGGCGCGCGAGCAGCTCCCAGAGCTCCTGAACAAGGCATCCCGCGGCCAAACGACGATCATCACGAAGCACGGCAAGCCTTACGCGGCGCTCGGTCCAGTGCAGTCAACACGCGTTCGCCGGCATAGCTTCCTTGCGCTTGCGGGCTCGGGCGCGGGGCTCTGGGGTGACGTCTCCAGGTTCGTGGCGCGCGAGCGTGAGGCGTGGGAGTGACGCTCCTCGACGCAATCCCAGAGGGTGTCGTCGTTACGGTCGATGCCGCCCCGATCATCTACGTGCTCGAGGGACACGAGACGCTCGGTCCGGCATATGCGACGCTGTTCAAGGCTGTCGAAGATGGACGTAACCAGATCGTAGTCTCGACGATCACCGTCGCCGAGGTGATGGCCGGGCCGCTCCGCGCCCGCAACGAAGCGCTGGCCGAGCGGTACCGGCTCGCGATGACGGACAGCATCGGGTGGACGGCGTACGACGTGAGCGTCGACGTCGCCGAACGCGCCGCGCGCATCCGAGTCGGCCACCGCTTGCGTCTACCCGATGCCATTCAAATCGCGACGGCGCTCGTGTCGGGATCGCACGCCTTGGTGACACACGACAGAGACTTCTCGTCGGTCACGGTGCTTCCGATCCTCAGCTGCGCTTAGCGGCCGCGAGTCAGCTTCGACCAAGTGGGAGAGCAAGGTTTCCCAAGGTTCGCGCCTCAAGGAGCCCAACGACGGGCCGATCAACCCAGACAGACAGGCAGAGGCACGGCGAAAGCACGCAAGCAAGACAACCATGGACGGAGCGAAGATGGCCGTTTAAAACCCCAATCCGCACATGGATTTTTCTACCCTGATTCGCACGCTCGACGATGAGGGCAGAGAACTCATCCTCTTCCGCCCGGGCATCAGCCTCAATATCTTCTACGACAGCCCGCTCGGCACGATCGGCCCCAGCCTGGCGGCGATCATCGAAGACTATTTCAAGTTCATCGCGCCCGACACCATCGAGAAGTACCCTTCGGGT
>JBDHVB010000009.1:0-47014 GCA_039809465.1 Myxococcota bacterium
TCGCGATTGGCTTCACCGGTGCCGAGGATGGGCCGCTGCTCGAGCAGCTCGGCTTGACGCTGAGCGCCCGCGCGACGGTGCCCGACACCGACTACGCGACCACGACGCCCGGTGTGTACGTGGCCGGTGACATGCGCCGTGGCGCGAGCCTCATCGTTTGGGCTATCGCGGAGGGACGCGAGGCCGCAAAAGCGGTCGATCGCTTCTTGAGGGCGTAACCCATGTCCGCGCCGTACGATGGCAAGACGTTCCGCTGCCCGTGGCCGGTCGAGGACCGAGGCCTCCGTGAGATCTGGCGCTGGCAGCGCACCAAGCAGCCCAAGCCGTGGCCGGCGCAGGTCGCGCTGCAGAAGACCACCAAGCCCGAGACACGCGTCGATACACCCCGCGTCACGCTGGTGAACCATGCGACGCTCCTCGTGCAGATGGCGGGCATGAACTTCCTCACCGACCCGGTCTGGAGCGAGCGCGTGAGCCCCTTCACCTTCGTGGGGCCCAAGCGTTGCATCGGGCCGGGAGTCGCTTTGGCGGACTTGCCGCCCATCGACGCGGTGCTGCTCAGCCACGATCACTACGACCACTGCGACGTCGCGACCCTGAAGCGGCTCGAAGCCACGCATGCCCCGCTCGTCGTCACGGGCCTCAAGATGGGGCGCATCTTGAGCGACGCCGGCATGCGGCGGGTGCTCGAGCTCGATTGGTGGCAGGCCACGGCGGTCGGCGACGTCACGGTCACCTTCGCGCCGGCGCAGCACTGGTCGAGCCGTGTACCCGGCAGCCGCAACACGCGTTTGTGGGGCAGCTTCATCCTCGCGTCGGCTCGGCACAACGTGTACTTCGCGGCGGACACGGGCTTCGGGCCGCACTTCACGATGATCCGTGAGCGCTTGGGGCCGATGGATCTCGCCATGATCCCGATCGGCGCCTACGAGCCGCGCTGGTTCATGAGGCCGCAGCACATGGACCCCAAGGAGGCGCTCGAGGCGCACGGCATCCTCGGGGCCAAGCAAAGCATCGGCATCCACTGGGGCACCTTCCGGCTCACCGACGAAGGCCGTGAGGACCCCGCGGCGGCGCTCGTGAGCCTCGGTGACCCGAGCTTCGTCCCCGGCGAAAACGGGGATGTGCTCGAGCTCGCCAGCCGCTGACGTCGGCGGCACTTGCGGAGGCACCCACGACGGGGGTAACGCCGCGGCATGTTGATTCTCGCTGCTCTCCTCGTCGCCGCACCCTTCGACCTCGACGCCCAGGCCAAGGCCTACCGCGCCGACATGGAAGCGTTCGTCAAAGCGGACACCACCAATCCGCCGGGCAACGAGCAACGAATCGTCAGCCTGGTCGCGGCGCGCCTCAAGAAGGAGGGCATCCCGTTCACCGTGCAGACCTTCGCGCCCGGCCGCCAGAACATCATCGCGCGCTTGAAGGGCACTGGTCCCGAGAAGGCGCTGCTCTTGCTCGCGCACATCGACGTCGTCGGCACCGCCGACCAAGCGTGGAGCACCGAGCCGCACAAGGTCACCGAGCAGGGGGGCTATCTCTATGGCCGCGGCGTCATGGACGACCTGTCGAGCGTCGTGCTCAACCTCGAGACCTTCATCGCGCTGAAGCGCAACGGTGTGAAGCTGCGCCGCGACGTGATCCTCGCGCTCACGGGGGACGAGGAGTCGGGCGGCGCCGGCGCCATCTATCTGCTCGAGCACGACCCGTCGATGAAGGACGTCGGCCTGGTGCTCAACGAGGGTGGTGGTCTGGTGCGCGAGTCGCCTGGAGCCAAGCCGCGCTTCGCCGCCCTCGAGGTCGCGCAGAAGACCTATCAAGACTACGTGCTGACCACGACCGGCATCACCGGCCACTCATCGCTCCCGCAGAAGGACAACGCCATCTACCGTCTCGCCGAGGCTGTTGGCCGCCTGGCGAAGTACGAGCCCGAGCCGCGCCTCATCCCGGCGACCCGTGGCTTCTTCAAGGAGCGCGCCGCCTTCGAGGACGCCGAGACCGCCAAAGCGATGCTGGCGGTGGCGAGCTCCACCGGCAAGCCGCCGCGCGACGCGGTTGCCGTGCTCGACAAGAACCTGCTCTTCGGGTCGCTATTGCGGACAACGTGTGTCGCCACCATGGTCAGCGGCGGCACCAAGGCCAACGCGCTCCCGCCGAAGGCGACCGCGAACGTGAACTGCCGCATCCTCCCGGACGAGACCATCGAGACGGTCGAGGCGCGCTTGAAGACGATCATCGGTGACCCGCGCGTCGAGGTCACCCGCGCGCCGGAGTTCGGCACCAACACGCCGTCACCTCTCGAGGGCGAGTTCCCGACCGCGTTGAAGGAGCTGCTCGCCGAGAATCACCCGGGCGTGCCGATCATCCCGTCCGTCATGACGGGCGCCACGGATTCGCGCTTCTTCCGCCAGAAGGGCATCCCGTCGTACGGGTTCGTGCCCATGATCTACGTCGAAGGCGACGAGGCGCGCTGCCACGGCATCGACGAGCGCATCGAGATCGCCTCCATTCGGCCCGCTCTCGAGCTGAACATGAAGATGATCAAGAAGCTCGCCGAGGCGAAGTAGGCCGCGCGCTCGCGAATTGCTCTAGTGCACCGGTACGGCGGCTTCCCTTAAGCGAGCGCCGGCGACGATGGAATCGTGTGTCGGACCTGCTAGGCGCTCTTTGGTGGTGATAATGATATTGCGAATTATTCGCAACTAAATTGCGGCGGCAGCGATGATCCCTTCGTCACTGATTGGACGAAGGAGCCGTCGTGCAGGCCGAAAACGACTGGATTACCGTTGCGCACGGGCGCCTGCAGGTCAGCGTGCCCGCCGACTGGACCGACGCCAGCACCATCACTCTGGCGGGGCCGAGTCAGCGCTTGCCAGGGGCGCGCATGGCGACGAGCGCCGGGCGCGAGTTCGCGAGCAACGTGTCGATGGTCATGGTCACGCGGCCGGAGAGCGCGGGCGTCGAGGACTATCACGCGAGCGTCGCCGAGCGGCTGCGCAAGCAGAACGTCACGCACCGGGTGCTCGAGACGAAGCCCGTAGCGTTCGCTTCAGCGGACGGTATCGGCGTGCTGCGGGCGGTCTTCGTCGACGGCGTGTGGATCCGGCAGCTGCAGGCGGTGGTGGCGGTCGAGGAAGTGTTCGTCGTCGTCACCGTGTCGACCCTCGACGGCGCGCCGGCGGCCGAGTGGGAAACTCTCCAAACCATCGTCGCGTCCATCGCGCTCACGGCGGGCGCGACGAGCATCAGGAATTTGTCATGATCAGCAAAATCCTCACCGCGCGTGCCGAGATCGACGCGCGCTTCGAAGCCGCGGGGCTCGGCAATGCAGCCGACTACCGCGCGTATCTCGCGTCACGAAAGAACGTCGGCAGCCACACGTTGCAAACGCCGTTCGACGCCGCCGCGGCGGATCGCATTCTCGATAGCTGCGTGCGCTTGTCGACGCTCCCGGCGGAGCGTGAGCGCCTGAGCGCCGACAAGGAGTACAAGCCCATCTATCAGGCCATGCGCTTCGAGCTCATGGCGCGGCTGGGTGTCGCGACGGCGATCACCGGAGCCGAGGTGGCGATGGCCATCGCCAAGACGCCGGACCTCACCATCTTCATCAACTCGATGTGTGGCTGCGCCAGCGGTGGTGTACGCAATGCCATCGCGCTGGCGGCGAAGGACCAGAGCCTCGTGCCTGGGCTCTTTCCCATGATCGCGGTCATGGACGTGGGCGACTGCAAGGGCGAGGCGGCGCCAGTGTCCGTTAATGCGAACACGCTGGCGACCCAGCGCGGCGCCGATTACGCGCGCGGGCTCCTGGGCGCTCAGGCAACCGATGCGACGCGGCCAGCGCCAGCGTTCCTGGTGCTGCGTGCTGGCGAAGCCGCGGCGTTCGTGACGCGCAACGCGCTCGACCAGAAATCACCCGAGGTGATCGTCCAGCGCCTCGTTCAGGCAACCTCATGAAGACCATCATCATTCATCACGGTGTGCGCCGCGCCACCGCGACCGAGAACACGGCGCCCGTGGCCAGGACTTGCAACGTGGCCGAGCCAGCGACATCCGCCGACTCGGCGGAGCGCGTCCGGGCCCTTGCGACCTTGCGGGCCGCCGAAGCCAATGGCTTGCCTACCGATCCGGCGAGCCGAGGCGCGCGGCTCGTGCTCGACGCCGCCGCGGCCGTGTGCACCAAGAGCTGCGATAGCTGTCCGTTCAGCGCGAAAGGCGGCTTCGCGGCGAGCACGTGTCACACCGTGAAGGAGCTGGCGGAGAAAGCAGGGCGCTTGGCGAAGGATGGCTCGCTTCAGGTCGCCGCCAGCACCTGTGGCTCGAGCGGTTGTGCATCGTGCAGCTGCGCGCCCGATGAGCCAGCCCCCCGGAGGCAAGAGCAGCCGTCATGAGTAGTATCCATGGCCTGGGTGGGGTGAGGACCGCTATAGCGGACGTGGACGCGGCCTCGGTGGTGGCTCGGCCGAGCGCGGGCCCGGCGCTGATGGCGGCGGATGCACCGCGCTTGTACGCGGCGCCGACGATGACGCAGGCGCACGATGCCGCGCAGGCTGGGGCGGATCAGGTTCGGGCGAGCGCGGGTAGGGTGTGCAACGGTAAGTGTGTCGGTTGTACGTGTACGCCTGATGAAGCAGCGCCGGGGCGCAACGAGGCGCGGAGTGAGGCGCCGCCGCAGGGCTCTGGACCGCGGCAGGCGGAGGCGAAGCTGGACGCGGCGGCACGGCAACGGCTGGCGCAGACCGCGGAGCTGGGAACGGAGTTGGTGAGCGCTGGTGCGAAGAGTGTGTGCAACGGCAAGTGCGCGGGCTGCAGTTGTGTGCCCGATGAGGCGGCACCGGGCCGGGCTGCGCAGGGAGAGGGGAGGACGGAGGCGCGGACGGTTGAGGTCGCGCAGCCGCGGGTCGCGGGGGCGGCGCAGGGCGAGAAGATGGAGGTTGGGGAGCTCGCGAGTCTGCTGCAGCGGTTCGAGGGGGCGCTCGAGGGGATGGCGCGGGGGGAGATGGGGATCGACGCGCGTGTGATCGATTTGGGAGTGGCGGTGTTGACGCAGGGAGTGGAGGCGACGCGGGGGAAGGGGATGGAGGGGGTGAGGGAGGTGTTGGGGGAGTTGAAGGTGGCGATTGTCGAAGAGCGATCGCCGATGGTCGAGGGGCGGGCGACGGTGGCTGAAGAGCGATTGCCGATGGCCGACAACCGATCGCCGATGACCGAGGGCCGATCACCGATTGCCGAAGAGCGATCGCCGATGACCGAGGGGCGAGCGCCGGTGGTTGATGAGCGATCGCCGATGACCGAGAGCCGATCGCCGATGGCCGAGCACCGATTGCCGATAGCCGAGGGGCGATCGCTGATTGCCGAAGAGCGATCGCCGATGACCGAGAGCCGATCGCCGATGTCCGACAACCGATCGCCGATGACCGAGGGCCGATCACCGATGTCCGACAACCGATCGCCGACCGCCGAGACCCGATCGCAGGTTGCCGCGGAGTCGCCGCCGCGGATGCTTGTGTCCGCTAAAGAGGACACTTCGGCTCCGGGCACTCTCGGCCAGACGCGGGCAGCGAACACGACCATCACGCATGCGACGGCAGGAGCCGCGACTCCGACAGCGCGCGCTACGAACACAACGTTGCCAGGCACGGGCAGTGCGCCTGGCTCGGCTACTGCCGCCAAGACGGGCACCGGCGGCACGACGAACACGACGAGCACCCGCGTCGCAACGACGACCGCCGAGTCGCGCTCCTCGACCTCCGCCAAAGGCATGGCGTTTGCGTCACCCAACGCAACCACGAGCCGAGCCACACGCACGACGCCGCTGAACGTCATGCTTCGCGGTTTTACCCAAGCTCCCGCTCAATCGCGTACACCTGCCCAACCCGGCACGGCAGCTCCCGCCCAGTCTCGCGCAGCCGCTCCCGCGCAATCCCGTGCGGCAACTGCCGCGCAGCACCGCATGGCAACTCCCGCGCAATCTCGCGTCGCAACTCCCGTGCAGTCCCGCAGCACGACCTCGGGCCAAAGCCGTCCGAGCCTGCGTTCCTTCGATGCGCGGCATACTCAAACCCAGCGCGGCGCCTCCCAAAGCATGGCGCAATGGCTCACCCTCGCCGCCACGCGTCGCGGCGGCAGCCGTCAGGACGCGCTCAACTGGCTGCTCGAGCTCACCGCCTCCACGCGCAAGCAGCTCGAAGAGGAAGCTCGCATCGAAGACGAGCTCGATGACTCCGCCGAAGCGCAAGACGGCGAGCAGCAGCAGGACGAGCGCGACGAGCAGGGCGGAAAACCCGACGCAAAGACGCTGAAAACCGCTCAAAAAGCGCGCATGCAGTCCGGGCGCCCAGCTGCTTGCTGATCGCGGTCTTTGCGCGTAATTGCCTCCACGCATGCCACGTCGTGAAGACCTCAAGCGCATCCTCGTCGTTGGTTCCGGCCCTATCGTCATCGGGCAAGCCTGTGAGTTCGATTACTCCGGCACCCAGGCCATCAAAGCGTTGCGCGCCGAGGGTTACGAAGTCGTCCTGGTGAACTCGAACCCGGCGACCATCATGACCGACCCCGAGCTCGCCGACCGCACGTACATCGAGCCGCTCACCACCGACGCGCTCGAAGCGATCATCGCCAAGGAGAAGCCCGACGCCATCCTGCCGACGGTCGGCGGCCAGACCGCGCTCAATCTTGCGCTCGCTTTAGCGGACAATGGCATCCTCGCCAAATACGGCGTCAAGATGATCGGCGCCCAAGCGCAGGCGATCCGCGTCGCCGAGGACCGCCAGCTCTTCCGCGAGGCCATGACCGAGATCGGCCTCGACACCGCCAAGAGCGTCGTCGCCGTCACGCTCGAGGAGGCCAAGGCCTTCGCCGAGCGCACCGGCTTCCCGATGATCATCCGCCCCTCGTTCACCCTGGGCGGCAGCGGCGGCGGCATCGCCTACAACATGGAGGAGCTCGAGACGATCGTGAAGCGCGGCCTCGCGCTGTCGCCGACCAATCAGGTTCTCGTCGAGGAGTCGCTGCTCGGCTGGAAAGAGTACGAGCTCGAGGTCATGCGCGACCACCGCGACAACGTGGTCATCGTCTGCTCCATCGAGAACGTCGACCCCATGGGCGTGCACACCGGCGACTCGATCACCGTCGCCCCCGCGCAGACCCTCACCGACCAAGAATACCAGCGCATGCGCGACGCCAGCGCCGCCATCTTGCGCAAGGTCGGTGTCGAGACCGGCGGCTCGAACGTCCAGTTCGCGGTCGACCCGAACACCGGCCGGCAGATCGTCATCGAGATGAACCCGCGCGTCTCGCGCTCGTCCGCTTTGGCGTCCAAGGCCACGGGCTTCCCGATCGCCAAGATCGCCGCCAAGCTCTCGGTGGGCTACACCCTCGACGAGATCGCCAACGACATCACCAAGAAGACGCCGGCCGCCTTCGAGCCGACGCTCGACTACGTGGTCACCAAGATCCCCAAGTTCGCCTTCGAGAAGTTCCGCGGCACCGACGAGACGCTCGGCACGCAGATGAAGTCGGTGGGCGAGGCCATGGCCATGGGCCGCACCTTGAAGGAGTCGTTCTTCAAGGCGCTGCGCTCGATGGAGGCGAAGAATCCGTACCGCCCGTGGGATCTGCCACGCGACCAGATCATCAAGATGCTGCAGTCGCCCAACGAGAACCGCATCCGCGTGGTCATCTCGGCGCTCGAGAACGGCTTCACGGTCGACGAGGTGGCGCGCATCACGCACATCGACCCGTGGTTCCTCGACCAGTTCGAGCAGTTCACGACGCTCCAGCGCGAGCTGCGCGGCAAGAGCTTCGCCAGCATCGACGACGACACCTTGCGCAGAGCCAAGGAGTACGGCTTCTCGGACCGCCGCATCGCCGATCTCGTGAAGATCTCCGAGAAAGAGGTCCGCGATCGCAGACATAAGATCGGCTTGAGGCCGGTCTACAAGCGCGTCGACACCTGCGCCGCCGAGTTCGAGTCGTACACCCCGTACTTCTACTCGTCGTACGAGCAAGAGGACGAAGCGAAGCCGCAACCCGGGCGCAAGGTCGTCATCCTCGGCAGCGGCCCGAACCGCATCGGCCAGGGCATCGAGTTCGACTACGCCTGCTGCCACGCGAGCTTCGCCCTGCGCGAAGCCGGCGTGCAGAGCATCATGATCAACTGCAACCCCGAGACCGTTTCGACGGACTACGACACCAGCGACCGGCTCTACTTCGAGCCGCTGACCCTCGAGGACGTGCTCGAGGTGGTCGACGCCGAGAAGCCCGAGGGCGTCATCGTGCAGTTCGGTGGGCAAACGCCGCTGAACCTCACCAAGCCGCTCGCCGAAGCCGGCGTGAAGATCTTGGGGACGCCCGCCGACAGCGTCGATCTCGCCGAGGATCGCGAGCGCTTCAACAAGCTCCTCGACCAGCTCGGGGTCACCTATCCGGCGCACGCCTTCGCCAGCAAGGTCGAGGACGCGCTCGAGCTCGCCCGCAAGGTCGGCTTCCCCGTCCTCGTGCGTCCGTCGTTCGTGCTGGGTGGCAGAGCCATGGCCATCGTCTACAACGAGGGCGATCTCACCCAGTACGTGCGCGAGGCCTTCGACGCCGCGCCCAACGGCAACGTCCTCATCGACCGTTTCCTGGAAGACGCGCTCGAGTTCGACGTGGACGCTTTGGCGGACGGCAACGACTGTATCATCGCCGGCCTCATGCAGCACATCGAGTACGCCGGCGTGCACAGCGGTGACTCGACCGCCGTGCTCCCCGCCTACCAGGTGGCGCCCGAGGTCGAGCGTGAGATGCGCGAGGTCACCAAGAAGCTCGCGAAGGCCTTGAAGGTCGTCGGCCTGATGAACGTGCAGTTCGCGGTCGTCGGCGGCAAGGTCTATGTCCTCGAGGTGAACCCGCGCGCCTCACGCACCGTGCCGTTCATCGCCAAGGCCAGCGGCGTGCCGCTCGCCAAGGTGGCGACGCGCCTCATGCTCGGCGAGACGCTCGCGTCGATGGGGCTCACCAAGGACATCACGGTCAACCGCTTCTTCGTGAAGGCCCCGGTCTTCCCGTTCGTGAAGTTCCCCGGCGTCGACCCCAAGCTGTCGCCCGAGATGAAGTCGACCGGCGAGGTCATGGGCGTCGCGAAGGACGTCGGCGAGGCTTTCTACAAGGCCATGCTCGGCGCCGGCACGCGCCTCCCCAAGGAGGGCACGCTCCTCGTCACCGTCGCCGACCGCGACAAGAAGAACGCGCTCCCGGTGGTGAAGCGCTTCGCCCAGCTCGGCTTCAAGCTCGCGGCCACCGGCGGCACCGCCAAGTTCCTCCGCGAAAACGGACTCGAGGTCCGCGACATGCTGCGTCTCTCCGAGGGCCGCCCGAACATCGACGACGCCATCCGCAGCGGCGAGATCGCGCTCATCATCAACACCCCCCTCGGTGGCACCTCCTTCAAGGACGGCGCCCGCATGCGCTCGACCGCGGTGCAGCACAACGTGCCGATCATCACGACGATCCCCGGCGCCGACGCGGCCGCCTCGGCGATCGCCTCGATGCAGTCGGACGAGCGCTCCGAGGCGTTGTCGCTGCAAGAGATCTACGCGAGCTGAATAGTCGCGCGGATTTGCAGCACTTTTTTCACACGCCAGAGCGGACCCGCGCTCTTTGCAGGAGAGCGGATCTTTCAGCTCGAGCACTCCGGGATCTGGTAAGCTCGCAACAACGACATTCGAGAATGGGAAGGTGTTGTCATGGCTGAGGTCAAAGCTGACAGTGTCCGGTGCGCCGAAAGTGGTTTCGTTGTCCAACCTCACGCGCTCGTCGAAGACCTAGCAAGTCGCGCCGAAGCGGCGAGCGAGCCAGCCTCGGATGGCGGGGTGCGGATCACCGAAGGCGAGCGCGATGCGATGGTGGACCACGCGAGTCAGCGGCTAGAGAGCGTCGTTCGCCGCTTTGGGCCGGTCTTGGCCGCGGACGACCCAAGATTTCAAGCCTGCAAGTCGGGCGCGAGCCCGAGCTCAGTGCGCGCACGCGCCAAAGCTCTCGTCGATGCGGTCGTGCCGGAGAGCGAATGAGTCGAGAGCCAACGCGGCGCTGAAAACGCGAAGACCCCGGGGAGCGGACGCCGCCGCATCGGCCAATGCTTCGATGCGTCGGGTCGCGCTTCCGAGGTCCATGTCGCTGCGAGAGGGGCTGTGCGTAGACGCGCAGTCTCTCGTGGGAGCTTACTTCTGCTCGGTCTTGGGCTTCTCGGCCTTCGGCGGGGTGCAGTCGAGGTTCACGGGGATCTCACTGGCCTTCTTCTCGAGGGCCGCGCGGGCGCCCGCGAAAGCGGCGAGGGTCTTGTCCGCGGTGGCGACGGTTTGCTTGGCGCCTTCGATGAGCGGTGACTCGATGGTCTCCGCTGGCTCCATCTTGACCATCGACGCGTGGATGGCTTTGGCCGCGGTGCAGCGCAGGCCACTCGCGAGGCTGCCGCCGACGGTGCTGGCGCGGGCGACGACGTAGTCCTTGTTCTCCTGCAGGCCGAGAGTCAACTTGGCGGCGCTGATGGCGACGTCGGCCTGCGCGTCGACGGTGGCGAGCTTGGCATGGGCCTTTTCGCCGGCGTCGGTGATGGTTTTGCGGTCAGCGGCCTGATCGGACGCAGCAACGCGGGAAGGAGCACGCGAAACGGTGGACATGGTGAAGCCTTAGGGTGCGGGTGAGGCCTCGTTATCGACGGCCCCCAAGGCGGGTTGTGTGACACCGTGACAAAATGCTGATCGCGGCTACCTCTCCGCGCGCGTGACCCAGCGCCGGCCCGGCGGCATCTGATGCGCTCTCAGGGCTTCAATCAGCGCTTTCGGGTCGGCCTCGACCAGGAAGAGCTGGCGGTGTGCCTCGGAGACGAACCCCTGCGTGACCGCGACCTCCACCATGCTCAGCAAGGCATCGAAATAGCCGGCGACGTTCAGGATGCCGACCGGCTTGGTGTGAATGCCGAGCTGGGCCCAGGTGAGCATCTCGAAGAGCTCGTCGAAGGTGCCAAAGCCGCCGGGCATGGCGATGAACGCGTCGGCGAGGTCGCTCATAGCCTGCTTGCGCTCGTGCATGGTGTCGCAGACGGTGAGCTTGGTGAGGCTCGTGTGCATCACCTCTTTCGAGGCCAAGCCATGCGGGATGATGCCGTGCGCTTGGCCGCCATGGGCCAGGATCGTGTTCGCCATCACTCCCATGAGACCGACCGAGGCGCCGCCATAGATCAGCTCGATCTTCTCTCTCACGAAGACCTTGCCAAGCGCCTCGGCTGCTTCGGCGTACGAGGGGTGCGCTCCCATGGATGAGCCGGTGAAGACGCAGATGCGACCAAGCTGACGCGACATGGAGTCCTTCATAGCACGCTCGCGACCTCGGGGCGCTCGCAGCTCCACAGCACGACGGGCGCGCGCCGGCGGTTGTGCTCGGGGTTCACGCGATAGATGAGCCGGTCGAGGAGGCTCCCCTCGAAGACCGCGTGCTTCACGCAGTCGAGCTCCATGGCTTCGAGGAGCAGCGTCACCTTGAAGCCGTCTCCCGCGAAGGCGAGGAAGCGGTTGGCCGGCGTGGCGTCGGCGTCGAGGGTGCGCATGGCGCGGCGCAGCCAGACGGCATCGACCTCGCCGTTGCGCGCCACTGGGATGGGGTGCTCGCCCAGATAGAACGTCGGGACCTCGGGACCCATGGCGATGAGCGCGATGGCGTCCTTGTCGGCGCGCAACGCCGCGAGCGCGTGACGTTGGCCCGCCTGACTTTGATGCGTGACCGCGATAGCAAGCAACACGACGTGCAGCGCGACGAACCAGACCGCGAGGGGCGTCGCGAAGCGCTTCAGCGCCGGACCAAGCTCCTCCAAGCCCTCGGGCGCGGTCGCGAGCATCAGCAAGAAGAGCGGCAGCGCCGGGGCCATGAAGCGCTCTTCCTTGTGGGCGATGAGCATGTGCGCGATGACGAACAGCACGAAGGGTAGCCACACCAAGCGCAGGCTCTTGGCGCCGCGCCACATCGCGGGCACCAGCACGAGCGTCGCTGGCGGAATCGTCAGCGCGAGCCAGGCCCACACGTAAGTGAGCGGGCTCATGCGCGAGAGGTGCTCGGGGGGCGCGGCGTTCACGGCGATGTTGGCGAGCAAAGGCGCGAAGGGCTTGCCGACGGTCAGCCAATCGAAGCCGCCCTGGAGCGCCATGGCGAGCGTCCCGCCGAGCGCCAGCAAAGCCACGTCGCGATAGCGCTTCTCGAGCACCAGGTGGAGCGCCACGCCAATCGCGATGACCGCGACCTGATAGCGCAGCCAGCAGGCGAGGCCAATCAGCAGCCCCCCCGCGAGCACCTTGCGCGCGTCCGCGAACGTCAGCAGCCAAAAGCCGAAGAGCAGCGGCACGATGGCCATGGCTTCGATGAGCAGGCGCGTCCCGAGGTAGGGCATCGCGAAGTGCAGCGCCGCGAGCCACGTGGCGATGCGCGCCGCGCGGAGTGACACGAGCCGCGACGCGAGCAGCCACATGCCGGGGACGGCGAGCAGGGAGTACGCTCCAGCGGACATGTGCAGCAGGCGCAGCGTGGTCTCGGGGTCGTGCACGCCCAGCTTGCGCGTGAGGAAGACCACGCCTTCGACGAGCCGCGGCACCAGCTGCGAGCGCAAACCGGCGCCTGGGAGATCGCTCGTCTCCCAGACGAACGTCGGGTCGTCGAGCCAGCGCAGCGCCGGCGCGAGCACGTGGAAGTAGTCGTCACGGGCGTGGAAGCCCAGGCCGACGACGGCGCTCACCAGGCGGGCGAGGGCGCCGGCCAAGGTCGCCGCGAGCAAGGTGCGGCGCGTGAGCCAGTCGAGGAGCGGCGTCATGGGTGGGGATGGGTGCGCAGCTTGTAGGCGAGGAAGCGGCGGACCTGGCGCAGCGCCTGGTCGGGACTGCCGGCGCGCCAACCGCTGGCCTTGCAGTACGCGTGGATGAAGCGCTCTTCGGCGTCATGGCGGCGCGGCACCACGAAGCGCAGCGCCTGATAGAGGTTGATGATCCGCTTTCGCGGTGTGAGCTTGAAGGCCACCCGTCCGAGGTCGAGCCACACCAGCCCGTAGGTCTCGCCACGGGGCTCCGGTACGAAAGCGTGGAAGCCCTTCAGGTCGCCGTGGAAGAAACCCAGCGCGTGGGTCTGGGCGAGCGCCCGCGCGGCGCGGTCGAGAGCCTCGTCGCCGCCCATCTGCAGATCGGTGTCGAGCACGTCGGTCCAGGTGGGGAGGGCGGGGTCGAGCTCTGTCTGCACCTGGATGGCGCGCTGCAATAGCGGACCACTGCGCAGCTCGAGGAAGCCCGTGCTCTTGGTGGCGGCGAGCTCGAGGCTCTCGGCGCGCAGCTGATTCGCGTGCTCGCGCTGCGCGACCGAGCGGCCGAGCAGCCCATGCAAGGTGTTGCCCACGCCGACGGTCTCCGCGACCTTGACGATGCGCGGGCCCGCCTCGGTGTGCACACGCACCACGAAGCGCTTCAGGCGTCCCTTGGCGAGCGCCTTGCGCTTCACCTCGCGGTCGTCCTTGGCGGACCCGAGGTCGGCGTGCGTGAGCAGGGGCAGCTCTTGCGAGAGCACGCGCTCCTTCACGGTGTCGAGCATGCGCACCAGGCCATCCAAGTCTTCGCCGATGCCGACGCTGCCGCGCACGAAGCCGCGGGTGGTCGTGCGCTCGATGGTTTGCCAGGAGGTGCTCAAGGAAGAGCCGTCATATTCGGCTGGTCCTGGCGTGGGCAAGTTGCGCGTAGCTTCCACGCTTGGCTATCAATGCCCCCGTGATCGTCACTGCCGCACGCATCTATGCCGACGGAGCCATCAAGAAGGACGTGGCTTTGGAGCTCGGGCCCGATGGCCGGGTCAAAGGGCTCGTGCCGCGTAACAAGGCGGCGCTCGACCTGGGGGAGCGGCTGCTCGTCCCCGGCTCGGTGAACGCGCACTCGCACGCCTTCCAGCGCCTGCTGCGTGGCCGCACCCAGACCGCGTCGGCCAGCGAGGACAACTTCTGGTCGTGGCGCGAGATCATGTACCGCGTCGCCGGCACCCTCGACGCCGAGGGCATCCGCATCGCCTCGCGCCAGGCCTTCCTCGAGATGGCGCTCTCCGGCATCACCACGGTTGGCGAGTTCCATTACCTGCACCACGCGCCCGGCGGCACGCCCTATCCCGACCCGCTCGCGGCCGCCCGCGCGGTGATCGCCGCCGCGGGGGACGTGGGCATCCGCCTTTGCTTGATTCGCACCATCTACTTGCGCGGCGACTTCGACGCTCCGCCCTCCGAGCTGCAGCGCCGCTTCTGCGACCCGTCGCTCGAGGCTGCTTGCGCCGCCATCGACGAGCTCATCGGGCTCGAGACGCCGATGGTGAGCGTCGCGGTTGCGGCCCACAGCGTTCGCGCCATGAGCATCTCCGACATCCGCGCCGCCCGTGAACGCTATCGCGGACGTGCCTTCCACCTGCACGTCTCCGAGCAGCCGCGCGAGGTCGAGCAATGCCTCGCCAAGACCGGCAAGACCCCGGTCGCGCTCTTGGCCCAAGCCGGCGTGCTCGATGCCCAGACGACGCTCGTCCATGCGACCCACCTGCGCGACGGCGAAGTCCGGGCCATCGCCGGCGCGGGCTCGACGGTGTGCATCTGCCCATCCACCGAAGCGGATCTCGGGGACGGCCTGGGGCCGGTGCGCGAGCTCTACGAGGCCGGCGTGCCCCTGGCGCTGGGTACCGACGGCCAGACGCTCCTGTCGCTCCTCGAGGAAGGCCGCCGCCTCGAGATGCACGCGCGCTTGCAGCATCAGCGCCGCAACGTGGTGACGCGGGCCGGCGGCGACTCCAGCGCCAAGGCTTGTTTCGACGCCATGACCGTCCACGGCGCCCGCGCCTTGGGGCTCGAGGCCGGCCGCTTCGAGCCCGGGCTCATCGGCGACTTCGTGACCTACGACCTGCGCGACCCCGCCCTGGTGGGCTGCGACGACGAGTCGCTGCTCGCCGCCCTGGTCTTCTCGGCCGACAGCCGCGCCGTGCGCGACGTGTGCGTGGGGGGCCGCCTCATCGTGCGCGACGGCAAATACACCCGCATCTCCGAGCACAGCGACAGCTACGTGAAGCTGACCAAACAGCTGTTCGGGTAGCCGTTGACACCGCCGCGGGGCTTACGTTACATGCCGCGCTCCTCGGGGTGTAGCTCAGCCTGGTAGAGCGCTTGGTTCGGGACCAAGAGGTCGCATGTTCGAATCCTGTCACCCCGACTGGATTTAAGCTCGGAGCCAACGCGTCGTAACCGGTTGGCTCCGGGCAACTATTTGCCGGCGTGGGCTCGAGCTTCCTCGGCGAACGCCTGCTCGATGCGCTCGGCGCGGCCCTCGGGCTTCATGCAGTCACCCAGCGCCTTGCGCATGGCGCGGCTGACCGCCTGCCACTCCGTGGCGTCGATGGTGTCGTCCTTGGTGTGGACCTCGTCGATCCAGCGGATGCCCTGCATGAGGGCGCCGATGGAGCGCATGTCCTTCTGGCGGTCGAAGACGGTGACCAGGGCCCCGACCTGCGTGCCCATAGAGCGGGCCGGCCGGCCGGCTTCACGCCAGTGAGGAACCTTGAGGTCGCTGATACGGAAATCGCCCATGAGAGCGGTTATCGGGGTGAGTCCGGCGGAGTTGTGGAGCAACCCGCGATAGGCGCGGTCGATAAAGCCTCGTGGTTCAGCTTCGGCCGTTAGCCCCTTCGGGCGAGTTGCGTTCAACGCCGGCCGTGCCCGCGCCCGCGGTAGCCGCGCCGGTGGTGAAGTGCGCTCCTACCGACACCGTCGAGCGCGTCGTCGACACGGTCGGGCGCACCCATCAGATCGATGACATCTTCTCGACGTATTGGGACACGACGCGTTGCCAGGCATCGTCCGCGGTAGCGATCGCCGCGCTCTCGGGGCCGACCTTCGTCGACGTGCTGGCGGCTCATGTGGTGCGCGACTTCGAGCATCGCATCGGCGCTCTCGGGCGCGTGGCCGAGGACATCGGGAGCGACGATCCCAGCATTCGTGAGCGCGGGCTCAGAGCGTTTCTCCCCGAGCTGCAGCGCCACGCCAATGCCTTCCGCTTGAGCATGAGAACGGCGCTCACGGAGCTTGGTTACATGCCCTCCGCGCAGCCTGGCATCGGCCTGGGCGTGTCTAACGACCTGCTGAGTGCGCCGATGCTGCTCTCCGACGGCAAGAGGGCCGTCGCGCTCTCCGCGCCGAGCCCCATGAAGACCACCGTCACCGTGGCGGACGCCGCCGCGAGCGCGGACGGGCGCAGCTGGTATGTCCGCGATGGCGTTGGGCCGGAGCTCGCGAGCAACGTGAGCGTCCCGACGATACAGCGCACCATCACGTGGTCACGCATCGTGGCCAACGCGCAGGGCGTCGAAGAGAAGGTGGCGCTGCAAACCAAGGAGATCGAGGTCGCCGACGCGGGCCTGCTCTTGGCCGTGCATCAGCTCACGGGCGAAGAGCTCAAGCTGGTCGAGCGCGTCCGCGGTCTCCTCGAAGCCGAGCTCGACAAGGCCAGCGCCACTCTCGCAGCGCTGCGCGCCGGCTCGCCCACCCGTGATCGGAGCTTGTTGCAAAGGCTCGCGGACAGCCTGCTCGTCGCCCAGCAACACAGCGCCAGCGGCTTGAACGTCACCGAGACCTCGCGGGCGCTGCGCATCGCCGGCCTGCGCGTGGAGCGGCTCGAGCGCGCCGTTCCATGGAGAGAGCTCGCACAGGCAGTGAAGCCCGGCGAGTTCCTGGTGCTCGAAGGCATCGGTCACGCCATCGCCTTCGGCCGCCTCACCGATGGCCGCACCATCTTCTACGATCCCGAAGGCGTGCTCGGTGAGCGCCAGCGGCCATGCTTGTCGTTCGTGGAGCCTGGGAGGGACACCGAGATCGATCAGCACTACGGTCCATTCCAGGCAACACACCGCATCCGCCCGCCGCGCCTCCTCGACGTTCACCCGCGCTCGGCGTAGCTCTGGGGCGGCGGCTTCAGCGCCGCGATGGCGGATTGGCCAGCGCGACGCTATAGGCGAGGCTCAGCTGCTCCACGCGGCCGCTGGGGACCGAGATCTCGCCTTGCTTGCCGGCGCGCTGGAGGTCGAACACGGCCCAGCCTTTGGCGTTGTTGGGCATGGTGACGTAGCGGGGGACCATGTGCACGTGGAGGTGTTGGACGGCTTCGCCGATCGCGGCGGTGTAGACGCGCTCGGCGCCGCTCACGTCGAGTAGGGTCTTCTCGAGCCAGCGGAGGGTTGGGCCGAAGCTCGCGGCCTCGGGATCGTTCATCGCCGCGATGCTCGCTACGTGGCGCTTGGCGACCATTTGGAACCAGCCGGCGAGGCCGTGGGGACCCTCGATGTGGCGCACGGCCCACTGTTCGTTCTGCCAAAGCGGACGCTCGTTCTTCAGCGCCGCGCACAATGCACAAGGTTCGCTCATGGTTAGGCCTTCAGCTTGTAGCCCGTGGTGAAGATACGCCAGATGACGGTGAAGCAGACAGCGAGGATGCCCATGATGACGGCGAAGCTGATGCCGACCGGGAAATCGGACACACCATAGAAGCTCCAGCGGAAGCCGTTCACTAGGTAGACGACGGGGTTAGCGAGCGTGATCTTCTGCCATAGCGGTGGCAGCATGGAGATCGAGTAGAAGCTGCCGCCGAGGAAGGTGAGCGGCGTCACCACGAGCACCGGGATGATCTGCAGCTTCTGGAAGCTGTCGGCCCAGATGCCGATGATGAAGCCGAAGGTGCTGGCCGTGATAGCGGTCAACATCAGGAAGCCGACCATCCAGAACGGGTGATGGATCTCGTAGGGCACGAAGAAGCGCGCCGTGATCAACATGAGGATGCCGAGCATGAGTGACTTGCTCGCGGCGGCGCCGACGTAGCCGATGATCGCTTCGAGGGGGGAGACGGGCGCCGACAGCAGCTCGTAGATGGTCCCGGACCACTTGGGCAGGAAGATGCCGAACGAGCCGTTCGAGATGCTCTCCGAGAGCATCGAGAGCATCACGAGCCCGGGGATGATGAAGGCGCCGTAGCTCACGCCCTCGATGCCGCCGACGCGGCTGCCGATGGCCGAGCCGAACACCACGAAGTAGAGCGAGGTGGTGAGCACCGGCGCCAGGATGCTCTGCGTGACGGTGCGGAAGGTGCGGGCCATCTCGAAGCGGTAGATGGCGCGGATGGCGTCGAGGTTCATGCTTTCACCAAGTCGACGAAGATGTCCTCGAGGGAGCTCTCGCGCGAGTGCAGATCGGTGAACACGATGCCCTGGCGCTCGACCTCGTCGATGAGGCCGGCGATGCCGGGGTCGCGCTGGGCGTCGTAGGTGTAGACGAGCGTCGCGCCGCCGTCGCCCAGGGTGAGCGCGTGGTTCGCGAGCGAGGCCGGCAGCTCCGCGAGCGGCTGCTGCAAGGTGAAGGCGAGCTCCTTCTTGCCGAGCTTGCGCATGAGCTGCGTCTTGTCCTCGACGAAGAGGAGCTTGGACTTGTTGATGACGCCGATGCGGTCGGCCATCTCCTGCGCCTCTTCGATGTAGTGCGTCGTGAGGATGATGGTGACTCCGCTTTCACGGAGCTTGTGCACCATGGCCCACATATCGCGGCGCAAGGCCACGTCGACGCCGGCCGTCGGCTCGTCGAGGAAGAGGATGCGGGGCTCGTGCGCCAAGGCCTTGGCGATGAGCACGCGGCGCTTCATGCCGCCCGAGAGCGTCATGATCTTGGCGTCACGCTTCTCCCACAGCGACAGATCGCGCAGCACCTTCTCGAGATAGGCGGGGTCGTCGGACTTGCCGAACAGGCCGCGCGAGAAGCGCACCGTCGACCACACGGACTCGAAGGCGTCGGTCGAGAGCTCTTGCGGCACGAGCCCGATGAGCGCGCGTGAGGCGCGGTAGTCGCGCATCACGTCATGTCCGTCGACGCGGACACTGCCGGAGGTTGGCTTCACGATGCCGCAGATGATGTTGATGAGCGTCGTCTTGCCGGCGCCGTTCGGGCCGAGCAGGGCGAGGATCTCGCCGCGGCGGATTTCGAGGGTCACGTCGTCGAGCGAGCGAACGCCCGACGCATACGTCTTCGAAAGGTTTTCGACTCGGATGATGGCGTCGGTACCGGTCATGCGGCGAACCCCCTACCACGACAGCGGGCCCCTTGCGCCAGGGGCAGAGAAGGCACAACGTGCAGCCCGCCTCGAACAAGGAAGAGATCCCATGATGCCGACCAAGGCCTTTGCCGCGACCAACGCGAAGTCTCCGATGGCGCCGATGCAGATCCAGCGCCGCGATCTACGCCCGAACGACGTCCAGGTGGACATCAGCTTCTGCGGTGTTTGCCACTCGGACCTCCACACCGTCCGTAACGAATGGGGTGGCGGCACCGTCTACCCGTGCGTGCCCGGCCACGAGATCGTCGGTCATGTCGCCGCCGTTGGCTCTGGCGTGAAGAACATCAAGAAGGGCGACTTCGTCGGGGTCGGCTGCATGGTCGATTCATGCATGGACTGCGGCGCCTGCAACGAAGGCCTCGAGCAGTACTGCGAGCGCGGCTTCACCGGCACCTACAACGCGCCCGACCGCCAGACCGGCGAGAACACGCTCGGTGGTTACTCGGACAAGATCGTCGTCGACGAGAAGTTCGTGCTGCGCATGCCGCAGGGCTTGGATCCAGCGGGCGCGGCGCCGTTGCTTTGTGCTGGCATCACGCTCTGGTCGCCGCTCAAGCACTGGGGCGCGGGCCCGGGCAAGAAGATCGGCATCGTTGGCTTGGGAGGCTTGGGCCACATGGGGGTGAAGCTCGGCGCGGCGCTGGGGGCGCACGTCGTGTTGTTCACGACCTCGCCGGGCAAGCGTGAGGACGCACTGCGCTTGGGCGCGAAGGAGGTCGTGGTCACCAAGGACCCCGAGGCCATGAAGAAGATGGCTGGCAAGCTCGACTTCATCATCGACACCGTCTCGGCGGCGCACGACCTCGACCCCGAGATCGCCTGCTTGAAGCGCGACGGTACCTTGGTGCTCGTCGGCGCGCCGGAGCACCCGCATCCGTCGCCGACCGTCTTCAATATGGTCCTGCAGCGCCGCGGGATCCATGGGTCGCTCATCGGCGGCATCAAGGAGACCCAGGAGATGCTCGACTTCTGCGGTAAGCACGGCATCACGTCGGATATCGAGAAGATCCCGATGGAGAAGATCAACGAGGCTTATGAGCGCATGCTCAAGAGCGATGTGAAGTATCGCTTCGTTGTCGATATGAAGAGTTTATAGCGCCGAGCTCGCCGCCTACATCAACCTAGGCCCAAGCGCTGAACGAAGACATCCCAGGATTGCGCCCGCAGCGGCAGCACTTCTGCCAGTTTCGCGAAGTCTCGATGATTGATGGTCACGACGATGGCGCCGAGACGTACGCCGACGGCGGCGATAAGCCCATCGAGGAGCGAGGTCGTTGGTGATGAGAGGCTCCGACCTCGCTCTCGCAGCCGAGAGAGCGCCTGAGCTGCGCGGTCGAAGTCTGTTGCGAGCGGGCTTGCGAGTCGCCGTGCGCGCGTGAAGGGCGCGAACATCGCTGATACCGTTCGCCGTTCTGACTTCGAGCGACAACCCGCGGTGATCTCGGCCGCCACGACGCTGTCGCACCAGAGCTGATACTTTCCGCGCAGTGCGGGGACAACCGGGGTCAGCACGCCGTGGCGAAGGTGCTCCACCCAAACGGACGTATCGAAGAGGAGCTTCACCGCGGTGATCGATAACCTGGCAGGCGCCCACCCGCCGCGCGTACCGCGCGCTCCACCTCGTCCATGAAAGTTACTTCTTCGAGGCTTCGTACGATGGCTTCGGTCTCGGTTTTCGCCTTGAGCACGCGCTTTGCGCGCGTGATGAGCTTCACGGGGAGATTGTAGGTCTTCTTCGCCGTCGGACTTCGCATACGTATACGATACGAAAACGTACGTACGAGTGTCAATTACGCGGCCTGAGCGACGAGATCTTGACTATGTGACGCTATAGCGGACAAAACCCTCCGCGTCGCTACCAATCTCCAGCGTGAGCCGGTCGCCCTTCGCGAGCTGTCGCGCCTTGCTGGGCAAGAAGACGACTTTCCAACTACTGGTGCGGGAGCCGTCGAGGGTGACGCCGCCGCCCAGGTCGGCGACGAAGCTCAAGAAGAAGCCGTTGTGCGCGCTCTTGAACGCGGCGGTGAAGGTGGCCTTGGCGTGCCAGCGCGGGGGCTCGGGATCACCGATGACGTGGCTCGAGAGGATCGCCGTGTCGGCGAGCCGCTGGCCGTCGTGCTCGTTGCAGGCGTAGGTCGTCTCGCGCGAGAGGTCCGCCATGGCGGCGAGCTCGAAGTCGTAGGGCTTGTTGTGCCAGAAGGCGAGAAGATCGTTCTCGAAGTCGGGGACCCAGACGGGCCAGGCGACCACGTCGACACGCGCCGGGATGAACTTCGCGTCGGGCTTGGCGAGGCGCTGCTTGGCGTCGGCGCAGGTGGCGAGGATGCCTTCGTCGATGCCGAGATGACCCAGCACCTCGGCGATCACGAGGTCGGCGCGCTGCGGCACGGTCACCTTGCTCGAGTGCGCGACGTGGGCGCGCGCCTTGTCCGCGAAGCCGTTCGCCGCGAAGGTCGTGGCGAGCGTCGTGCCGATGGTGGTGGCGTCGATGGCGTCGAGCTCGCCGGCGCCCGCGGCGAGCGCCCACAAACCAAGCAGACCCGAGCCGGCGCCGATGTCGACGACGTGCATGCCGGGCGTCACCTGGGCCGTGATGGCGCGCTGGAACGTGAGCGAGCGCGTAGCATCACGCAGCATCTCGACGTGAACCGGCGTCGAGGCGAAGGTCGCGAACTGGGTCGCAAGCCGCAGCGGGTACGCGAGAAAGCGCGCCGCCACTAGTTACGCTTGCCCTTCTTGCTTCCGCTATCGCGGGCAGCGATCTTGGTGACCAGCGCGGCCACCGCGCCCGCGGCCGAGCCGGGATAGCGCTGCTTGAAGGTCGCGACGTCGTAGCCGTCCACGGCGGCGAGGTAGTCGTCGAAGGCGCCCTCGGCGTCGTGGTCGAGCACCTCGGGGTAGTCGCACATGAGGGCGATCATGGCGTCGAGCGCCTCGGCGCGGCGCATGCCGCTCTCCTGGAAGCGGCTGACGGCTTGCACCAGCTCGGGCGCGTCACCGTCGGCGATCATGGCTTCGGCGAGCACCTGGAGCTGTGCCCGCAGCAAGCGTGCGTCACCGTCGTCGTCTTCGCCGCGCTTGTCGAAGTACTCGACGACCGGCGGCAGCATGGCGTCGAGCTCGACGCCGCGCCACATGGTGACGTCGGGCGCCTCGTCGGCGTCGTAGTCGGGGATGGCGATGAAGGTCTCGGAGATGCGCGCGTTGGCTTGCTCGCGGTCGAATGGGACGGGCGGCTCGCCCTCGGGATCACCGGGGCACGCGCCGCGGCCGTCGAGGCACATGGGGCGTTCGCTATCGCGGTCAGAGGCGCCGATGAGCGCGATGGTGTGCGTCCAGGGGCCGTAGAGGTACTTGAGCTCCTTGCGGCCTTGGAAGGCCTCGCCGATGCTCACGTCGTCTTCGTGCTCGGCGCTGGCGTGGCCGTCGACGAAGTCCTCGTCGTCGAGGTCGCCGTAGATGCTGCCGCCCAGGTCGAAGGCATGGAAGGTGCTGTCGTTCCAGCCCATGGCGGTTTGCACGAGGGCGTGCAGGTCACCGAGCAGCCCTTCGCTGTTGATGAGGACGCGGCGGCTGACCTCGGTGCCGTCGAGTCGGACGTCGAGCTCCGAAGTTTGCATGGGCGGACGCTACCGCCTCCCCATGCGCCAGCTCAAGATGAACGTGAGCGCCGGGGCGACATTCAGGTCCTGCTTGCCGCCGTCGAGGTTGTCGCGGTGCCCGTCGACGAGGCGCACCACGCGGCCGACGTTGACGCCGGGCTTCACGGACAGCCACAGGTCCGAGAGCAGCCGCGCCGCCACGACGCCGCCGAAGTAGTGGTTGGTGAGGCGGGCGTACTCGGCGATCCCGTCGTCCACCGCGAGGTTTCGCATCCGATATAGCGGATAGTCGAAGCGCATGGCGATGCCGGCCTCGACGCGGTCGCCGAAGCGGTAGACGGCTTGGGGTTGCGGCCACAGGAGCTCGACGCGCCAGGAATCGTTGGCGTAGCGCAAGCCGCCGATGGGGATGACCGGCGAGAAGGGCAGGGTGTTGGTGAACAGCAAGCCCATGCTCACCACGAAGTCGCGGTCGCCGCCGATGGCGTAGCTCGCGAGCGCGACACCCGCGACGGTGAGATCACGCGGGGCATGCGGAAGTCGGCGTCGCCGGTGAAGCGGCCGGCGACCACCGGCACCACCGTGAGCGTCCAGCGCTCGGAGAGTTGCGCCAAGAGAAGAAGCGAGAGCTGGGCGTCGCTGCCGGTGAACGTGCCGCCGCCCTGGGGATTGCCGTCCTGGGAACCGCCGCCGGGTGGAGCGCTTCCGTGCGGATCGCCGCCGCGGAGCCAGGTTCGCCGGCCGTAGACCGCGACCCCGATGGAGAGCGGGCCGACGAGGGGCAAGGGCGGAGTGCCGACCCCGAGCTCGGTGCTGCTGCCGCGCGCCGAGCCGCCGAGCAACGTCTCCGAGACGTAGGCGCGGTCGACGCGCGACTGCGCCGCCGTGGTGCTGGCCGCGAGGGTGATCACGGCGATGACGAGTGCTGAGCGGAACAAAGCGCTACTTCAAGACTTCGGTCACCTTGCTCGTCCGACCTGGACTCACCGTGACCGACACGGTGCGCTCGCTATGCAGCTCCGGGTTCACCAAACGCAAGGAGTAGACGCCCTCGTAGAGCTGGGTCGGCGGCAGCGGCGTACTGCCCAGCTTCTTGCCGCCCAAATAGACGTCGGCCCATGGCTGCGCGTCGACCACCAGCTGCCCGGTACGGAAGACCATCTCGCGGCGGATGAAGTCGCCGGGCTTGGTCGAGACCCTGAGGGTGGTGTCGAGGCCGGTGCTCTCGTCCCGCAGGCGGATGAGCCATTTGCCTGCCTCGAGGCGCTTGTCGGTGAGGGGAGTCCGCCCGAGCGGAACACCGTTGATGGTGACGGAGGCTTCGGGGATGGAGGTGAGGGTGAGGTGAGCGGATTTTTCGAGGTCGGGGGTTTTGGGGCGAGGGGGTTGGGGCGAGGTGACGGTGGGGCGTTTTGGAGAGTGGGTGAGCTCGGGGGAGGGCTCGGTGGTGGTGGTGACGGGGTGATTGCTCAGGGGGGATTCGGGGGGATCGAGGTCCGGCTCTCGGCCATCGGGTGTCGGTAATCGGCCATCGGCAATCGGTTCTCGGCTATCGGCAATCGGTTCTCGGCCATCGGGTGTCGGTAATCGGCCATCGGCAATCGGTTTTCGGCCATCGGCCATCGGCTCTCGGCTATCGGCCATCGCTAATCGGCCCTCGGCAATCGGCTCCCTGCCCTCACTGCCCGGCTCCACCACCGCCGCAATCCCCGCCCCAATCACCACCACCGCCATCAACACCGCGCCAATGACCACCGTCTTCGTCGAGCTCTTCGCCGCCCCTCTCTCCCCCAGAAACAAATCCCGCATCGCCGTCGGCGGCCGTCTCAGCTCCTTCTTGAGCTGCTCCCCCGGAAACAACGTCCGCACGAGGTTCGCCACATCCTCCTCGCCATCGCTCCCCATCTTGCTGGCGATGCGGCTCGCCTCCTTGCGGACTTGCTCGCAGCTCTGCGGCCGGGCCTCGGGCTCCACCGCGAGCATCTGCTCGCACAACCGCGCCAGATCAGGATCGCAGTCCGGCCGCAACGTCAGCAGCGGCGTATGTTTGCCTTCGCGGACACGGTTCAACACCTCGAGCTGATCATCTCCGCTATAGCAGCGCTTACGCGCCAGCAGCTCGTACAAGACGATGCCGAGCGCATACACGTCGGTGCGGCGGTCGACTGGCTGGCCGCGCGCTTGCTCGGGCGCCATGTAGCCGATCTTGCCCTTGAGGACGCCGGCGCGGGTGAGGTCGAGCTCGTCGTTGGCGGTCGCGATGCCGAAGTCCACGACCTTGACCGCGCCTTGCCAGGTGACGAACACGTTGGTGGGCGAGACGTCGCGGTGCACGACGCTGAGCGGGCGGCCCTCGTCGTCGTGCAGCTCGTGGGCGGCGTGGAGCCCCGCGGCGGCGCCGGCGATGATGCGCGCGACCACCGCGTCCGCGATGACGGCTTTGTTTTGCACGGCGCGCGCCAGGAGCTGTCCCAGGTCGACGCCCTCCAAGTGCTCCATGGCGAGGGCGTACTGGCCATCCACGTCGAAGAGCTCGTAGACCTGGATGAGGTTGTGGTGCTTGAAGCGGCCAGCGAGCCGGGCCTCACGCAGGAACATCGCGACGCTCTGGTCACGCGCCGCGAGCTTGGCGTTCAGGCGCTTCACGACGACCGGCTTCTTGAAGCCCCCGGGCCCGGTCATGCTGGCGATGAAGAGCTCGGCCATGCCACCCACGGCAAGCCGCTCCTCCAGCATGTAACGTCCGAACGCAGTCCGCTCCATGGCGCGCAGTCTAGTGCCGCGCGGCCAACTAGCGAAGCGTAAAAGAGGCGCCTCGGCGGCACCCGTGCCGACGCCAATTGGCAGCCCCCCAGGAACCTCGATATGAATGCGAGTCCATGCGCGCCCTGGCCCTGGTCACGCTCGTTTTGCTGTCGCCGTCCCTGGCGCGGGCCCGCAGCAGCTCGCTCGCGGAAGCCGAAAAAGCCTATGCCGCGCTGGACTTCGACCAGGTCATGCCGCTCCTCGCCAAGGCCGGAAAGGAGACGTTGACCCCCGCCGAGGAGCAGCGCCGCCGGGAGCTCGCCGCCCTCATCAACGCCATCTACGAGCGGCCGGCCCTGGCGCGGAACGGCTTTCTCGAGGTCCTGGCCTACGATCCGAGCTACCAGCTGCCCGAGGCCAGCGCCCCCAAGATCCGACTCGCTTTCGAAGACGCCTTGTCGGCCCGCGCCGCCATGCAAGTGAAGCCGCCGCCGCCGCTCACCAAGCGCTGGTATTTCTGGGCTGGTGTCGGCGCCCTGGTCGTCGGCGGCATCATCGCGGTCGGCGTCGCCGCTGGCAACCGCGCACCTGACCACGATTACGGACCCTACGCCTTGCCGTGAAGATCATCGCCGCCATCGCCTTGCTCTGCGCCGTGGGTTGCGGCGGTGAAGACCTCCTCGTCGAGGTCACCTCGAGCACGCGTCACGCGCCAGCCGACGTGAACAACCTGCGCCTCACGGTGAGCACCACGGATCAGTCCGAGATTCTCCGGTCCGTCATCGTGGAGCTCAGCAACGACTTTCCGGCCACGATGCTCTTCGAGGTCGGCGACGAGACCCCCGAGCGTGTGCGCATCGGAGTCGAAGCGCGGCTAGGCAACACGCTGGTCGACAGCGCCGCCGCCGAGACCACGCGCGATGGCGGCACCACGCGCGTCAGCATCAACCTGGACACAGCTAGATGATCGACTACGATCCGCACGACTGGTGGTATCACTTCTTCGCGCTGCGCGGCTCGATGCTCTTCGAGCTCATGTCACGCGTGCTCGTCTGCACCGCGGTGGCCACGGCGGTCGCGGCGGCGCAGCACTACGGTCACGACCTCTCGACGTCGGCGGTTCCGCACTCGCTCATCGGTGTGGCGCTCGGCCTGCTCCTGGTGGTTCGC
Organism: Myxococcota bacterium; assembly: GCA_039809465.1. GTDB lineage: Bacteria > Myxococcota > XYA12-FULL-58-9 > XYA12-FULL-58-9 > JALHOP01 > JALHOP01. The sequence continues at coordinate 26,690 of JBDHVB010000009.1, forward strand.
ACCAACGCCTCGTACGACCGCTTCTGGGAGGGCCGTAAGCTCTGGGGCGGCATCGTCAACGCGACGCGCAACTTGGTGCGCTCGGCCGCCACGCTCTTCCCGCGCGACGAAGCGCTCGAGGAGCTGCGCTTGTGGACGCGCGCCTTTCCTTACGCCTGCATGTATGGGCTGCGGGGTACCAAGGGGGCGCTGCCGGTGGGCCTCACGGCCGGGGACGAAGCGAGCGTCCTGGTCGCGCAGCATCCGCCGCTCGCGGTGGCCATGCGCATGGGCGCCGCGCTGAAGAGCGCACGCGATCGCGGACGCATCAGCGACATCCAACAAATGCATCTCGACGCCCTCATCAACCAGCTCATCGATCACATCGGCGCCTACGAGCGCATTCATAAGACGCCGCTGCCTTTCGCTTACGTCACGCATCTGCGGCGCGCGCTGCTCCTCTACTGCATCACGTTGCCGTTCGCCTTGGTGCAGAGCATGCACTGGTGGTGCGTGCTCGCCTCCGCGCTCATCGCCTTCGTGCTCTTCGGTATCGAGGAGATCGGCGTCGAGATCGAGGATCCGTTCGGCGTCGACGCGAACGATCTGCCGCTCGAGCGGATCTGCGCGACCATCGACGAGAACCTCGCGGCCATCTGATGGCCTACGAGCTCCGCGACTACTTCGAGACCAAGGACGGCTCGCGCCCCGAGACGCAGGGCCTCGCGGACGCCGTCGCGAAGGACCTCCCGCTCGCGGCCTTCTCCGTGCTCAAGGGTGGAGACGTGTTCGAGCGCGCCGTGCCCAAGGCCGACCGCGGCGCGCGCGCGACCGCTGAAGCGTACATCAACGGCGTCGAGCTCGAGGCGCACGGCGCCGACACCACGGAGGTCGCCCGCGTACGCAACGACGCGGTGCGGCTCCTGGCCGGTAACCCGAGCCTGGTGCGACGCCTGGCCGCCGGTAAGCCGCTGCGCTTCGACATCGCCCCGCCAGGCGCCGCGTTCACCAAGCTCGGTCTGCCGCGCGCCATGAGCCCGCACGTCGCGGGCGTCTTCTGGGATGCACCCGATTGGCCAAAGGCGCGCATCGTCGTCCGGCGGGAGCGCTTGGCTGACACGCCGGCACTCGTCGCCCACGAGCTCGGCCACGCGGTCTTCTACTTGGCCTTCACCAACGCCGAGCGCGCCCTCGTCTACGATTTGCTGCGCCCGACCTTTGGATCGCGGGCCTCCATGGACGAGGCCTTCGCGATCTACGGCGAGCGTGAGGTCCAGACCGGCTTCGACGCGAAAGACCGCGCCGCGCCAGGGATTTACGGGGCCGTGCGCCGCCAGTGGTCGAACGACCAGGTGTTCACCCGATTCGTGAGAAAGCTGTACTACCCGGCAGAGCCGCTGGCCGGACCAGGCATGGCTCCGCTGTAACTTCTAAAACCCGCGCAACATCGCAGCCTTTAGCGCGATATGTGCGGGCGTGCAGATTCACCTCCCCCCGCGCATTTTTGTGGTTTTGCTGACCGCCCTGGTGGCGCTACCGGCTTTGGCCGCCACCATCGTCGACACCGATCGCGATGGTCTGCCGGATGCCGAAGAGACACGTCTCGGCACGTCTCTCACCAATTCCGACACCGACGGTGACGGCCTCACCGACGGCCGCGAGGTCAAGTCGCTCGGCACCAATCCGCTCGTGGCGGACACCGACGGCGGTGGCGTGGATGACGGCATCGAGGTGCTGGTGCGCCACACCGACCCCAAGGCCGCGGGCGACGACGCCAGCAGCGCGAGCTTCGGGACCGGCTTGAACGCGACCTTCGTCGACACCGACGACGCCAACATCACGAGCCTCGCGGCGGCCGAGTCCGCTTTCGCGACCACGCAGCCGAACGCCTTGCAGTCCTTCAGGGCGTATCCGCCGCTGGACTACGACGGTGGCGCTAGCGGCTCCTTCGCTGGCGGCATCACCAGGGAGCAGGTCTGGAGCCAACCCTACGAGACCTGGGCCGTGGCGTTCTCGGGTTACATCGTCATCCCGCCCACCAGCGACCCCGGCACGTATTACACCTTCGCCCCTGGTAGCACCGACGGTGTGCGGCTGCGTGTCTTCGACGGCACCGAAGTGAAGACGGCGCAGTTCGACGGCGACCGCGTCTTCACCCTCGGGCCGCTGGTCTCGGTGACCTTCCCGCAGCAAGGCGGCGTCTTCCCCATCGAGCTCTTCAACTATGCCGACACCGGCGCCTGGGGCCTCGAGTGCTCGATGGCGGGCTTCGGCACGATCTTCCCTGGCGTCTATCAGCTGCTCACCGCGAGTCAGCTCGTCGCGGCCGACCTCGTCGCCATCCAGACGGTGACGGACATCAACGGCGGGAGCCTGGCGCTCAACGACGTCATGGAGGTGTACGTCACCATCCGTAATGACGGACTGATGCCCGCCTTCGACGTGGTCTTCGACGCGCACCCCGGCGCGGGTGTCACGCTCACCGGCTCGGAGTTGGGCTTCAAGAGCTGGCCGCAGGGCGCGACCGTCGCTGGCAACAAGGTGACGCTCGGCACCTTGCCACCTGGCCATACCTTCCACCTGGTTTACCGCGCGCAGCTCGTCTCCGCCGCGCCGGACCAGCGCCTGCAGGGCATCGTCACCGCGAGCACGACCAACCAGCCGACCATCGGCACCAACCGCATCGTCGAGTACACCGACGACCCGTTCCTGGGGGTCATCGACAATTGGAACAACCCCATCGCGCTCTTCGAGGACGGCGAGATCGAAGACGACTACAGCTTGGTCACCGTTGGCGAGCTCATGCGGAACGACAACGACGTCGACGGCGTCCCGTACGATGACGAGATCGCGCACGGCACCGACCCGAACAACGCCGACACCGATGGCGACGGCATCGACGACGGCGACGAGATCGCGCACGGCACCGATCCGACCAACTCCGACACCGACGGTGACGGCATCTCCGATGGCGACGAGGACAAGGATCACGACGGCGTCCTCGATGACGGCGAGACGGATCCGAAGAAGGCCGACACCGACGATGATGGCCTCTCCGATGGCGAGGAAGACAAGAACCACAACGGCGTGATCGACCCGGGCGAGACCGACCCGCGCGACCCCGACAGTGACGCCGACGGCCTGCTCGACGGCGTGGAGGTCGACATCGGCACCGATCCGCTCGACGCCGATACCGATGGCGGCGGCATTCCCGATGGCGCCGAAGTCGAGAGGGGCACCAATCCGCTCGATCCGTCGGACGACGTTCCGCCGCCGCTGCCGAGCCCAGTCGACCCGATCAATCCCGGCGGCAATCCACCAGCAGGTTGGGTGGACACCGACGGCGATGGGATTCCTGATAATTACGAGGTGTTCGGCGGTGGTTGTGCCGGCGCCCCCACAACTCCTTGGTCACCGATGATTGTGTTGATGATGCTTGCAGTAGCGCCGCGCCTTCGCCGCTTTCGCGGACTGTTCCTGGTGGTTGGTCTCTCGCTGTTCGCCGCATCGGCGTCGGCGCAGGAGAACCGCGCGTTCGTGGTGGAGCGCATGCGCCTGTCGCTCGACCGCAACGGTATCCTCGACACCGAGTACGGCCACATCCCGGAGCACCTGACCTGGGACTTCGGCCTCCTCGTCGGCGTGCAAAACGACCCGCTCGTGCTCGAGGTCCAGAACGCGGACGGCTCGCGCAGCCGCGTGGGCTCGCTCATCGGCACGCGCTTTGGCGGCAACCTGGTCGCCACCGTGGCCCTGTGGGACCGCTTGCAGCTCGCCATCGACCTGCCGTTCGTCCTGCATCAGAGCCGCGATAGCGTACAGAATGCGACGCTCTCGGATCTGTCGAGCGCCGGCATCGGCGATCTGCGCCTCGTGCCGAAGCTCGGGATCGTCGGCCAGGAGGACGCGGGCATCGACATCGCCGTCATGCTCGGCGTGATGCTGCCCACCGGAGGCAGCGACGCGTACCGTGGCGCCGACGGCGTCGCGCTCAGCCCCGAGCTCATCCTGTCGCGGCGCATCGAGGCGTTCCGCGTCGCCATGAACTTGGGTTACGTGGCGCGCCCCAACCGGCAGTCGCTCGATCTCGCCATCGGCAACGAATTCTACGGCAAGCTCGGTATGGCGTACGTGCTTGGCCCGATCGCCGAGCTCGGCGTGAGCGGCTCGCTCGCGACGCGCGCTTCGGACCCCTTCAAGAACCGCAATCAGACGCCCGCTGAAGTGGACGGCATCGTCTCGTTCTTCCTGCCCGCCGATTTCATTCTCTTTGGTGGCGCTGGCCTCGGCGTCGGCAACGGTTACGGTACGCCCGACTGGCGCTTGTTCGCCGGTCTGCGTTACGCGCCCGTCAAGGAGAAGCCACAGCCGCCGGCCCCGCCGCCGGAGCCGGCACCCGTGACCGACCGCGATGGCGACGGCATCCCGGACGACCGCGACCAGTGCCCGGACGCCCCGGAGGTCTTCAATCAGTTCGAGGACGAAGACGGCTGCCCCGACGCACCACCACCACCGCCCGAGCCGGTTGCCGCTCCGGTGATCCTCGACCGCGATGGCGACGGCGTGCCCGACGCGATCGACAACTGCCCGGACGTTCCTGGTCTGCCTGACTTCCAGGGCTGCCCCGAAGCGCAGAAGGTGCGCATCGAGAGCGACCGCCTGGTGATCACGGAGACCGTGCGCTTCCGTACCGGCAAGGCGCTCATCGACAAGCGCAGCAACGCCCTGCTCAACAACATCGCCGCGGTCCTCATGGCTCACCCGGAGATCGAGTTGGTCGAGGTCGGCGGACACACCGACGACGTCGGCAGCGAGGAGAAGAACCTGCTCCTGTCGCAAAAGCGGTCATCGGCTGTCGTTGCGTACCTGACGAAGCAAGGCGTGGATGGCTCGCGCCTCGCGGCCATGGGCTACGGTGAGAGCCGTCCGCTCGAGCCGGGCACGTCGAAGGAAGCGCGCGCCGCGAACCGCCGCGTCGAGTTCCTCATCAAGCAAAAGTAAGGCTCATGCTCATGACGGCTCTCGCCGCCGCCACGGCGCGCGGCGAGAGCCCGAGTGACCTCGGCCCAGCGATCAACCCATCGCGCCCAACGCCGGCTGCACGTATTTCTCGCGCATGAGGACGAGCTCTTCGGCGATGGTCGGGTGCAGCGCGCAGGTCGCGTCCCACTGCGCCTTGGTGAGCTTGGCCTTGACCGCGATCGCGGCCATTTGCATGATCTCGGGGGCCTGGTCGCCGACCATGTGCACGCCGACGATCTGTTGGTTGTCGGCGCGGACGACGAGCTTCATGAGCACTCGGTAGTCGTTGTCGGCGAGCACGTTGCGCATGGGGCGGAACGTCGAGCGATAAATGTCGATGGTGCCGTGCGCCTTGCGGGCCTGCGCCTCGGTCATGCCGACGGCGGCGGCCGGTGGTTGCGAGAACACCGCGGTGGGGACGTCGGCGTGGTCGAAGGTACAAGGCTTCTTGTCGATGACCGTCTCGACGAAGGCCTGGGCCTCGCGGATCGCCACGGGAGTCAGGTTGAGGCGGTTGGTGACGTCGCCGATGGCATAGATCGACGGCACGTTGGTGCGCGAGTAGTCGTCGACCTTGATGGCGCCCTCGCTGCTCAGCTCCACGCCGGCCTTCTCGAGCCCCAGGTTCCCGGTGCTCGGCCGACGGCCGATGGCGACGACGATCTTGTCGGCGGCGATGTGCCCACCAGCCGTGGTGCGCGCGACATGCTCGTTGCCGCGCTCTTCCATAGCGGACAGCATCGTGTTGGTGATGAGCTTCACGCCGCGCCGCTCCAGGTCGGCGTGGACTTGCAGGCGCAGATCGTCGTCGAAGCCTTGCAGCACCGTGTGGCCGCGATAGACCAAGCACGTCTCCACGCCGAGGCCAGCGAAGATGGCGGCGAGCTCCACCGCGATGTAACCGCCGCCCACGATCAGCAAACGCCTGGGCAGCTCCTCCAGGGTGAAGACATCGTCGGAGACGAGCGCGAGCTCACAGCCGGGCAGATCGTGGGGACGGTGCGGCTGCCCCCCCGTCGCGATCAAGATGGTCTCCGCGCTCACCGTCTTGCCCGACGCGAGGCGCACCTCGTGCGGTCCGATGATCTGCGCCCGCTCCTCGAAGACCTCGACGCCCGCGTTGACCATGTTGCGCTGGTAGACCGCCGAGAGACGATCGATGTCGCGCGCGATGCGATCGCGGAGCGTCGGCCAATCGAATGTGGTTTCCCCGACAGTCCAGCCGTAGCCCTTGGCGTCGCGAAAGATTTGCGCGAACTCCGCGCCGTAGACCAGGAACTTCTTGGGGATGCAGCCGCGGATGACGCAGGTGCCGCCGATGCGGCTCTCCTCGGCGACCGCGACGCGCGCGCCCTTGCTCGCGGCGAGCCGTGAAGCGCGCGTCCCACCCGAACCCGCGCCGATGGTGAACAAGTCGTAGTCGTACTGGCTCATGTCGCCTTATTATAGGTCGCATGTCCCCCCGCATGCCCAGCATCTTCATCGCGCATGGTGCCCCGCCGCTCCTCGACCTCCCCGAGTGGGTGGGCGAGCTCAAGACGTGGGCCGACGATCTGCCGCGACCCACCTCCGTGCTCATGCTGTCGGCGCACTGGGAGGAGCGGCCGGTGACCCTCGGCGCGACGCGCACCGTGCCGTTGGTCTACGACTTCTACGGCTTTCCGGAACGCTATTACAAACAGCAGTACGCCGCGCCCGGGGCTCCGCGATTGGCGGAGCGCGTCGCCGAGCTCTTGAGCGGCAAAGAGAAGGTCATGCAGCTCCCCGACCGCGGGCTCGACCACGGCGCTTACGTGCCGCTCGTCGCGATGTATCCTAAAGCGGACATTCCGGTCCTGCAGGCTTCACTGCCGTCGCTCGAGCCGAAGGAGCTCTTCGAGCTCGGCAAGCGCTTGAAGCCACTGCGCGACGAGGGTGTGCTCATCGCCGGCAGCGGTTTCATCACGCATAATTTGCGGCGCATGGATTGGACGGGCACCATGCCGACGCCGAGCTGGGCCGCCGAGATGGACCAGTGGACCGCCGAGGCGCTGCGTAAGAACGACGTGGATGCGTTGCTGGACTACAAGGCGAGGGCGCCTGGCGTCGGCACCGCGCTCCCGACCCACGAGCACTTCGTACCGCTCTTGGTCGCCCTCGGCGCCAGTGATCTCACGTCAGCGCCGAAGTTCCCCATCGAGGGTTTTTGGCTGTCTTCGTTGTCGCGGCGATCTGTGCAGCTCGCCTGAGACGTGATTAGCTTCGTCGTATGAATATCCAAATTCATGCAGTGAATGTCGGCTCCACTGACAACCTCGAACCCCGCGTGCGCGACGAAGTCGAGCATGCCCTGCGTGGCTTGAATGGCCGCGTCACCAACGTCACCGTCCACCTCCGCGACACCAACAGCAGCAGCAAGGGTGGCACGGACAAGCACGTGACCATCGAAGCGCACATCGCCGGGCTCCCGGTCGTCGCGGTCACGAGCGAGGACGCGGACATGAACGTCGCGCTCACCAACGCCATGAGCAAGCTCGAGCACGCGGCCACGCACAAAGCCGGCAAGCGCGACAGCTAGGTAGTCTACAAACGCGGGTGGCTCGTGCTATGAGCCGCCCGCTTTGATTCGCCTCGACAACATCGATCAGCGCTACGGCAAGCAGATCCTGCTCACCGAAGCCTCCGCCGCCATCAACAAGGGCGAGAAGATCGGCCTCGTCGGCCCCAACGGCGCCGGCAAGTCGACCGTCTTCCGCCTCATCATGCGCGAGGAGGAGCCCGACGGTGGCCAGGTCACCATCGAGCGCGACGTCAGCATCGGTCACTTCAGCCAGGACGTCGGTGAGATGTCCGGTGAGACCGTGGTCGAGGCGACGCTGCGTGGCGCCGGCATGGTCGCCGACGTCGCCACCGAGCTGCACAAGCTCGAGGCCGCGATGGCGGACCCCGAGAACCCCGATCTCGAGAAGACCCTCGAGCGCTACGGCGACGTGCAGGCGCGCTTCTACGAGCTGGGCGGCTACGCGCTCGAGTCGTCGGCCCGCGAGATCCTGGCGGGCTTGGGCTTCACCGATGTGGTGATGGACCGCGACGTCGGCCTGCTCTCCGGCGGTTGGAAGATGCGCGTGGCGCTCGCCCGCATCCTCGTCATGAAGCCCGACGTCATGCTCCTCGACGAGCCCTCCAACCACTTGGACATCGAGTCGCTCATCTGGCTCGAGAGCTTCTTGAAGAGCTACCCCGGCGCCTTGCTCATGACCTCGCACGACCGCGAGCTCATGAACCGCATCGTCGGCAAGATCATCGAGATCGACAGCGGCGAGCTCATCACCTACAGCGGCAACTACGACTTCTACGAGCAGCAGCGCGCCATCCAGGAGCAGCAGGCCGAGGCGCAGTTCGCGCGCCAGGAAGCGATGCTCGCCAAGGAGCGCCTGTTCATCGAGCGCTTCAAGGCACAGGCCGCTAAAGCGGCGCAGGTGCAGTCGCGCGTCAAGAAGCTCGACAAGATAGAGAAGCTCGAGCCGCCGAAGAAGCGCAAGACGCTGCAGTTCGAGTTCGGCCACTCGCCGCGCCTGGGTGAAGAGGTCGTGCGCCTCGAGCACATCGACAAGCGCTACGACACGCGCACCATTTACGACGGTCTCGACTTCTTGCTGCGCCGCGGTGAGCGCTGGTGCGTGATGGGTCAGAACGGCGCCGGTAAGTCGACGCTGCTCAAGATCATCTCGGGCGAGATCGACGCCGACGCCGGCAAGGTGGTGTTGGGGCCAAGCGTGAAGCTCGGCTACTTCGCGCAGCACGCCATGGAGCTGCTCGAGCCCGAGCAGACGGTGTGGGAGACGCTGGTCGCGAAGTTCCCGCTGGCCTCGATCGGCTCGCTGCGCACTCTCGCCGGTTGCTTTGGTTTCTCGGGTGACGACATCGACAAGCGCTGCCGGAATTTGTCGGGTGGCGAGAAGGTCCGGCTGGTCATGGCGCGCCTGCTCTACGACTCACCCAACTTCCTGGTCCTCGACGAGCCGACGAACCACTTGGACATCGCCACGAAGGAGATGCTGGTGAAGGCCCTGCAGAACTTCGAGGGCAGCATGCTCTTCGTGAGCCACGACCGCCACTTCTTGTCCGCTCTGGCGAACAAGGTGCTCGAGCTCGATGGCAGCGACGTCAAGGTGTACCAGGGCACGTACGACGAATACGTCAGCGCCTCGGGACACGAGGCGCCGGGTATTCACGCGTAGGCGTGGGCAGCGCGGGATGGACCGCGCCGCCCACTCGCTCATGGACAAGGCGTGAACGTCTTGCCGTTCAAGTCGAGATTGAAGATCGCGAGGCTGAATCCATCCGCTTTCGCGGAGGAACAGCGCGACGTGGCGCTGCTCTTGTACTCGGCGATGAACGCCGCCTTGCCGGCGCTGACGAACGCGCTCAGCGCGTCGCACTCGTCGTACTGGTAACACTCCTCAGCGAGCGCCCAGTCGAAGAGCTGCGCGAGATTGCCCTCCTCGATGAGGTCGACGCAGTTCTTCAGGCCAATGGCGATGCCTTGGCGGTGGGCCTCGTCGGACAACCAGCGCAAGAAGCTCCACTCGTCGTTCTTGGTGAGCGGAAATCCACTGTTGCTCTGGAAGCCGTCTAGGTTGTCCGGCTCGATGGCGTCACATCCCGCGGCGACGGCGCGCGCGAATCGTGAAGCGATGACGTTGCGGGCGGCTTGCGCGCGGATGTCGAGGTAACGCTCGCCCGGCCAGTCCGGCAGCGCCTTGCCGATGACGCTCGCGGGGAACTGATCGGCATCGCTGCGCCAATCCTCGTACGTGCCGACGCTCATGTAGCAGATGACCTTGCGCCCATGACTCTTGAGCTCGCGGATGATGCCCGATGATTCGTTGTCTTCGAGATCGATGTCGTACACGTCGACGTCGCGGCTGCTGTTGATGGCGCCGCTGAGCTGCCAGTAGTAGGTGGCGCGCGCGGGGAAGCGGACGAGGCCGCCGGTTGGAGGTGGATCGGTCGGATCCGTTGGGTCCGTGGGATCCGTGGGGTTCGTCGGATTGCCCGTCTCCTCGACATCGAAGACGAGCGCGAAGGTGTCGCCGTTGACCTGAATGCGCAACCGGTAGCTGCCTTCGAACAGCGAGGTCGCGAGGGTGTACGGAGCCCTCCCGTCGGTGATCGAGGTGCGCTCGCCATCCGGATCCGTGAGGCGAAGCTTCACGTTGCCATTCACGCGCCGCCCGCTCCTGACGCTGCCGGAGATGGTGAAGTCGTGCGACGGATCGATCGTCACCAACGAGCCGTCGGCGAGATCACCGTCGACGACCGCGCCGGTCGTCGTGTCGAGGAGGCTGATGACGAGTGGCGCGGCACTGCCGCTCCGCGCGTCCGCCGTCTCCGAGTCGAAGAGCTCGAGCTGCGAATCATCCGTAGCGTTCTGCCCGCAAGCCGCCAGGCCCACTGCAAGTGTCAAAATCGTCCAACGCATCCGCGCTGCCTTTCCGTTCGTAGTGTCGAACGAAGACCACAGAGGCGCGTGTGGGCGGATCTGGCTCAAACTTTCTTACTGGCGCCGCACGCAGCGAAAGCCGAGGTAATCGAAGCGGTCGGTGGGACGGTTGCTGTCACGCATCGCGGCACGCAAGGCCTCGGCGCGGTCGCTATAGCCGCCACCGCGCGCGACACGAAAGCCCGACGCCGTCGTGATCAGTGGGTCGACGACAGCCGCCGAGCCGAGGTCGTGCACGTCCCAGTCCGCGCACCACTCCCAGGCGTTGCCGGTCATGTCGTGGAGGCCGAAGGCATTGGGCGCCTTGGTCGCGGTGGGCCGCACGGTGGGAGCACCGTCGGATGTCGTCGCCTGATACCAGGCGAACGGCTCGAGCGTTGGATCGGAGCCGCACGTCGTGATGTCTTGTTCGTAGAGCGAGCCAGTCGTGCCCGCGCGGCGGGCGCGCTCCCACTCCGCTTCGCTCGGCAAACGCCAGCCCGATGCGAGCCCCGCGACTCCGGACAGCGCCTCGCAGAAGTCCGCCGCCTCCTGCCAGGTCACGTTGACCACGGGACATGCGTCACAGTCGACGGCTTGCGCCGCGGGAAAGGCGCCCATCACGGCGCGCCACTGGGCCTGCGTCACCTCGGTCGTCAACATCGCGTAGGCGTACGTGAGCTGGACCTGATGCGCCGTCTCTTGCTCGTCCCACGGCTCACGACACGGCTCACTGGGAGGCGAGCCCATGATGAAGGTGCCCGCTGGAACGGTCACGGCGGGAAAGTCGCTATCGACGGCGCCGTCGTCATGCTGGTCGGTATCGGCGCCACCGTCGGTCGTCAGGTCGTGCTCGAAGACATCGACGTTGCTGCGGCCACAAGCCGTGGCGAACAGGACGAGCAGAACCATGCGCTTCACGGTTGAATCACCAGACCGCGCATGTGCTCCACGCGTTGCCCCTTGGGATACGCATCGAGATAGACGCGCGCGCGGTCACTGGCCTTCTCCAGAGCGCCGGCTCGCTTCCAGCTCTCCACCTCGCGAGCTAGCGCATCCTCGGCGAGCTCACCGTGAGGCGCGAGCTCACGGGCGCGGGCAAAGACGCGCGCGGCCATGCCCGGCTGGTCGAGGTCACCGAGGTAGATGCGGCCGAGGGTAAAGGCGGCGAGGTCGGCGCGCCCATCATGCGCGTGCTTGTCCATGATCGCGGTCAGGTACGGCACGGCGTCGGCGGGATGCCCCGAGAGGCGGGCGCTGTCAGCTGCGAGGAAGAGATCTTCGGAGCTGTCCTTGGGCGCCTCGCTGTCCTTGCTCTTCAGCGCCGCGAAGGCGCGCTGGTAGTCGCCCGAGCGCGCCAAGGCACGCCACGCAACCTTGCCGGCCTCGGAGGACGGCGCGCTGGCTGCTGACGCGGACCGGCCGTGTGTCGCCGCGGGGGCCGACGTGGCCGGTGCATCCGTCGTGGGGGCGCTCGGGGTGTCCGCCGCTGGCGTGCTGGGCGCGCCATTCATCACTGGCGCCCCATCGGGCGGAGCGGCGCTCCAGCTCTCCCCGGCGGCGACCGGAGCCGGCGCTTCGACACTAGCGGTCGTGACCTCCACGCGTCCCTCGCTCACCGCCACGCGCGCCGTCGCGCCGACCCGCTCGACGTCGAACACGGTGCCGACGACGTGCACGGTGACATCGCCCGCCTCGACCTCGAAGCGACGTCCATGCTGTTTCGCCACGGCGAAGCGCACGGTCCCACGCTCGACGCGCAGCAGCACCACGCTCGCGTCCTCACGCACGAGAGTCACGCGGCTCTGCTCATCCAGCGGCGTGCAGCGCGTGCCGTCGGCCAGGGTCAGATCGGAGGTCGAAGGCCCGCGCGCCGCGAACAACGCCGCGCCGATGACCGCGATAGCGATCAGGGCGGCGCCCGTGACGCGGCGAGAGCGACGCTCCCTGGCTCGCGCGCGCAGGCGGTCAACTCCGTGCTCGAGGTCGTCGGCATCGTACGTCACGTCGAGGGCGTCGAAGGCACGCCGCACGTCATTCGGGAGCCGCTCACTCATGAGACCTCCCCTCGAGCTGTAACGCGTCCGCCACAGCGGCCACGTCGCGCTTCACCGTCGCGATGGAAGATCCACACATCGCCGCGACCTCGTCGATGCCATAGCCTTCGACCACGCGCAGCACCCATGCGATACGCTGCCGTGGTGGTAGACGGTCGAGCTTCACGTAGATGCGCCGCAGGGTCGCCAGGTGCTCGGGAGACGCGCCACGCGCCACCAGCGGGGCGTTGATCTCGGCGTGCTCGAGACCGATCCACATGCGCAAGCGCCTCACGCGCAGACGGCGTTGCGCCGCGCGCACGGTGCTCGTCGCGAGCCAGCCCTTGATGGCGGCCGGCTCGCGCAGCTGCTTCAAGGAGCGCGTCGCCGACAGGAAGACGTCCTGGACGATGTCGTCGACCTCATCGGGCCGGCCGAGGATCTTGAGGGCGATGCGGGCGACATACGGCGCGAATCGACGATAGGCGTCGTCGACGGTGGTGACCGTTGATGTCATGTTTGGATGCTCGGCCTCGAAGGCCGTCATGGCGCTCGCGGACCCCACTAACTGAAGAGTCACGTCCCCGGCAATTCGGCTCATCGGCAGCGACGATTTTCTGCTAAAGCGACACGCATGGCGTTTTACCTCGGGCTCGTCGCGGCCGCCGCTCTCGCCGTCCCCACCGTAAACACTACGGTTTCCGGCTGCCCGCAAGCCCGCGCCGCGGAGCTCGAGCGCCTCCTCGAGGTCGAGCTCACGGGGCGTCCGCCGCAGGAGACGACCTCCCTGACCATCGTTTGCACGCCCAGCGCGGTCCTGATGACCAGCAGCGCCGGTGTGCGGGAGCGGCTGCGCGAGCTCGATCCCGGAACCGACGAGCGCACCATCGCCCTTGCCGCCATCGAGCTCCTCGACGCGCTCGAGCAGCCGCCGGCGCCGCCCGTCACGCCGGCGCCGCGGCACCCCCAACCCGAGCCGCAACGCTGGCTCCTGAGTGCTTCCGGAGCGGTCGGCCTCACCAACGCTCCGCGTAGCATCGCTTACGGAGGCGGGCTCGCGCTCGACGCGCGGGTGCTCGACGCCTTGCCCCAGCTCGCTCTGCACATCGACGTCACCGCGTTGCGCACGCCACGCGACCTGAGCGCCGGTGACGTGTCGTTGACTCTGCTCGGCGTCGGTGTCGCCGCCGATTGGTGGACCACTCATCCGCGATGGCGGGCAGCCGCGGGAGTCGGGTTGCGTGGCGGCCCAGCGTTCGTGGATGCCAACGCTACAGCGGACGCTACGACGGCTCGCTCCGCGACGCGCGGCTGGCTCGGCCCCTTCTTGCATGCGCGTCTCGAGCACGACGTCAGCGAGCGCCTCGTCCTGCTCACGGGAGTGGAGGCGGGCTACGTCACGCGCTCCGTCGCTCTGCGCGTCGACCGGGCCAGCGAGGCGTCGTTGAACGGCGCTTGGCTGCTCGCCGTGATCGGCATCGGCTGGAGTCTCTGAAGGAAAGGCCGATAGGCGATCCCGATTCAACGCGGCTTGATGAGGGGCAGCTCGACGCGCTGATTACCGCGCATCACGGTGACGCGGTAGCTCGCGCCGGGCTCGATGAGCGCGAGCAGGGTGCGGGCCTCGGCGATGGAGCCGACGCGGGTACCGTCGACGGCGATGACACGGTCGCCTTGGCGGATGCCGCTCGCGCTGGCGGTGACCGTGGTGACGACTGGACCATCGAGGACGCGCTGGCCCGACATATGCGCCTGGGCGAGCGACAAGTCGCCGAACTCGAAGCCAGGTGAGGTGAGGCGCAGGTCGCCCTGCTTCAAGCGCTCGACGGCGCGCGCGAGCGTCGCGGCGGTGGTGGCGAGGGCGATCGACTGCGCGGTGTCGTAGAAGCCGACGATCTGGCCGGTGATCTCGCCGCGAAGATTGAAGGTGGCGCCGCCCGAGTTGCCTGGGTTCACGGGCGCGTCGGTCTGTAGGCAATCGCAGATGGTCGTGCCGAAAGTGCGGTGCACACCGGAGACGATGCCCAACGTGGCGGTGCTGTCGAGGCCCCAAGGCGAGCCGAAGACGATGAGCGGATCCCCCAAGCGCGGCGGCTGTGTGCTATAGCGTCCAGCGGTGAGGTCGGTGTGCTCGAGACGGAGCAGGGCGATGTCGAGCTCGGGCGACTTGCCGAGGAGCGTCGCCCGGCCAATGATGCGCTGACCCTGGGCGTCGACGGCCGAATAGAAGATGGGCCTGCCGTGCTCGACCATGTGCGCCGAGGTCGTGGCGTACCCGCCGGGGATGACGACGCCAGCACCCTTCGAGGGGCCGCCGGTGTTCGAGGTCTCGATGATGATGGTGACGCGCTCGGCGATGCCGATGGCGCGCTGGAGCTGCTCGTCGCGGCTCGCGGGGGCGGCGGTGCCTGGCTGGGCGAGCTGGGGCGCGGGGTTGTCGGCGACGCGCAGGAGAGTGGGGCGCGTCTGGGGCCCGAGAGCCAGGCTGGCGCTGCCGGGCGGCGCCAGCTCCGCGGGGGGCTCGGGGGCGGCAATTGGCCTAGCGGCGCTGATCGGGGAAACCATCGAGCCAGTGTTATCGGTGACTCTGAAGCCACCGTTGCCGCTAGCGATTCACGCATCTGACACGCCGGCGCTGCCGATGAGGCAGCATGCCTAAGATCGAGATCCGTGCACCCCAGAAAGCCCTGGTGGACGGCACTTCCGCGCAAGCT
Organism: Myxococcota bacterium; assembly: GCA_039809465.1. Lineage (GTDB taxonomy): Bacteria > Myxococcota > XYA12-FULL-58-9 > XYA12-FULL-58-9 > JALHOP01 > JALHOP01. The sequence continues at coordinate 41,905 of JBDHVB010000009.1, forward strand.
CCCGTACAGGGGACCCTGGCTCCCCGGCCGACCAGCTACGTCATCCCCGACCTGCGCCCCACCAACCCGAAGAAGTCGGTGCGCGTCGACAGCCCGCTGGCGCCCGATCCGGTCCGCGAGAAGCAGATTACCCAGCTGATGCGCCAGATGAGCCTGCAAGAGAAGGTGATGCAGCTCGTCATGATCCCCTGGGACGGTAACCTCACCGGTCCCAAGCCCGTCCCGCCGGGGGAGGAGCGCAAGGAGCCAGTGACCAGCATCGAGCTGCTGCGCCAGGGCGCTGGTTGGGTGCTGAACCCCAGCCGCCTGGTCGACGCGCGCACCATTCGTAAGACCAGCGCCACCGAGTCCAAGCACGGCATCCCGACGGCGATCGGCTTCGACGTCATCTCGGGCGACTACACCCTCGGGCCACAGCTCATGGGCACCGCCTGCACCTGGGACCCGGAGATGGCGCGCCTGCAAGGCCTCATCTCGGCGCGTGAAGCGCGCGCCCGCGACATCGATCTCACCTTCGCGCCGAACGTCGACGTCTCGAAGTCGGTCGTCACCTACGGCCGCGCCATCGAGAGCCCAGGCTCGTCGCCGTTCCTCATCAAGCAGATCGGCGCCGGCAACATCCGTGGCTTCCACGATGGCAAGCTCGCGACCTGCGCCAAGCACTACGCGGGCTACGGCCAGCCGCGCACCGGCCTCGACTACGGCGGCGCGTCGCTCTCGAAGGCCGAGCTCGACCGCACGCTCATCCCCTTCAAGGAGGCCGTCGCCAACGGCACCGACGCGATCATGGCGTCGTTCAACACCATCAACGGCATCGCCGCCCATCAGCACGAAGACTTGTTCAAGGTGCTGCGCGCCTGGGGCTTCGATGGTGTCGTGATCTCGGACTGGACCGGTATCGCGGAGCTCATCAAGCACGGCACCGCGCGTGACGCGAAGCACGCCGCCGAGGTCGCCTTCAAGGCCGGCGTCGACGTCGACATGTCGTCGGGCATCTATCAGACGCACTTGGCCGACCTGGTGAAGGAGGGCGTCGTCCCCGAGCGCGACCTCGACGAGGCCGTGCGCCGGGTCCTGCGTTACAAGTACCGCCGCGGGCTGTTCGCCGAGAAGCTCGGCAACCCCAACGCCGAGAAGGAGCTCAAGGACGTGCTGGGCGCCGAGCACCGCGCCGCCATGCGCACGGTCAGCGAGCGCTCGATGGTCCTGCTCAAGAACGGTGACTTCGACGGCAAGCCGGCGCTCCCGCTGGGCGACGGCTTCGGCAAGATCGCGGTCATTGGCGCTATCGCGGACAACGCGCTGGCGTATCTCGGACACTGGCGCGGCCGCGGCGAGATCAACGGCCCCGACGCCGAGGGCAAGCCCATCAATCACGACCACATCTCGACGGTGCGTGACGCCTTCGAGGAGCGCTTCGGCAAGGATCGCGTCGCCTACGCTCAGGGTAACTACGTGCTCGAGGGCGGCGACCCGATCATGTGGGGCAAGGCGCACGCGCAGGCGCTCGGCAGCGACGCGGTGGTCATGGTCATCGGCGAGAGCGCCGCGATGAGCGGTGAGGGCGCCTCGATCACCAACGAAGCGCTGCCGGTGCAGAAGCACGACATCGAGCTCGCGAAGCAACTGCACGCCGCTGGTCACAAGGTGATCGTCGTCAACATCAGCGGCCGTGCGAAGCCCGGCCTCCAGGACATCGAGCCGTACTGCCACGCGCTGGTGCACGGCTTCCAGCCTGGTACCGAGTCGGGGAACGCCATCGTGAGCCTGCTCGTGGGCAAGCGCGCCGACGGTAGCCTCAGCAACTTCAGCGGCAAGCTGTCGGTCGACATGCCGCGCGAGGTCACGGACCTCGTGAGCGTCTACCACGAGCGCGAGACCACCGGCCGCCCGGCCGACGTGCCTGGCGCCGACGGCAAGTACACCTGGGGCCCGTCGTTCTATGACCGCGATGGCAATCAAGTATTCACGAACCCGCTGCACGCGACACACCCCGCGGCGTTCCCCTTCGGCTTCGGTCTGTCGTACAGCCCGGTGAGCTACGCGGAGCTCGCCGCCAAGGCCAAGGTCAGCCGCCGCGAGCTGTGGGACAAGGGCTATACGGTCACCGTGACTGTCCGCAATGACGGTCAGCGCGCCAAGCACGAGGCCGTTCAAGCGTACATGCGCTTGCTGAACGCCAGCGAGAATCAACCCGAGAAGCGCCTTGTCGCGAGCTGCGTGGTCGAGCTCGCGCCCGGCGAGTCGAAGCAGGTGGCCCTGACCATTCCGGCCGAGGAGTTCGAGTTCGCGAGCGAGCGGGCGGGTGGCGCGCGTGTCCTCGAGCCCGGGAAGGCGCTCATCGGCGTGGGCCCGAGCTCCGACGCGAAGAGCTGGCTCACGGCGACGGTGGAGGTCACCGACGAGCGCACGCTGGGCCGCCCCTGGGAGCTCCAGGCACGCGCCTGACGCACATGCGTATCACGCCCACAATGACGTCGGCTTCGGTGGGGCTCTTTGGTCCGCGAATGCGGACTGAAGTGTTGGGCCGCTCGCCGGCCGGCGGTGGTGCTGATGCTGGGGCGATCCGGGTGGAGCTCGATGCGCGCAAGCGCTTCCAGACCATCGAGGGCTTTGGCGGCTCGATGACCGAGTCGGCGGCGATCACCATCGCGCGTCTGCCGGCGGCGAAGCGGGCGGAGGTGCTGCGCGAGCTCTTCGACCCCGAGCGCGGCATGGGCTTCTCGTACGTGCGCGTGCCGATCGGCTCGTCCGATTTCGCGGAGAGCACGTACAGCTACTGCGACGCCAAGGGACCCAAGGGTCGCGAGCTCGAGCACTTCTCGATCGACCGCGATCAGCGCGCCGTCATCCCGATGTTGCACGAAGCGCTGCGGGTAAACCCCGCCATCAAGCTCATGGCGACACCGTGGGCTCCGCCCGAGTGGATGTGCGCGCGCAACGCCGAGGGGGCGCGCGTGCTGCCGCCCGAGAATTACGCGCTCTACGCCGACTACCTGGTGAAGACGCTCGATGCGTTCGCCAAGCTCTCGCCGCCGCTGCACTTCGATGCGCTGACCATCCAGAACGAGCCCTTTTTCTTCACGGCGAATTATCCCTCGTTGCTGCTGTCGGCCGCCGAGCAAGTCGCGCTCATCAAGGATCACGTCGGGCCAAAGCTCGCCGCCTACAACGCGGCGCACGCTGGAGTGAGGCCGCGCGTGAAGCTCATCACTCACGATCACAACTGGGCGCTGCACCAGGGCGCGCTCGAGGTGCTCGATGGGGTAGGGCGCTACGCCGACGGCATCGCCTACCACGGCTACGAGGGGGAGCCCGCGGATCACGCGAAGCACGTCGCGCCGAAGTACCCGAGCCTGCCGGTTTATTACACGGAGATCACGGGGATCTACGGCACGGCGAGCGTCGCCGACGATCTCATGTGGGACGCGAAGAACGTCCTCGTCGGGCCGCTCAAGCAAGGGGCGCGCGTCTGCCTCAAGTGGAACCTCGTGCTCGACGGCAAGAATGGACCGCTGAATGGCGGCGTCGACTTCTTGAAGGGTTTCCTCCGCGTTAGCGGACCCGACAAGATCGAAGCCAATCAGGAATTCTTCGGCATCGGCGTCGCCAGCACCACCATCGAGCGCGGCGCGGTGCGCATCGACGTGTCGACGTCGCGGCCGCTCGATTGCGTGGCTTTCGAGAACCCCGACGGCTCACGCGTCTTGCTCACGTACAACCCGACCGAACAACCCATGCTCGTCGCGCTCGCGGGCGGCGTGCAGGCGAGCCTCTCGCCCAAGAGTGTTGCCGCGATTCGTTTCTGAATGTGCCCTCTCTCCTGATGTGCCCCCTAGTGTGAAGTTTCTCTGATCTGTGGTTTCGACTCCTCAAGAGTCGTGGCCGGTATTCCACACACGACACCTTACAACGCCCACAAACGGTGCTTTTGCGGGCGTATGGTGTTGGATCGAGTTTTGCTCGCTATGGACCGACCCATGAACAGCAACCTGGGTACCGAGGCGCCGGACGATCGCGCCCTCTTCGAGCAGGCGAAAGCCAAGCTCGAGGAGGCGTTCGCCCTGCTCCAGTCCCTCGAGGGACGCATCGAGGCCGAAAAACCGGCCCTGGCGCGTAACCCTATCGATGCTGCCCAGCGCGCCGAAGAGCGCGAGCAGCTCCTGGCGTACGTCGAGCACGCTCAGAGCGAAGCGATGCGCTTGGCCCGCCGCAGCCGCCGCCTGAGCCGCATCCGCGGCCGCGCCAAGGCCCAAGCCGACCTGCAACGCTCTGTTGCTATAGCGGACGAGCCTACCGCCTCGCAGGTCGGTCCGCGGCCTGGCGAGATCAGCAGCGAGCCTACGGCCTCGCAAGTCGGCCCGCGGCCGGGCGAGAGCACTACTCCCGCTGCCTCGCAAGTCGGCCCGCGGTCGGGCGAGATCATCACCGAGCCCACTCCTGCTCTCGAGTCCCCCGTTCCAACTCTGCTCGAAGCCAACGAGACCACGGGCGCGCTCGATCCCATCGAGAGAGCCTTCATGGCCGCTTCGCGGGAGCTCAGCGAGCGTGTCGAAGCGACCCGCGAGCTTTCACCCGAGCGCGTCAATCGGTCCCGCGCCGACACCCTGATTGGCCCTTACACCGATCTCGCCGACGAAGACCTCGACATTAGCGACGCCGAGCTCCACGCCTTCGAGGAATCGATGGCGAAGACGATGGTCCACACCCGCATCGAATGGTGGCCAGCGCGCGCCGAAGCCGCCGAGAGCGAAAAAGCTGGAGCCCGCCGCCGCCGTGATCGCTCCCCCACCGAACGGATGGAACGCCCGACGGTCGTCCCTCCGCCCTTCTATGCGCGGTATGTGAGCATGCGCGCGGCCGCTATCGCGGTGGCGGTGCTGATCGCGATCGTTGGAGGGGCGGTGTGGGCGATTCGTGGCGTTGACGAATCGCGGAGTGCGGCGGGGGAAGAGGAGCCGTACGAGTTTGTTGGGCCGCCGGGGGAGTTGATGCAGGTGCCGGGCGAGGGGGGGGAGGTGGAGCAGAAGCAGCGTGGGAAGGGGAGGAATGGGAGAGGGGAGAGGGGGAAGGGGAGAGGGAAGTAGTAGAGGGGATTCGGCTTTCGGCT
>JBDHVB010000010.1:0-45618 GCA_039809465.1 Myxococcota bacterium
CTGGTTTATGAGCAGTGGCAGGCGCACCTCCAGCGCAAGGGCACGTGACGCGCGCCCCAGCGAGGAGCTCCATCTTCGCGGCGCACGCTGAACCAGGCCATCCCCAGTCGCGAATCTCGTCGCGGTCGATGCCCTCGGCGTGCGCGTAGGCGAGGCTGTCGATGATGCGCTCCTTCAGCCACTCCTTCAGGTGCGCGGTGCGCGCGGCCATGCCCGGCACCCGGTTGATGACGTCGATGCACAAATTGTAGCGATCGACTTGATTGATGATCGCGAGCTCGAAGGGCGTGTTGATGTTGCCCTTTTCCTTGTAGCCGCGCACGTGGATGTTCGCGTGGTTCGTGCGCCGATACGCGAGCTTGTGGATGAGGGCCGGGTAGCCGTGGAAGCAGAAGATGACCGGTTTGTCGGTCGTGAAGAGCGAGTCGAAGTCGCGGTCGCTCAAGCCGTGCGGGTGCTCCGACTCGGGCATGAGGCGAAACAGGTCGACGACGTTCACCACCCGCACCTTGAGCTCCGGGAGCTTCTCGCGCAGCAGCGCGGCCGCCGCTAGCGTCTCCATGGTGGCGATGTCGCCGGCGCAGGCGAGGACCACGTCGGGCTCACCGCCCTGATCATTGCTCGCCCAGTCGAAGATACCGACGCCCTTGGTGCAATGGCGGACCGCCGCGTCCATGTCGAGGAAGGTGAGGTGCGGCTGCTTGTCGGCGACGATGACGTTCACGTAGTCGCGTGAGCGCAAGCAGTGGTCGGCGACCGAGAGCAGGCAGTTGGCGTCCGGCGGCAGATAGATGCGCACGACGTCCGGGCTCTTGTTGGTGACGAGATCCAAGAACCCAGGATCTTGATGGGTGAAGCCGTTGTGATCCTGGCGCCAGACGAGCGACGTGATGAGCAGGTTGACCGACGCGATCGAGGCGCGCCAATCGAGGCCCTGCCGCGCTTTGTCCAACCACTTGGCGTGCTGATTGAACATCGAGTCGATGACGTGCACGAAGGCCTCGTAGGTCGAGAAGAGCCCGTGACGGCCGGTGAGCACGTAACCCTCGAGCCATCCTTCGAGGGTGTGCTCGGAGAGCATCTCCATCACGCGGCCGTCGGGCGCGAGCTCGCCGCCGTCGGCGTCCTCTGGGCGGTAGTCGGCGAGCCACGTCTTCTTGGAGGCTTCGTAGACGCCGTCGAGCTTGTTCGAGGCCGTCTCGTCGGGCCCGAACAGACGGAAGGTGGTCATGTTGCGCCGCATGACCTCGCGCAGATAGGTGCCGAGCACCTGGGTCGGCGACTTGAGCTCACGGCCGGGCTTCTTGACCTCTATAGCGTACGCGCGAAAGTCTGGCAGGTCGAGCTGCCGGCGCAGGAGGCCGCCGTTGGCGTGTGGATTCGCGCTCATCCTGCGGTTGCCCGTGGGCGCGACCGCGCGTAGCTCGGCGACGAGCTTGCCCTCCTTGTCGAAGAGCTCTTCGGGCCGGTAGCTGCGCAGCCACTGCTCCACCTGCGCCAAGCTCTTGGGGTTGGTGGCTGGGTCGGCGACTGGAACCTGGTGCGAGCGCCAGTAGTCCTCGACGCGGTGTCCCGCGACCTCCTTGGGGCCGGTCCAGCCCTTCGGTGAGCGCAGGACGATCATGGGCCAGCGGGGGCGGGTGGCGTCTCGCGAGGCGCGTGCCTTGCGCTGAATGGCGTGGATGTCGGCGACACAACGCTCGAGCGCGTCCGCCATCGCGTAGTGCATGGCTTCGGGGTCGTGGCCTTCGACGAAGTACGGAGTGTAACCGTAGCCACGGAACAGCTGTTCGAGTTCTTCGTGGGAGATGCGCGCGAGGATGGTCGGGTTCGCGATCTTGTAACCGTTCAGATGCAGGATCGGCAGCACCGCGCCATCGCGGATGGGGTTCAAGAACTTGTTGGAGTGCCACGAGGTGGCGAGCGGTCCAGTCTCGGCCTCGCCGTCGCCGACCACCGCGGCGACGATGAGCTCGGGGTTGTCGAACGCGGCGCCGAACGCGTGCGAGAGGCTGTAGCCGAGCTCGCCGCCCTCGTGAATCGAGCCGGGCGTCTCGGGCGTGCAATGGCTGCCGATGCCGCCGGGGAAGGAGAACTGCTTGAAGAAGCGCTGGAGGCCAGCCTCGTCCTGCGAGCAGTCGGGGTAGATCTCGGAGTAGGTGCCCTCGAGGTAGGCGTTGGCGAGCGTCGCGGGCGCTCCGTGACCTGGGCCCGAGATGAAGATGGCGTCGAGATCCAGCTTCTTGATGAGCCGATTCAGGTGCACCCAGATGAACGACTGGCCCGGATCCGAGCCCCAGTGCCCGAGGAGGCGGCGCTTGATGTGCTCCGGCGCCAGTGGCTTACGCAATAGCGGATTATCCCGCAAGTAGATCATGCCGACGGAGAGGTAGTTGCAGGCTCGCCAGTAAGCGTCGAGGGCGCGCAGCTCGGTGGGAGTGAGAGAGGTCGTCATGGCTTTCGGGCTCCTAGTTGCGATTCATGAGGCAGGCCGCCTCGAACGCGAGTTGTAAGTCTTCACGGGCGGGAATGACCCAAGCCTGCAGGCGCGAGCCGTCCGTGCTGATGCGGCCGTCGCGATCGATCGTCGCCGCGTTGCGCGCGGGATCGAGCTCGAGGCCACACCAAGCAAATCGACGGCAAACACGTTCGCGCACCCATGGGGTATTCTCGTTGATGACGCCACCCAAGAGCAGGGCGTCCGCGCCGCCAAGCACAGCAAGATACGCGCCGACGTACTTCACGATGCGGTGACAGAAGACCTCGAGGGCCAACCGCGCGCGTGGATCATCGTGCATCGTCTTCACGAGGACACGCGTGTCCTCGGTCGTTCCGGACAAGGCGCGGAGCCCCGATTTGCGGTTGAGGACGTCGATGACCTCGCTCGTCGTCTGGTGCTCACGGCGCGCGAGCAGCTCGATGACGCCGGCGTCGATGTCACCAGCGCGCGTTCCCATGACCAGTCCCTCGAGCGGCGTCATGCCCATGGACGTCTCGACCGAGCGCCCGGCGTCCACCGCGACGGCGGAGCAGCCACCGCCGAGGTGAACCGCGACGAGCTTCGCCGTGTCTCGCTGGGCGCCCGCGAGCTTCTCGTAGCGCCGCACCATGTAGCGGTAGGCGGTGCCGTGAAATCCATAGCGGCGAACGCCGTGCTTTGCGGCGAGCTCTGGAGCGATCGCATACGTCGATGCCACGTCGGGGAGGCCCGCGTGAAACGCCGTGTCGAACACCGCGACGTGTGGTGTGTCGGGCAAACGCCCGCGCAGCGCATCGATCACGCCCCGCGCCACCGTGTTGTGCAGAGGAGCGAGCGCTTCGAGCTCGCGCAGGGCGGCCAGCACGGCATCGTCGATGCGCACCGGCTCGCGAAAGACGGCGCCCCCGTGCACGATGCGGTGGGCGACTGCGTCGATACGCCCCGCGGCGAGCACGTCGGGCGCGGCGTCGAGGATCTCCAGCGCGGCCGCCGCGTGGTTGGTCGACGACGCCGCACGGCTCTCACCGTTCAAGACGAGCTTGGGCGCACCGCGAAGATTCTCGATCTTTGCCGACACCTCCACGGTGCCGCCATCGGCGTCACGCGCGTCGTCGGCGACGGCCACGAGTTGGAGCTGCACCGACGAGCTACCAGTGTTGACGACGAGCAAGCGCATTGGCCGTAAACAGGCACGTGTCGCGTGGCGATTCAAGGAGACGCGCGGCGATGGCTCCAGCCGTCGTCTGCACTTTTTGCGTCCCTCCCCGCCGGCAACGCAAGTTTTGCGCTGGCACGGAGGTGCTCATTGGCGCCACGCGGCAAATGACGCGATCAGGCACTTGGCCCGGCCATTGCTCCATGCCGCGCCGATGAGCTCCCGCGTAGACAGATTCTCTTATGATGACGCAATCGTTCGAAAGTTCGTAACAGCGACAATCGTCTGGGGTGTCGTTGCGATGCTGGTGGGCTTGCTGCTCGCAACGCAGCTCGCCGCGCCCAAGATGAACCTCGGCTTACCGTTCACGAGCTTCGGACGGCTGCGCCCCCTCCACACCAACGCCGCGATCTTCGCCTTCGCCGGCAACGCAATCTTTGCGGCGGTCTACTACTCGAGCCAGCGCCTGCTCAAAGCGCGCATGTTCAGCGACCGCTTGAGCGCCTTCCACTTCTGGGGTTGGCAAGCGATCATCGTCGCCGCCGCGATCACCCTGCCGCTGGGCTTCACGCAGGCCAAGGAGTACGCGGAGCTCGAATGGCCGATCGACATCGCCATCGCGGTCGTCTGGATCGCCTTCGCGGTGAACTTCTTCGGCACCATCGCCAAGCGCCGTGAGCGGCACCTGTACGTGGCGTTGTGGTTCTACATCGCGAGCATCATCACGGTGGCGGTCTTGCACGTCTTCAACAGCCTCGCGTTACCCGCCGGCTGGCTCAAGAGCTACTCGGTCTACGCCGGGGTGCAAGACGCCTTCATGCAGTGGTGGTACGGCCACAACGCCGTCGCGTTCTTCCTGACGACGCCGTTTCTCGGCTTGATGTACTACTTCTTGCCAAAGGCGGCCGAGCGGCCGGTCTTCTCGTACAAGCTCTCGATCATCCACTTCTGGTCGCTGGTCTTCATCTACATCTGGGCGGGTCCGCACCACCTCCACTACACCGCTTTACCGGAGTGGGCCTCGACCCTGGGCATGATCTTCTCGGTCATGCTCTGGATGCCTTCATGGGGTGGCATGATCAACGGCCTGCTCACCCTGCGCGGCGCCTGGGGCAAGGTCGCGACCGATCCGGTCCTCAAGTTCTTCGTCGTCGGCATCACCTTCTACGGCATGGCGACCTTCGAGGGGCCGCTGCTCTCCATCAAGAGCGTCAACGCTTTAGCGCACTACACCGACTGGATCATCGCCCACGTCCACAGCGGCGCGCTCGGCTGGAACGGCTTCATGACCTTCGGCATGCTCTACTGGCTGGCGCCGCGCCTGTTCCAGACGGAGAAGCTGTGGAGCCAGCGCCTCGCCGCGGCGCACTTCTGGATCGGGACGCTCGGCCTGCTCCTTTACATCGTCGCCATGTACACGAGCGGCGTGACCCAGGGCCTCATGTGGCTGGCGTTCGACAAGACGGGCCGCTTGGCGTACCCGGACTTCGTCGAGAGCGTCGTCCGCATCGTCCCGATGTACTGGGTGCGCGCGGTCGGCGGCGCGCTCTACTTGAGCGGCGTGCTGATGGGCGCCCTCAACATCTTCATGACGTGGCGCGCCCGCCCGAAGACGTACACGGAGCTGGTGATCGAGGCCGCGCCGCTCGGCGCCGACGATCTGCCACGCCACGCCGAGCCGACCCCGCTCGCCAAAGCGGGCATCCACATGCCGAAGCTCGGCCACGCCATCGACTACTTCACCGAGGCCAACTGGCACCGGCTCTGGGAGCGCCGACCCTTCAAGTTCACCGTCTGGGTCGTCATCGCGGTGCTGGTGGCGTCGGGCTTCGAGGTGCTGCCCACCTTCCTCATCCGCTCGAACGTACCGTCGATCGCGTCGGTGAAGCCGTACACGCCGCTCGAGCTCGCCGGCCGTGACATCTACATCGCCGAGGGTTGCTACAACTGCCATTCGCAGATGGTGCGCTCGCTGCGCGCCGAGACCGAGCGCTACGGCGAGTACAGCAAGCCCGGTGAGTTCGTGTACGACCACCCGTTCCAGTGGGGCTCACGCCGCATCGGCCCGGACCTCGCGCGTGTCGGCGGCAAGTATCCACACCTCTGGCATGTCCGTCACATGGAGGACCCGCGGGCCATCGCTCCGCAGTCGATCATGCCCGCCTACGCTTGGCTGCTCTCCGACGACACCGATTTCGCCGGCATTCAGCAGCGCGTCGATGCGATGGCGATGCTGGGAGTGCCGTACGGCGACGCGGTCCTGAACGCGGAAGGAGCGGCGCGTGAGCAGGCGCACGCCATCGCGCGTGAGATCGAGGCGCAGCAGGGGCCGAAGAACCTCGATGACAAGCAGATCGTGGCGCTCATCGCCTACCTGCAGCGGCTCGGCGCCGACATCCGCGCGCCGCAAGCCAAACCAGTGGCGGCTGCCGGCGGCACGAACGTTCAAGGAGCACGGCCATGAAGCTGTCCGATGTCGTCAGTCACGCGGGCTTGTCGCTGTACGCTGAAATCGCGCTGGTGATCTTCGCGGTCGTCTTCCTCTTGGTGGTCGTTTACCTGGCGCGGCGCGGCAGCGAGCTCGAAGCGCACGCCGCGTTACCTTTGGCGGATGACGTCGCGCAGCCGATGCCATCGGAGCAGTCATGAGTAACGAGACCCACGAGGAGCACGTCTACGACGGCATCCGCGAGCTCAATAACCCCATGCCCTCATGGTGGCTCGCGGTCTGGTTCATCACCATCGTCTACTCCTACTTCTACGTCGTCCACATGGACCTCGACGGCAGCGGGGTCATCGACGAGTACAACGCGGCCGTGAACGCGCAAGCGGCGCACGACGCGGCCGCGGCGCTGGCGCTGGGGGAGGTCACCGAGGCTTCGCTCGCCACCCTCAGCAAGGACCCCGCCACCATGACCGAGGCGCGCGCCACGTTCGTCGCGACGTGTGCCGTCTGCCATGGCGAACAAGGCCAGGGCATCATCGGCCCGAACCTGACGGACAACTATTGGAAGAACGGCGACGGCGGGCTCGTCTCCATCCATCACGTCATCGACGCCGGCATCCCGACGCGCGGCATGCCAGCCTGGGGCAAGCAGCTCGACCCGATCGCCATGCGTAAGCTCGCGGCTTACGTCGGGACGCTCGTGGGCACGAACGTACCGGGCGGCAAGGGGCCCGAAGGTGACGAGGTAACCAAGAAATGAGCCACGCCGCGCGCGACGAGGATGTCCTTGCGACCCTCCGATCCGATGGCGCGCGGCGATGGTTGCGGCCGAAGATCTCGCGCGGGCGCTATCACACGGGCCGGCTCATCGTCGGCTACACGTTGATTGGCTTCTTCGTGGCGATGCCGTTCGTCCGCATTGGCGGAGAGCCGGGGTTGCGTATCGACATCCCAGCCCGCAAGCTCTACGCGCTGGGGAGCGTCTTCCACGCGACCGACACCTTCGCGCTGCTGGCCTTTCTCATCGCGGCCTTCACGACGGTCTTTTTGATCACCGCGCTCGTCGGCCGCGGCTGGTGCGGCTGGGCGTGTCCGCAGACCGTTTATCTCGAGCTCGTCTACCGTCCGCTCCAGCGGCTCTTCGAGGGCAAGGGCTACAGCAAGGGCGCGCCGGCCATCAGCGCCCGCATCGTCACGCTCGTCGTCTACGCCGTCCTGTCCTTCGGGTTGGGCAATGTCTTCGTCGCTTACTTCATGGGCGGCGAAGGTCTGGCGCGCGCTCTCTTCGAGTCACCGCTCGCCGCGCCCACCGAGTTCGTCGCGATGCTCGTGACCAGCGCCTTGGTCTTCGCGGACTTCGCCTGGTTCCGCGAGCAGATGTGCCAGGTCGCGTGCCCCTACGCCCGCTTGCAGTCGGCGCTCGTCGACAAAGACAGCATCGTGATCGCATACGACGAGGCGCGCGGCGAGCCACGCGGCAAGCCACGGGCGGGCACGGGCGACTGCATCGATTGCTTTGCCTGCGTGCGTACGTGTCCCGCGGGCATCGATATCCGCAATGGCGCACAAATGGAGTGCATTCAATGCACGCAATGCGCGGACGCCTGTGACGCGGTCATGGTCAAGATCGGCAAACCGCGTGGTCTCGTCGGCTACACCAGGCCCGCGGGGCGGCGGCTCTTGCGGCCTCGCGTGCTCTTGTACACCGCGATCATCATCGCGGCGGTGACGTCGCTCGCGTTGTTCGTGAAGGGGCGCTCGGACGTGGAAGTCACGCTGTTGCGCGTCAGCGGCTTGCCGTACACCGCCATGCCCGATGGCACCATCGCCAATCCGTACCGGCTCAAGCTCGAGAATCATGGCGTGCAAGCGGCGCACATCGCAATCACGAGTGGTGACGGACAGGCGCGGCTCATCGCCGAGCAGACCGAGACGACGCTCGCGGTCGACGAAGCGCGCACCTTGAACATCGTGGTGGCTCTGCCACGCGAGCGCTTCACGAACGGTGCCGCCACCAGCAGCTTGACTGTCTCTTGGGGGCAGACGACGCACCCGGTTCAGCTGCGGCTGCTGGGGCCAACGGGGGAGGACCGCCCATGAAGCTCTTGCGGATCGCCGCGGTGCCGGCCGTGTTGTGCGGCATCGGCGTGCTCGGGCTCGTCGCCGACACCTGGCTCGTCCGGGCGGCGACACATGGGAACGGGTTGACCAGCGACCCGGGCTACTACGAGCGTGCCCTTGCTTGGGACGATCACCAGGAAGCGACCGCGAACGCGGCGCGCCGCGCCATCAGCATCACGCCGACGCTCGCGCGCACGGCGGCCGACCAAGCCCGGCTCTGCGTTTCCTTCCGCGATAGCGGTGGCACGGCGCTCGCGCCCACGTCGGTGACCGTCGCCGCGTCGGCGAACCTCTGCTCGCGCGCGCGGACGGAGACGATGCTCACTCCGGATGGCACGGCCTTCTGCACGATGCTCAGCGCGCCTTGTCCGGGGCTCTGGCTCGTCGATGTGCGCGCCGAGCTCGACGGCATGACGGTGGCCGGCTCGGGACGCGCGGAGCTGGAGGCTGCTCCGTGATCGCGCTCATCGCCACGACATTGGTCGCGAGCCTCGCCGGCAGCCTGCACTGCGCCGGGATGTGCGGACCATTGCTCTTGGTGATGCACCGTGGCCGGCCGTCCCCGGTCCTACACATCGCCTATCAGACCGGCCGAGTGGCGACCTACACGGCGCTTGGCGTCGCCGCTGGCGTCCTGGGCCGTGGCGTCGACACGCTGGCGGCCGCGCGTGGGCTCGAGCACGCTGCTCTCGGGCTCACGGCGATGGCGCTGGTGTCGATGCTGGTGATTCCGCGATGGCGTACGAAGCGTCATGCTGGATTCGGGCTCGATCTCATGCGTGGAGCGCTGATGCAGGCGGCGCCGCCCTTGCGTGCTCTTCTCTTTGGCGCGGCGACCGGGCTCATGCCGTGCGGCTGGCTCTACGCCTGGCTCGCGGTGGCGATGGGCACCGGCACGGCCCTGGCTGGAGGCGCCGTCATGGGCGCGTTCGCTGTCGGCTCTATTCCCGCGCTCTGGAGCAGCAACGTCCTCTTGGTGAAGGCGCATGCTCTCTTGCGTCACCGCGCGCCTCGGCTGGTCCCCATCATGGTCATCGCCTCCGCCGTGCTGGCGCTGGCGATGCGCGGCGCATTCGTCGAGCGGTTGCATCACACCCTGAGCGAGCCCGTGGCTGGCCAGGCGCCGCTCACGTGTCACGGTGGCTGACCACCGGAGGAGTTGCTCATGGGCGCGGCTGCAAAGCTCCGTGAAGAGGAAGCCTGCTCTTACTGCGGCAACCCGACGAGCGCGCTGCCGTCCGCGGACGGCGTGGTCTTTTGCTGCAATGGGTGCTTCACCGCTCACACGCTGCTCAGCGACGCCGGTCTAGCGCGCGGCTTCGCGGCGGCGCTCGCCGGCAGCCGCACGACGCCGCCACGCGCCGAGCTCCAGAGCTTCGCCGCCTTCGACGACCGTCAGTACCTGGATGAGCACGCGCGCGCCCGGGCGCCCGGCGTGTACGCGGTGGATCTCGTGCTCGAGGGTGTGCACTGCGCGGGGTGCTTGTGGTTGCTCGAGAAGCTGCCGCGGCTCTGCGCGGGGGTTTCGTCGGCGCGGCTCGATGTCGCCCAGGCGCGCCTCACGGTGGTGTTCGAGCCGGATCGCGTGCCGCTATCGAAGATCGCCGAGACGTTGGCGCGGTTGGGCTACGCGGCGCACCCGGCGCGCGATGGCTCACGCGTCGAGGCCCGCCGGCAGCAGGACCGCGTGATGCTCGCGCGCATGGGCGTGGCCTTTGCCGCCGCGGCGAACGTCATGTTGATCGCCGCCGCGTTGTACTGCGGTGATCTCTTCGGCATGTCGGCGGAGGCGCGCCAGTTCTTGCGCTGGGCGAGCTTGGTGGTGGCGCTGCCGTCGTTGGTGTTCTCGGCGGCTCCGTTCTTCCGCGGCGCGCTCGCGGCCGTGCGCACGCGAACGCCGCACATCGACACCGCGCTCGCCTTGAGCCTGGGCGCGGGATACGTCCAGGGGATCGTCAACACTGTGCGTAATAGCGGTCATATTTACTTCGACTCGGTGACCGCGCTGGTCTTCGCGCTGCTCGCCAGCCGCTACGTCCACCAACGCAAGCAGCGGCGGGCCACGGACGCCACCGAGCTGCTCGCGGCCTTGGCGCCGTCGGTGGCTCACAAGCGCGGCGACAGCGGCGAGGTGACCGACGTCGCCAGCGCCAGCGTCACCGTGGGCGACCTCATCGAAGTGCGCACTGGCGAGGCTTTTCCGATCGACGGCGAGGTGACGAGCGGCGCGGGCTGTATCGACACGGCGCTCTTGAGCGGTGAGTCGGCGCCCTTGGAAGTGAAGGTCGGCGACGTGGTGCACGCGGGGACCATCTGCGTCGGCGATGCGTTGGTCGTGCGCACGACGGCCACCGGGGCGATGACCCGCCTCGCGCGTCTCACCCGCGCGATGGAAGAGGCGGCGGGACAAAGAGCGCGCATCATCGAGCTCACCGACCGCATCGGCGGCTACTTCGTGATCGGCGCGAGCCTGCTCGCCGTGGTGACCGCTATCGTGGCGTGGCGCTCCGGCGCGCAAGACGCGCTCGACCGCGCCATCGCCTTGCTCATCGTGGCCTGCCCGTGCGCGCTCGGGCTCGCGACACCGCTCGCGATGAGCAGCGCCATGGCTGCGGCCGCGAGGCGCCGCATTCTCATCAAGACGTCCGCGGCGTTGGAGCGCCTGACGCGCGTCAAGACGGTCGTCTTCGACAAGACCGGCACGCTCACCGAAGGGCGGCTGACGGTGTCGCACTGGTTCGGCGAGCGGGCCGTGCGCGAGAGCGTTCACGCGCTCGAGGCCTCCGTGAGCCACCCGGTCGCGCGGGCGCTCTGCATGGGTGGAGCGCCCCCACGGCTCGACGTGCGCGACGTTCGCCAAGTCGCTGGGCTCGGTGTCACCGGCCGCGTCGGCGGCGAGCCCTTGATGGTCGGCGCCCCGCACTGGGTCGCGGCCAATACGAGCAATGGGCAGCTCTGGGTGGAGATGGCCGGTGAGCTCGCGCGTCAGGGGATGACGCCCGTGCTCGTCGCGCGCGAGGATGAGGTGGTGGCGATTGCTGGTCTTGCGGATCGGGTGCGTGACGACGCCGCGAGCACCATCCGCGCGCTGCGTGCCCGCGGTCTCCGCATCCGCTTGGTCTCGGGTGACGACCCGCGCGTCGTCGAGCACGTCGCGCGCAAGCTCGGCATCACCGACTTCGAAGCGCTCGCGAGCCCGGAGCGCAAGCTCGCCATCGTCCGCGACGAGGATGCCCGCACGGGCGTCGCGATGATCGGCGACGGCGTCAACGACGCGGCGGCCCTGGCGGCGTCGACCGTGGGCATCGCGATCCACGGTGGCGCGGAGGCGAGCATGGCCGCTGCCGACATCTACGTCGATCAGCCAGGCCTCTCCGCGATAGCAGATACATTCGAGGGCGCGCGGCGGGCCATTGGCGTGGTGCACGCCGGCATCGCGTTCGGCTTGGTCTACAACGCGATCGGCATCTATCTGGCCATGAGCGGCATGATCACGCCCTTGGTCGCGGCGCTCCTCATGCCGGCGGCCTCACTCACCGTGGTGACCCTCGCCAACACCGTGCGCACCTTCGGAGGAAAGCGATGAGCCTTCTTTACGTGCTGCTGCCGCTCGCGCTCCTGGGAGCCGTGGCCTGGAGCGTCGCCTTTCTATGGTGCGTGCACAGCGGCCAGATGGACGACTTGGAAGGGTCGGCTTGGCGCATGCTGGACGACCAGGAGAGTAGCCGCCGGCCCCCAAAGCGCTAGCGCTGCGTGATCGTGATGAGTCGCCGGTCGTTGGCGAAGGCAGGGTGGTAGTTGAAGCCAAAGCCGCGGTTGCCGACATAGCGGACTACGTCGTCGATGATGTCTTGAGCGACCGATGGGCAGCCCGCGCTTCTTCCCGCGCTCGTGTGGTTCACGTAGGGCGCGCCGTGGGTCCACTTGCCGTCGCGGGCGAGGCCCGAGTTGAGCGCGGTCGTGCCGCTCCAGATGATCTTCGTGCTGTTGTACGCGCGGCCACCCGAGGTACCGGTGAACGGCGCCGAGCCGTTGCCCACCATGAGCCCCAAAATGGTCGTACCGTGGCCCGAGGTGTTCGTGAACGTCGAAGGAATCGCGCCGCGCGCGCCCGAGCCGTAACCGTGGGCGACGGGGAACGAATAGAGCTTACGACCATTGGCGGTCGTCACCGGCTCGACGCGCCCGGTCTGGATGTTGAGGATGTAGCCGCGCGGGCCACTCCCCGGCAGGCCCATGTCGTTGAACATGACGTAAGGGCGGAAGTTACCGGGGTTCTTCTCCATGTAATTGACGGCGGCCTGCACCGCGCGCACGACACCGGTCTGATCGCTCAGGCGTCCACCGCGGCGGCGGATGTCAGCGATGAGCGCCGCCGAGGTCCGTTGCACGTCGATCCTGCCGAGGCTCGTGTTGACTGGCGCCGTCGCCGGTTGCTCGACTTCGTTGCGTGGGGTGCGTGACGACACGCCCTCGCGCGTGGGGGTCGCGAGCGCGGCGCGCACCGGCTGGCGAATGACGCGCTGCGCGGTTGGGGGCGTCGGTGGGGTGTAGCTGTCGCTGCGTGAGAGCCGCGCGATGAGCGCGTTGTAGGTGATCTGACCGCCAACGCCATCGCCGAGCTTACGCTGCGCGTCGGGAGCCGCGGTCGTCGCCAGCTGTCGCTGCGCGTGCAGAAGGATACGGCGGGTGTTGGAGCCGAACTTGCCGTCGACGTCGAGGACCGGGCGGCCGTAAAAAGCGTTGAGCGCGAACTGCAAACGCTCGACGTCGGCGCTGCGGTTCCTGCTGTTGTGCCGGAGGACCGTGGGGCGCCCGCCGTTTCCGGCGAGGAGCGCGCGGAGATCATCGACCGCTTGTTGGCGAAGCGCGCCGGCTTGTTGGCCAGTGAACGGATTGCCAGTGTTGCGGACTGCGGGTGCACTCATGACGTTGAATTGATCTCTGATGTACAGCGCGCGTTGGCGGCGGGCGGGCTGTGATGAGAACGTACCCTGACAGAGCGACAGGTGGATAGGCCTGCTTGCGCTTGACGGGCGTCACGCCGTAATTTTCAATTATTACAATGGGTTAGGGGTTGTGCCATAGAGGCACTCAGGGCCGCGTCATGGACCCAGTGCTCTGACCCAGCTCGCCGATGCTGTCGTAGACCAGCTGCAAGACGTACGAGAAGTTGTGGGCGTAGGCGCCGTGGTCTTTGCGGGTCAGGTTGTAGTTGTGGGCGGCGCGCAGCAGCGCCGGGGGCCATGGGCCGAAGGCGTTGCTCCTGACGGCTTCACCGCTGTCACAGATGGGGCCGCTCGCGTTGGTGTCCTTGAAGAAGTACGGGTTCGCGTCGCTGTAGCAGGGCTTGGCGCCAGAGCTCACCGCGTCACGCATCGCCACGAGCAGGCGCGCCGCGGCGCCATCGAGCTCGCTCTTCAAGCTCTCGCTGACGTTGCCGTCGCCGTCGTAGTCGGCGGACCGTGATAGCGGACGAATGTCGGCGGCTTCCGACGCGTCGGCGTGACAGACCTGGCAGGTGCCTTCCCACACGTCCGCGATCGCGAAGGTGTGGTTGCTCGCGCCTGGGCGGTGGCAGGAGATGCACTCGCTGCCGCCCGGGTGGGCCAGCGGTCCGGCGTAGGTCTCACCGCTGACCTCGGAGCCGATGTCGAAGCGCGCGCCGGCGCGCGTCCCGGCGGCTGGCGCGTAGTGCACGTTGACGAAGCTCGTCACGTTGCCTGGGCTCGCCGCGGCGATCGCCGCTTCGATGGTTGCTTGCGAGGCGCGGCCGATGTGGCAGCTCGCGCAAAGGTTGTCGACGTTGTCGCTCCCCGGATCGCTCGCGGGCGTCGGATCGAAGGTGGTCGTCGAGCCGTTCGCGAGGCGCACGACGGCTGGCACGAAGAGCTTGTAGTCTGGAGCGAAGCTCTCGTGGCAGGTGTAGCACTCGAGGCCGTTCGCTTGCTCTTGAACGACGTCGCCAACACCGTACTGCGCGAAGAAGCGAAAGCCCGTGGCGCCACCGTGGCAACGTGAGCACGTGGCCGTGACCCCGTCGCTCGCGTCCCAGTTGCGGGCGGCGGCGCTCGTCCCATCGAAGTGACCTTGGTCGTTGCGCACGAGCGCCGATGTGTCCACCGGCGTCGGCAAGGCGCCAGCGAGGTCGACGATCGAATCATGCAAGAGCTGAATCGTGTACTTCGCGTTGTGCGCGAAGTTACCCGGGTCGGTCGTCGCGAGCTGATAGTTGAACGAGGCCTTCAAGGCGCGCGGCGTCCACTGGTGATACGCGTTGGCGAAGACGGCTTCGCTCGGCTCGCAAGCGCCATTCCCGTTGGTGTCGGCGAACCAATAGGGATAGCTGCCGCTGCCATAGCAGAGCGGCCCGCCGTGCGCCGCGGCGTAGGCGCGCAGCGTCTCGAGCAGCCGCTCGCGGAGCCCCTGGATCTCCCAGGCGATGCCCTCGGTCGTGTTGCCGTCGCCGTCATAGTCCTGGTTGCGTGACGCGATCATGCGGATGTCGCGGAGCTTCGCGTTGTCGGTGGCGCCGGTGTGGCACGTCGAGCAGGCGTCGACCTTGACCTCGAGCGAGTGCGCGTCATGGCAACCCACGCACGAGTCGAAGCCAGGGACGTGCCGGAAGCGCACGTCGTAAACTTGGTTTGCGTACTGGTAGCCGCCCGCGGCGCGGCCAGCGTAGAGGGTCGCCGCCGCTGGGTAGTAGTGGACGTTGGTGAAGGCGAGCTTGCTGTCGACGGTGTCGTCACCGACCGTTCCAGCGTTGCTGATGACCGCGTCGACATCGTCGCCCGCGGCGCGTCCTTGGTGACAGGTCATGCAACGCGCTTCCGGCCCGAGCCCGCTGATGGTCGCGCCTGACGGAAAAGTCACCTCCGTCAAAGCGGACACGGCGGGGTTGTGACACGTCTTGCAGTCGACGACCGAGCCAGTCGGGGCGGCGCTGTCCACCACGCCGGCTGGCGAGCCATCGCCGCCAGCGTAATCGATGAGGCCTTGCGAGCTGTGGCATCGCGCGCACGCGGCGGGCACGGCGCCCTCGTCGTTCCATTCGTTGAAAGCCGGGGCGCTCGCGTCGGCGTGCGCCGAGCCATGCCAGGCGTCGAAGAAGGGGATGCTCGCGTTCACGTCGGTCACGACGACCACGATGTGACGGCCCACGGCCTTGGTGTCGGCGCCGGTGGCGGTGATGACCGCTTCGCCAGCCGCCCGCGCGCTCACCGTGCCCGCCGCGTCCACCGCCGCGATGGCGTCGTCATCGCTGGCCCATGCGTAGCCGCTATCGCGGCCGTTGGTGGTGGTGGCGGTCAGGGTGCCGGTCTGGCCGACCTCGAGCGTGTGAGGGCCGTCGGTCGTCACGGTCGGTTGGCGCTCTTTTTCGAGCTCGGCGCAGCTCGCCACCGCGAGGAGCAGCGCGAGGCATGGAGGCACGAGAAGATGATTGGGTTTCATGGCAATGCCCCTCCAGTGATCCACGCAAGGATGGTCCGGTAGTCGTCGGAATCGGCGGCGATGACGGCGCCGCCGCCGTGGCTTACGCCCGTCGCTTCTTGCAGCAGCTTGCTCGCGGCCGGGCTGCTCGGGCTCACGAGAGCGCTCACGACGCCGTAGTCCGTGCTCGCATCACCGCTGAGGCGGAACGCGGTCGACGCGGCGACGCCTCCGCCGCCGTGACAGGCGCTGCAGCGCGCATTCAAGATCGGCGCGACCGTCGCGGCGAAGGACGGCCCGTCGCCGCCACCGGGAGCGTCAGTGTCCGTGTCCGCGGATTCGTCCTCGGATGGCTCCCCGCGCTCGAAGCCGCCACAGGCCGCGAGCGTCAGGGTGAGGAGGCCGAGAGTCACCAGTCTAAAACTCATAGACCACCTGGAAACGGAGCACGTCATCATCGACCTCGTCGCGCTTCTCGAGGTTCCAGAAGTGATAGATGGCGCCCGTGAGGTTGCGGTAGCGCGCGACGATGCCGAGGTTGTGGCTCGTGGTGTCGCGAACGTCGTAGCGCGTGTCGTCGCCGAGAAAGCCGCGCCGGTTGTCGAGCAGCTTCACGCCCGTGCGCGCCTGGATGTAGAGCCAATCGAGTGCGTAATAGCGGAGCTGCAAGTAGCTCGCGAGGTGATAGTAATCGTCGCCAGCGCCGCCGTAGCCGCGCTCCTTGCCGCCCGAGACGTCGGCGCGCAAAAAGCCGAGGTCGATGGTGAGCCGGTCCAGGACGGGCACGCCGTAGAAGCGCCAGATGCTGACGTCGACGGCCTGCATGAACAAGCGGCGGCCGAAGCCAAGGGCGTTGTAGTAGGCCGAATAGTAGACGGTGAACGGCGCGTAAGACACCGACAGGCGGTTGCCAAAGCCGAAGCGCACGTCACGCGCGGACGAGAAGTCGGACTGGAGATTGATGACCGCGTCTGCCCGCGATAGCGCATAGCCCTGCACGGCGTAGACGTCGTCGGCGACGAGCAGCGGCCCCACTTGCGTCTGCACGTTGACGGTGCCGCCATGCTGCGACCAGATGACCGGCAGGATCTGCTGGTCGAAGCCGGCGCGGCCGCCGTAGGCATGGTGATAGAGCGGGTCGGGGCCGAACGGCACCAGGATGCGGCCGACGCGGGCGCGGATGCGTACACGGCCATCGAGGACGCTCTTGCGGTAGATGATCTCGTACCAAGTTTGGCCGATGATCTCGAGGTTGAAGCTGAACGGCTCGTCCTTCACGTCGCGCGTCAGGAACAACAGGCGGTGATAGTTCTGGAGGGCGTCCTGGCCGCGAAAGAAATTGTCGCTATAGCCGACGCGCTCGTAGTTGATGTCGAAGCGGCCGTGGAGGCGGAGGTTCCCGGGGAGCGCCAGACCGCCGAAGTCGGCCGCGCCGTGCGGCGCTCCTTGGGGCGGCGTTTCACCGCCCGTCTCGGACTTCGCTTCGGCGCTCGGCGGCTCCGAGCTCGCCGCGCTGTCGTCTGCTTTCGCGTACCAAGGGAAGGCCGCGACGTCCGACGGCGCCGCCGCGGCGATGAATGCGAGGAGAGCTAGTCGTGGTGACATGTCTTGCAGTCCGCGTCGTCGAAGGACCAAGCCGACTTGCCGTCGTGGCAAGCCGCGCAAAACTTCCCGGCGTCCATGTCATCGTGGGTGAAGCCAAGCCGTTGCTGGGGGAACAGCGACGGGTGGCATGCGTAACAAGCGAACTGATCGTGCGACCAATGGGAGAACAGCGCGGCTTGTGGTGGGTCGCCTTTGCCGTGCGCGCGGACGATGGGGATGCGCACGGTCGGTGGCATGCCGAGGCTCGCGCGCGCGCTCCCCGCCTGCCACAGCGCGATCGCCGCGCCGCACATCACCGCCGCCGTGAGCAGCAAGACACGTGAGCGGTGGCGCATCACTGGTCCTTTCGCAGGGCGAGGGTCACGACGCGCATCGCGAAGTAGCCGGTACCCACCAGGATCAGCGGGATGCCCACGAGCGCGAAACCAACGAAGGAGCCGGGGCCGAAGTGAGCGAGCGCGACGGCTTCGAGCGCGAGGCCGGCGGCGATCGAGCTCGCGAACAGCCGGGTGCGCCGAGTGCTGGAAGCGGCCGCGTGAGGCGAGGACGTGGTGCTCATTCGATGGTCGCCTCCACCGGCTGCCAGATGTCGACGTCGTCGAGCGTCGAGGTCGCGTGCACGACATCGTGACAACCCGCGCTGACGCACGACTTGCCGCCCGCGCGCAGCGCCGCGAAGCCCTCGCCCTTGGCGTGCGCCTTCACCTTGAGGAAGGCGCGCGTGCCCTCATGGCAGTGGAGGCAGTTCGCGTTGTCGTATGGGGCGTAGAGCTCGGGGTTCTCGGGGACTTGTCCGAGATAGTGGACGAGCACATGACGAAACCCGTTCAGCTTCGCCTTCAGGCCACCGAACATGGCGTAGTCGGTGTGGCAGGTGTAGCAAGCACGATCCCGCGGCACGAGGCCGCGCTGGACGTGCGTCGCGGCCAGGTACTCGGAGTCGTCGACGGTGAGGCTCTTCGCGAACGGCGCCATCTCGTGGCACTGGGTCGCGCAAAAGTCGGTGCGTTGCGATCGCTCGACACCACTCGCGACGCCCATCATCGCGGCGCTGATGGGGAGCAAGATGCTGCACAAGAGCAGCAACACCGGGCCACCGGTGGCCACGCGAAGCTGCTCATAGCGCCCAAAGATCAACACCAGGCCAACGCTCGCCAGGGCCACGAGCGTCCACGCCGCCCAATCAAGCATGGGGTTACTTCAGCGACGCCAGCCAGCTGACGAGCTTCTTCAGATCGTCATCCGAGCCTTGATACTTTTTCTTGTGCTTCTTGCCGTTCAGCTCGACCTGCTTGGTGATGAACTTCTCGATGGTCGCGGCGTCGTGCTTGGAGCCGATCTTGGAGAGGTCGGCCGCGTCACCATCGCTCTTGATGCCGTGACTGCTCACCGCATGACACTCGGGGCAGCCCTTCGCCGTGAACACGGCTTTGCCTGCATCGTCGTCCGCGCGGGACGTGATGGGCATCATCGTGACGGCGGCCAGACAGAGTCCGAACAACGAAATCCGAAGGACGAATGGGGTTCGTGATAGCGGACTAACGACGTCTTGCTTCATCGCGCAAAAATCGGACAGCACCGCATCCATGTCGAGCGAAACATTTTCGCTGAGTGGTGTATGCGACATGAAAATGCGAGTCAGTCGCAACCATGCATGTGTCCGCTATAGCAATTCGAAACGACGCGTTCGCAATGAGGGGACGCGACGAATCGAAGATCGAAGTGCGCCGCCAGCGCGCGGTAGGCCATGCGCCGAAGCGCGCGTGACAGCGCAAAAGTTGCGCGAGCCGGTACCGGGATGAGCGTGCCGCCCGCGTCGGCGCGCGGCATCGCGATTGCAAAGGGCTCTCCTGTACATCCAACAGGAGTCTCTCCATGACGAAGCCTATCCCTCCCATCCGCAAGTACATGACCACGACGCCGATCACGATGGGAGCCGATCAAACGCTCGCGTCGGCGGCCGCGAAGATGACGGAGCACCGCGTGCGCCATCTGCCGGTGCTCAAGGGCGGCGAGCTCGTCGGCATCATCTCCGACCGCGACATTCGCCTCGCCGAGAGCTTCGAGGGCGTCGATCCGAAGGTGGAGCCGCTCGATTTCGTGATGACCAACGATGTCTACGTGGTGAGCCCCGACACTCCGCTGGACGAGGTGGTCGGCCATATGGCTGAAACCAAGGTCGGCTCGGCGGTTGTCGTCGATCGCGGACACGTGGTCGGAGTCTTCACCACGACGGACGCTTGCCGCGCGCTGGCGGAGCTGCTCGAGACGCGGCTGCGCAAGTAAGTGAAGTGGGGACCTTGCGGCGCCACGTGGCGGAGCGTGACCTCCGCCACGCGGGCGCTGTATAGGGACGCCATGCAAGTCCATCAATTGATGACCAAGAAGGTCCGTGCTCTCGCGCCGGACGACGGGCTGGCGGCGGCCTTTCACCTTCTGCTCGCCACCGGTGGCCGACATCTCGTGGTGCTCGAGGACGAGCGCCTGGTCGGGATCGTGAGTGAGCTCGATGTGCTGCGCGCTTGGGCGCGGCAGAATGCGCGCATCAGCACCGTGCGTCAGGTCATGTCTGGCAACGTCCACACCGCGTCGCCGTCGGAGACCTTGCTGGAGATCGCGACGCGCTTCATCGAGGAGCGCGTGGGTTGCTTCCCTGTCGTCGAGGGCGAGCGCATCGTCGGGATGGTCGACGTCGACGACGTGATCTCCGCGGTGGCGCGTGAGCACTTTCCCCGCCCGGGGGCCGCGAAGAACGCCAAGAAGAAGAAGCGCTCATCGGCGGCCAAGCGCCCACGGCGGCGCTAGCCCACTCGGCAAGGTTTGCGTTCGACGGGGCCGTTTGCGAAAATTTTGCGCGCGCGCCTGCTCGAAGTGGCGCCAGAACCTGCTGCTTTTGGAGCTTCCGGCTTGGCACGTCAGATGCTCTTCTTGGCGGTGAAACCAACGGAGCACCGCCGTGACCATTCTTGCTGCAACGGACTTCAGCGTCGCGGGTGACGAAGCCGTCCGCGTCGCCGCCGCGTTCGCGCGAAGTCTCCGCGAGTCCCTGCACATCGTGCACGTCATCGAGCCGCGCCTGCAGATCCCCATGGAGGGCCGCGTGCGTCTCGCGGACTTGCCCGGCGCCAGCGAGAGCGCCGCGCGGACGTTGCTGGGTGAGCTGCGGGACGAGCTCGCGTCGGAGGCGTTGCAGGTGACGGTCGAGGTGCGTCACGGGCCCGTCGAAGACACCTTGCTCGCTGCCGTCAACGTGATGAGGCCGAGGCTCTGCGTGGTCGGCGGGTTCGGAGAGACGAAGACGAGCTACCACGGCATCGCCGAGAGCCTCGCGGTGCTGCTCCCTTGTCCGCTGCTCGTCACGCGGCCGTCGACGCAAGGCCTGCGGCTCGCGCTCACGGGGCAACGGCGCCTCCGGGTCTTTGCCGCGATCGACCGCACCCTCGCGAGCGATGCGCCGCTCGCGTACCTCAAGTGGTTGCGGGAGCGGATCCCGTGCGACGTGACCGTGGAGTTCCTTTATTGGCCGTCGGCGGAGCACGAGCGCTTGGGAGTGCAGGCTGGCGAGGATCTCATGACGCCCGACTCTCGCGTCACGCAGGCGCTGGAGGGCGAGCTGCGTGACCGTCTGGGCGAGCTCTCCGGAGAAGGCTCGCTCACGGTGCGCTGCCATCCGAGCATCGGCTCGGTGAGCGTGCTCGCCAAGCGCGCCGCGCACGACTTCGGGGCCGACATGGTCATCGTCGGCTCCCACCGGCGCGGAGCGTGGGGCCGGCTCATCCATGGCTCCGTCTCGCAGGAGATGATGCGCTATAGCGACATACCCGTGCTGTGCGTCGGCCACGACGTGCTCGGGCGTCGAGACGTCGAGGCTCGGACGCGCAAGGTGCTGGTCGCGACCGACCTCACGCCGGTGACCAACACCGTGGTCGCGCACGCCATCGACCTATTGGGTGGGCGGGTCGGCAGCCTCAACATGGTCTTCGTCGACGATCGTATCATGGATGGTCCGCTCAAGCGGCCTTCGGGAGAGCAGCGGCGGCTCGACTCCGTGCAGATCGCCGATTTGCACGCCCGCATGCGCGCCTTCGTCCCCGAGGCGCTCGACGATGAGCGGGTCCAAGTCCACACGACGGTGATCGAAGGCGGACCCGCGGCCGACGCGATTCTTCAAGCCGCGGCGCGTTGGAACGCCGACGCGATTTGCATGAGCTCGCGTGGCGTGAGCGCGGTGGAGCGCGTGCTGAGCGGGTCCGTGGCGGGAGAGGTCGTTCAAAAAGCGGCGTGCCCAGTGCTCGTCGTACGCACGCGGCAGGAGTGATCGACCGTGACAAAGACATCCATCATGGGCATCGCCCTCCTCGTCCTTGGTTGTACGCAGGCGCCTCCCAACGCCGCTCCTCCAGCGACTCCGCAAGGCGACTCCGCCGAGCCCGTCGTGCTCACCCCGCCCCCGCCGGGCAACCTCGACGCCACGCGCGCCCTCATGTGGCGGCTCGCGCAGCAGGTTCGCTTGCTCGGCTTGCTCACGGACCATCCGGACGAGAGCGCGAGCGACGCGCGCACGCAGCTCCAGGCCATGGAAGAGATCGCGCTCGCCATCGCGGCGCTGCCGGAGCGGCGCGGCCATCCCATGCTCGACAGCAACATCGACGGGCTCATCAAGGACATCCGGCGGGCACGCGCGGAGGTCGCCGGCTCGAGCCCGGAGTGGGGCACGACGCACTCCATCACGACCGCCTGCGTGCGCTGCCACGAGCTGCGGACGTGCCCGTTCGATTCGTACCGTCAGTGCGTGGATCTGCCCGTCTATTGAACAGCGCCGATGCAACGGCGATGGTGGAGTGAGGATGAGTAGCGGTCGCATCTTGATAGTCGACGACGAAGCGAATGCGCGGACGGCGCTCGCGAACCTGCTCGCCGAGGACGGCTACGCAACCGAGACGGCGGCGGACGGCTTCAAGGCGTTACCCAAGCTCGACGAGCAGCACCCGGATGTGCTGCTGACCGATCTGAGAATGCCGGGGATGGACGGCCTGCAGCTCATCCAGCGGGCGCGTGAGCGCGACCCGGACATCGAGGTGATCGTGATGACGGCGCACGGCGCGGTCGACACGGCCGTCGCCGCGATGCAGCTCGGGGCGGCGAGTTATCTCACGAAGCCCATCGACATCTCAGAGCTCACCATCGTGATCCAGCGCGCGGTCGAGCGCCGGCGCTTGCGCCGCGAAGCGACGCAGCTGCGTGAGCGCCTGGCGAGCCGGGACAGCTTGGACAACGTCGTCGGCTCCTCCCCCGGCATGAAGGCGTTATCCGAGCTGATCCGCCAAGTTGCTCCGTCGCGCGCCTCGGTGTTGATCGTCGGCGAGAGCGGCACGGGGAAGGAGCTCGTCGCGGCGGCCCTGCACCGCCATAGCGGTCGCGCGAACGGCCCATTCGTGAGGCTGCACTGCGCGGCGCTCGCCGAGAGCATCCTCGAGAGCGAGCTCTTCGGCCACGAGCGTGGAGCGTTCACCGGCGCCATGGCGCGCCGGGATGGACGCTTCCAGCAAGCAGACGGCGGCACCTTGTTCCTGGACGAGATCGGCGAGATCTCACCGGGCCTCCAGGTCAAGCTGTTGCGCTTCCTGCAGGAGCGCGAGTTCGAGCGGCTGGGCAGCAACGAGACGCTCAGCGTCGACGTTCGCGTCATCGCCGCGACCAACCGTAACCTCGAGCAGGCGATCCGTGACGGCAAGTTCCGCGAGGACTTGTACTACCGCTTGAACGTCATCACCATCGAGATGCCGGCCCTGCGCTCACGCGAAGGCGACGTGACGCTCCTGGCGATGCACTTCGTCAGACGCTACGCGGACATGAACGGCAAGGAGCTGCACGGCTTCACCGACGATGCGTTGCTCGCGCTCAACGCCTACCACTGGCCTGGGAACGTGCGTGAGCTGGAGAACGTCGTGGAGCGGGCGGTCGTCCTGGCCCGGCGCGACGTGGTCGATCTCGGCGACTTACCGGCCAACGTGCGTACCGCCCGCCCCGCCGAGGGCGGCATCAAAATCCCGGGGTCACGGCTCGAGGACATCGAGCGCCACGCGATCTTGCGAACCTTGGAGCTCACTGGCGGGTCGACGTCGAAGGCCGCGGAGATTCTCGGCATCTCCCCCCGCAAGATTCAGTATAAGCTCCAGGACTATCAATCCGAGGTGAAGCGCTCGTAATGACGGCCGGCACGGATGACAGCATCTTCAGCGAGCTCAAACGCTATGTCGGATTCACGGACGTCGACGAGCTCTCGCTCACGAAGCTGCACGCGGTCATCGCCCCCGACTTTCAGCAAATCGTCGAGCTCTTCTACGATCGCATCCTGAGCAATGACGGCGCGCGCCGCGTGCTGGAGGCCGGCGAGAGCACCGTCGGGCGGCTCAAGGTCACGCTGGTCGCTTGGCTCGACGAGCTGCTGCGCGGACCATGGGACGAGGCGTATTTCGAGCGCAGATGCCGCATCGGACGCATGCATGTCCGCATCAACATGCCGCAGCACTACATGTTCGGCGCCATGAACGTGTTGCGGCAGCAGCTGATGCTGCGCATCACGCGGCACCACGGGAGCGACACCGCCGCGGAGCAGGGGGCGCTCCTCGCGATGGGGAAGATCCTCGACCTCGAGCTCGCCGTCATGCTGCACACGTACCGAGAGGATCTCCTCACGCAGCAGTCGCGACAGGAGCGCCTGGCGACCTTTGGCCAGCTGGTGGGCTCGCTCGGGCACGAGCTGCGCAACCCCCTGGGCGTCATCGAGTCGTCGCTGTTCATCCTCAAGAATCGTCTCGGTGAGGATGTACGCTATGACAAGCACGTGACGCGCATCGGCGAGCAGGTCGGCATCGCCAACAAGATCATCAGTGATCTGCTCGACATGATCCGCGAGAAGGACATCCCCCGCACGAAGGTGTCCCTCGCTGGCGTCGTCGACGCCGCGGCCGACCGGGTGCGCCGGCCCGAGTCGATGACGCTCGGCATCAGCGGCCTCGCCGGCTTGCCGGAGATCTCCGGCGACGAGGGCCAGCTGCAGCAAGTGTTCGTGAACCTGATCGAGAACGCCGTTCAGGCCACCGCGCCGGGGGGGCGCATCGACGTCGTGGCCACGAGTGACGACGCCGCCGTGGAGATCGCCATAGAAGACAACGGTCCGGGGGTCGACGCCGATACCAGGCGCCGGCTGTTCGAGCCGTTGGTCACTACCAAGACGAAAGGCGTCGGCTTGGGCTTGGCGCTGGTCAAGCGCATCGTCGAGCGTCACGGTGGGCTCGTCCGCTATGAGCCCAACCAGCCGGTCGGCGCGCGCTTCATCGTTCGGCTGCGGCGGGATTGAGCCATGCGGGACTATTTGCTCGTCGACGACAACATGGCGTTCGCGGAGAACCTCGCCGAGATCCTCCGCGACGACGGTGCGCGCGTCACGGTCACCCACAGCGGTGACGAGGCATTGCAGCTGGTGAGCCGTCACCGCTTCGATGCGCTGCTGTCCGACATGCGCATGCCCGGCATGGGCGGCGCCGAGCTGGTGCGTCGGATGCGCCAGATCGACGCGGGACTGCCGGCGATCGTCGTCAGCGCCTACACCGACGACAACGAGCTGACGGCCGCGCGCCGAGAAGGCCTGCTCGCGGTGCTGCCGAAGCCCGTGCCGATCGCCTCGTTGCTGACGCTGATGCGGGTCGCGCGCCGCGATGCCCTCGTCGCGGTCATCGAGCACGACGTGGCCCTGGCGGACAGCATGAGCAAGGAGCTCCGCGATTGCGGATTCTCGACGATCGCGGCGCGCTCGCTCCTCGAGATCGAGCAGCTCCGCTCCGTGCCCCCGTTCGTGGCCCTCATCGAGCTGCCGCTGCGTGGAGATCCCGACGGCATCGCGATGCTGCGCCTGTCGGAGCGCTTCCCGGGGATCCCCCTCGTGGTCATGAGCGGATCGCCGGACGCGCTCGCCGCCCACTCCAATGACTTCCTGGCCAAGCCGTTCACGACGGCGCAGATGCTCGAGGCCGTGGAGAAGCAGTATCGCGCGGCGGTGACATGAGCCAGAGACGCGTTCTCATCGTCGACGACAACGTGCCGCTCGCGGACAACCTCGTCGAGGTCTTGGAAGACGAGGGCTACGTCGCGACGGCGGTCACGAGCTGCGCGGAGGCGCGTGGCAGCGCGGTCGGTGACTTCCAGGTGTGCATCGTCGATGTCCGCTTGCCCGACGGAGACGGCACCACGCTGGTGCCGGCGCTCAAGGCCCGCAACCCGGAGTGCGAGGTCATCTTGCTCACGGGGTTCGCTTCGGTCGAGTCCGCGGCCGCGGCGGTGAGCGCGGGGGCCTGGGCGTATCTGCTCAAGCCGTACGCGATGCCGGACTTGCTGCTGGTCATCGGGCAGGCGATGCGGCACGTCGAGCTTCGCGAGGAACGCCGCGAGCTGCGCGAGCGCACGCAGATCGCCGAGCGTCTGGCGCTCGTCGGCACGATGACGGCGGGGCTCTCGCACGAGATCCGTAATCCCCTGAACGCCGCGCTCCTACAGCTCACGCTGGCGGAGCGGCGCATCAACCAGATCGACAGCGAGAAGCGCGCGACGATCCTCGAGCCGCTCGCGGTGGTCCGTGAGGAGATTCAGCGCCTCAACCGCATCGTCGATGACTTTCTCGCGTTCGCGCGGCCACGCGCGCTCGATCGTGTTCCGGTCGACCTCGACGCCCTGATCGGGAAGTGCTTCAAGCTGCTCACCGCCGAGGCGACCGAGCGTGGCGTGAGCGTGATCCCACCCGTGCACACCGGCTTCCACGTCTTCGGCGACGAAGCGCGGCTCCATCAAGCCGTGATGAATCTCTTGCTCAACGCTCTCCAGGCGACGCCACGTGGCGGCACGGTCGCCGTCAGGCTGAAGGCCGAAGGGTCGGCGTGGCTCGCCATGTATGTCGATGATAGCGGACCGGGCGTCCCGCCAGACAAGCGTGAGCGTATCTTCGAGCCGTTCTTCACGACCAAGGACACCGGCTCCGGGCTGGGGCTGCCGTTGGCCCACGCGACCGTGATGCAGCATGGCGGGAGCATGCGCGTGACCAGCTCGCCCGAAGGTGGGGCCCGCTTCGCGTTGGCGCTCCCCCGCGCAAATGCGCTCCCGGAGGCTGGATAGTCGCGCGGTTCCACGTTAGAACGCCAGCCGGTTTACCCCGCCCCCCGCGTTGTGTTGGGGGTGGGCCATGACAACGTGGTGTGGAGATAGAGACATGAATCGTTCGCTGATCGTTCTGGGAATGTTGGCGTTGAGCGTTGGGTGCGCGGGTGCGCAGAATCAGCCGGCCGCCGCGGCGCCGACCCAAGCCCCGGCTGGGCTGTCGTCGACGCTGCTCGCGGGTGTCGCGTCCAAGCTCAACATCAACCCGACCTACGTCGAGATCGCCGCGACCACGGCACAGTCGCTCGTGGGTCAAGGGACGGCGCCAGCCGACGCGGCCGCGCGCGGCACCGAGCAGGCAGCGTTGCGCGCCTCGGGCGACGGCACTCCGCTCACGCCTCTGCAGACCGGCGGCCTGACCGAGGAGCTCACCTCTCTGTTGACCGGCGCTCACTCGGGCTAAGACAGCATCGCCTCGAAGGCGAGCAACCGCGAGTCGTCCATGCACCGCTTCGATCCCATCGCGTCCATGGCTGCTGCTCATCATGAGTTTGGTGAGCACGGCGGCGTCAACATGTCCGTCGAGGCCTCGACGACCTTCACGGTCCTCAAGGCCGAGACCATGCCCGAGATTTTTCAGGGCCAGCGTGGGCCGGAGCAGGGTTGTTATCTTTACGGACGTCACTTCAACCCGACGGTGTACGTGCTCGGCCGGCAGCTCGCGGCGCTCGAGGGCACCGAGGCCGCCTACGCGACCGCGAGTGGTATGAGCGCGATCGCCGCGGCGGCCTTGCAGCTCGTCCGCCATGGCGATCATGTCGTCGTGAGCAACGCCATCTATGGCGGCACCTTCGCGCTCTTCAACGACTACTTGCCGGCGCGCACCGGGCTGTCGGTGTCGTTCGTCGACATGACGGATCTTGCGGCCGTGGAGGCGGCCTTCACCCCGAAGACCCGCTTCCTCTACGTCGAGACCATGTCGAACCCGACGCTCAAGGTCGCCGACATCCCACGCCTCGCCGAGATCGCGCACCGCCACGGCGCCAAGCTCTTGGTGGACAACACCTTCTGTCCGCTCATCGTCTCGCCAGCGCAGCTCGGGGCCGACGTGGTGCTGCACAGCTTGACGAAGTTCATCAGCGGCGCCTCCGACGTCATCGCCGGCGCCGTCTGCGCGAGCCGTGAGTTCATCATGAGCCTGATGGACGTGACCCAAGGCGGGCTGATGCTCCTCGGCCCCACGATGGACCCGTTCGTCGCCGCCAAGCTCTCCTTGCGCTTGCCGCACCTGGGCCTGCGCATGGCCGAGCACAGCCGCCGCGCCCAGACCTTCGCCGAGCGCTTGCACGACCGTGGCGAGGTGGTGATCTACCCGGGCCTCGCGTCGGCTCCGCAGCGTCAGGTGCTCGAGCGCATCGCCAACCCCGGCTTCGGCGCCGGTGGCCTCTTCGCCATGGACTTGGGCACCAAGGAGCTCGCCGACCGCTTCATGGAGCTGCTCCAGAACCAAGATCGTTCCGGGCTCATCGCGGTGAGCTTGGGTTACTTCGAGACGCTGCTGTCGTGCTCGGCCAGCTCGACGTCGAGCGAGCTGCCATCCACGGCGCTCGAGCGCGCCGGCATCTCGCCCGGCCTCGTGCGTGTCTCGATCGGCTACACCGGCACCCTGGAGCAGCGCTGGCAACAGTTCGCCGCGGCGCTCGACGCGCTCCGGCGCTAGGCCGCGGGCGCGATGAGCCAGCTCTCCGAAGACGTCGCGGCGGTCGTGGAGATGCCCCGCGGCCGGCGCGCCGCGACCGTGTTCATCTTCATCACGGTGCTGCTCGACATCGTGGCGCTCGGCATCATCATCCCGATCTTGCCCAAGCTGGTCGAAGGCTTCGTCGGTGGCGACATGGTCCGCGCCGCGAAGATCTACGGCTTGTTCGGCAGCATCTGGGCCGTCATGCAGTTCGTGTTCTCGCCGGTGCTGGGCGCGCTCTCCGACCGCTTCGGGCGCCGGCCGGTCATTCTGCTCTCGAACTTCGGTTTGTCGCTCGACTACGTCCTCATGGCGCTCGCGCCGAACCTGGGGTGGCTGTTCGCGGGCCGCGTCATCTCGGGCATCACCGCCGCGAGCTTCACGACCGCTGGAGCGTACATCGCCGACGTCACCGCGCCCGAGAAGCGCGCTCAGGCCTTCGGCATGCTCGGCGCGGCATTCGGCGTCGGCTTCGTGCTCGGGCCCGCGCTCGGTGGCCTCTTGGGCGGCATCGATCCGCGCCTGCCGTTCTGGCTCGCCGCTGGGTTGTCGCTGGTGAACGCGCTCTACGGCATGTTCGTTTTACCGGAGTCGCTGCCGCCGTCCCTGCGCTCGGCCTTCACGCTCGCCAAGGCAAATCCCGTCGCGACGCTCTCGTTGTTTCGCCGCACCAAGAAGCTCTCGGGGCTCGCGGTCGTGCATTTCATCACGAGCCTCGCGCACGCGGTCTTACCGAGCGTCTTCGTGCTCTACGCGGGCTACCGTTATTCCTGGGGTGAGCGCGAAGTCGGCCTCACGCTCGCTGGCGTCGGCGTCTTCTCGATGATCGTCCAAGGCGGGCTCGTCGGCCCAGTCGTGAAGAAGCTCGGTGAGCGCAAGACCGTCGCGCTGGGCCTGTTCACCGGCGCCGCGGGCTTCGTCTTCTATGGCATCGCCGAGACCGGCTGGGTGTTCCTCATCGGGTTGCCGATCATGAGCCTCTGGGGCCTCGGTGGCCCAGCCGCCCAAGGCTTGATGACACGCGAGGTCGGCCCCGACGAGCAAGGCCGCTTGCAAGGCGCGTCCACGAGCTTGATGGGCCTCGCCGAGCTCTTCGGCCCCCTCATCTTCTCGGGCGTCTTCGCCTTCTTCATCGCGCCGGACACCAAGCTCCACCTCCCCGGCGCCCCCTTCCTACTCGCGGCGGCGCTGCTCGTCATCGCAGCCGTCACCGCTTTGGCAGTCACAAAGGAGACAGCAGCATGAGCACCATCGTCACCGGCGCGGCAGGCGCCCTCGGCAGCGCGGTCGTTCGCCATCTCATGGCGCGTGGCGATTCGGTGATCGCCGTCGATCGCAAGGGGACGGAAGAGAAGCTGAGGGCGCTTGGCAAGGTGACCGTGCTGACGTTCGATGTCGGTGATCGCGCCGCGTGGAGCGAGGCGCTTCGTGACGTGAAGGACGTCACGGGAGCGGCTTTCATCGCGGGGAGCTGGGCGGGAGGCGAGGCCGTGGGGGCGGGAGGTGACACCTGGCGCAAGATGATGTCCGTTAACGCGGACACGGTCTATGCGTCGCTCGAAGCGGTGTTGCCGGGGATGAAGCAGCGCGAGGCTGGTAGCATCGTCGTCGTCGGGGCGCGCCCCGTGCAGCAGCCGTGGACCGCGGGCACCGCCGCGGAGTACGCCGCTTCGAAGTCCGCCGTCATCGCGCTCGCCCAGGCGGCGGCCGCCGAGGCTCTGCCTTCGAATGTCCGCATCAACGCCGTGCTGCCGAGTATGATCGACACGCCGGCGAATCGCGGCGGCATGCCCGGCGCCGATTTTTCGAAATGGGTGAAGCCCGAGTCGATCGCGGAGGTCGTTGGCTTCTTGCTGTCCGACGCATCGCGGGA
Source organism: Myxococcota bacterium (assembly GCA_039809465.1). GTDB lineage: Bacteria > Myxococcota > XYA12-FULL-58-9 > XYA12-FULL-58-9 > JALHOP01 > JALHOP01. The sequence continues at coordinate 30,006 of JBDHVB010000010.1, forward strand.
CGTCAGTGGCGCCGCGATCCCCGTTTACGGCAAGGCCTAGAGCGCTGATTCGGTTAACGCATCGCGTAGTGTCTTCGCGCAGTGGTGCGGCATCGCCGACGAAGTGCAACGCCCGAAAAGCTGCGCGCCATGGGCACGAGCTATCGCCTGACGACGATGGGTGGGCACGTCCTGCGTAGCGGCGCCTAGCGGCGCGTCAGCTCGGTGCGCGGGCCAGCGCAAGGCGCGATCTCGACGCAGCCAAACTTGGCACAGCGATAGCCGCCCATGAATGCGAAGAAGGCGACCGGCTTTTCCTGAAAGCACAGCGCTTCGTGCCTGGCGAACTGGGCGCTGTACGCGGCGGATGGACAGGATGTGACTGACAGCCTGCGCGACATACGTGCCGGCGCGAACCAGGGGGCCGGCTGAGGTGGGCGCTTGCTGAGTGAAGCGTCGAAGGCGGACGCCACGCAGCTCACCACGTCGTTGCTACGCATCGAGGACGAGTAAATTCTCGAAGGGTTTGCGGTTCTTCCAGCGATAGGTTTTGAAGTCACGTCGGTCGGTCGACAGGATGCGGCCATGGCCGAGGTCTTCCGCGAGGATGACGAGCGAGGCGTCCGCGAGATCCATCGGGAGGTCGCGATACTTCTGCATGAGCACGACGGAGCGCTCGAGGACGTCTGCTGGCGGCGCGGCGATCTCGAAGAAACCAGCGATGCCTTTCGTCACGAGATCTGTGGCTGCTTGGGGCGCTACCCGTTGCGCGAGGAGATGGCATGCCTCGGTGAGTACCGGCCACGTCGTCACATAGTGCACGGTGTTCGCGTCATGATAACGACGAGCCGCAGCGTGGTCGTCATCCTGCGCATTCAGGAGCGCGGTCCAGAAGCCAGTGTCAGCGATGACGGAGTTCACTGACCGCCATGCTTCTTGGTGAGGCTCTCTGTCTGGTAGCTCTTGGCGTTGCGGGCAAGATCGCGCGGACCATGCGTGTATTTTCCAACCAAGTCATCGAGCCCACGGCTGTTCTTCGCGCTGCCGATCTGCGTTGCGTACATCTCATCGAGCGCTTGACGTACGATGTCCGACGTCGAGGCCTTCAGCTTTTGCTCGAGCTCGGTGAGCTTGGCGTGTGACGCTGCGTCGAGACGAGCGTTCAGGCGATATGCCGCGCTGACAGGTTGAGGCCGCTGCATGATGTTACGCCTTCTCATAGACCCCCAAGTTACTGCGTCATACGCGCGTATGTCAATGGAGGGAGCTGGCCAGGGCGTCCGCTGGCCTCGCTCGTTTGACGACGCCATCGAGCTCCCAGCCAACAGGCCCTAGATCATCTGGATCAACGGCAGCTCGAACCAGAACGTAGAGCCTTTGCCTTCCGCCGACTCGACCCGCAGGTCGCTGCCGTAGCTGCTCAAGATCTTCTGGCACACCGGGAGGCCCAGGCCAGTCCCTTTGCCGATCGGCTTGGTCGTGAAGTACGGCTCGAAGATCTTCTGCACCTGCGATGCCGCGATGCCCAGTCCGTTGTCGGCGATGGAGACGCGGCAAGCTTCGTCCGTTTTGACGACTTCGACGCGCACCTGACGCTGAGCGTATGGCTTTCCCGACGCCACCAGCGCGTCGGCGGCGTTGCTCACGAGGTTCAATATGACCTGCTCGATGCGCACACGGTTGGTGTGCACGAGCAGCGTCTCGTCCGACTTGACCACGATCTCGACGTTCACCTCGCGCAGGCGTCCGGCGCGTTGTAGCAAGCGGATGCTTTCGCGGACGAGATCCGCGATGTCGTAGGTGTCCTCACGCGCCCGCGCTGGCCGGCCGATCATCGCGAGGCTCTTGGTGTGCTCACGCACATGCTCGATCGCCGCCATCAGGTCACGCACGTCGCCGATGTCGACCCTCTCGTGCGCCGCGACCGAGCTCTCGATGCACTTGCCCGCGGAGAGCAGCACGGCGAGCACGTTGCCCAGCTCGTGGCCGATGCTGCCCGCGGTCACGCCCAGAAATGCAAGACGCTCCGCGTCGAGCAAAGCTTGCTCGGACACTTCCAATTGCAAGGTGAGCGCGCGATGCTGTGACTCGCGGTGGTCCGCCGATGCCTTGACCTGCAGCAGCCGGCGGACACGCACACGCAGCTCGGAGAAGTCGATGGGTTTGGTGACGAAGTCGTCGGCGCCCACGTCCCTGATACGCGAGAGGTGGTTGTCGCCACCCGTCATCACGATGAAGGGGAGGTCAACTTTACCCAGCTCTTGGCGGACACGTCGGCACATCTCCATACCGTCGATGCCAGGCAACAGCGCATCGGCGATGACCAGATCGGCGCTGTCGGAGGCGACCAGCGCGATGGCAGAGGAGCCGTCCAGGGCGTCGATCACCTCGTATCCCTCTTGGGCCAAAGAATCGGTGAGGAAGGCGCGTGTCGGTGTAACATCGTCGACGACGAGGACCCTCGGGCGACGCGCGAGCCGTGTGGTTGTGGGCGGGATATTTGGACCCAGCATGACCGCGAACATCGACGGAATCGATCAGAACTTAAGGTCCGGAAGTGAAGTGACGTTACTATGAGCGCAATGGCGTCCCGCACAGTTCTCTTGGTGGAAGACGACCGCGCGATGGCCACGATTCTGGCGCGGTTGATTCAGCCCCTCGATGTCAAAGTCGATGTCGTTTATGGCGGGCGTGAAGCCCTGGAAAAGCTCGAAGCCAGACCCTACGACGTCGTCGTCACCGACTTGATGATGCCGGATTACGACGGCATGGACGTCTTGAAGGCGGCCAAGGCGCGCGGTGGAGTCAAAGGTGTGGTCTTGGTGACGGCCGCGGCCTCCGTGCCTCTCGCCGTCGAGGCGATGCGCCTGGGCGCCGCCGACTTTTTGACGAAGCCCGTCGACAAAGAGACCTTGCACGCGACGCTCGGGCGCTTGCTCGACACCAACAAGACCGCCGAGGAAGCGAGCCGCGAGTGGCGTCACGAGCACGCCCCCGAGCTCATCGGTAACAACGTGAAGCTCCTCGACACGCTCACCATCATCGAGCGCGTCAGCTCCCTCGACTGCACCGTGCTCATCACCGGCGCGTCGGGCACGGGTAAGGAGCTGTGCGCGCGGGCGCTCCATCACGGTGGCTCGCGTCGCAAGCAGCCGTTCGTCGCGGTGAACTGCGCGGCCATCCCGAAGGATCTCATCGAGAGCGAGCTCTTCGGTCATGCCAAGGGCGCCTTCAGCGGCGCGACCGAGCGCCGCGAGGGTAAGTTCGTGGCGGCCGATGGCGGTACGCTCTTCCTCGACGAGATCGGTGAGATGCACCTCGATCTCCAGGCGAAGCTCCTGCGCGTCCTGCAAGACAAAGAGGTCACCGCGGTGGGCGACGCCAAGGCGCGCAAGGTCGACGTGCGCATCGTCGCGGCCACCAATCGTGATCTCACGGATCGCATCGAGAGCGGCTCGTTCCGCGAAGACCTCTACTATCGCCTCAACGTCATGCCCCTCGGCCTGCCGAGCTTGAACGAGCGCCTCGACGACTTGCCACTGCTCACGGCGCACTTCATCAAGTGGGCAAACCAGCGTCACAACCGCGCCATCGCTGGTGTCGAGCCCGAGGTCATGATGGCCTTCCAGGCGTACACGTGGAAGGGCAACGTGCGCGAGCTCCAGAACGTGGTCGAGCGCCTGGTGATCCTCGCCAAAGACACCCACATCACCTTGGCGGAGCTGCCGCCACAGATGCGCGCCGCGGTTCCGGCCGCCGCGCCCGCGCCAGCGATCGCGCTACCTGCGACCACCGATGTCACCCCGCGATTCGCGGCCGCCATTTCCGTGTCGCCGCCGATGCAGGCGGAGCCCGAGCCCGGCGTCCCGCTCGACAAGGCTCTCGAAGCCCTCGAGCGCAAGCTCACGCTCGATGCGCTCCAGCGGAGCGGTGGTAACAAAGCGAAGGCCGCGGAGATCCTTGGTCTGAAACGGACCACCCTGGTCGAGCGCTTGAAGAAGCTCGCGATCGTCGACCCGGTATAGTCTCAAGGTTTCGCGAAACCCGTCGATGGCGGAGCACTGGCGCCCGAGCGCGCCGAGTCCTCTCTACCCGTGTCTTTGACACCCACCATCCTCCGTCAAACCGTTGACGTAACCCCTAGCGAAAATCGCCGTTTTGCCCCCTTCGGCGATGGCACGCCTGGTGCTCTGACTGTGGTCCGCCATGGCGATCGCGTTGCTCATCACCGTCTTGTTCTCGAGCCCACGGACGTTCGAGATCGAGCTCGGCCGGGACGCGAGCGCGCGCATCGCCAGCAGCAGCGACGGCAGTCACCTCGACGTCGAGGTCGTGACCGCGGGGGAGTCGGTACGTTTGCAGAAGCTCGAGCTTCCGCCGGCAGTGACGGGGAACGTCGAGCTCATCGGTAAGCGGCACGCCTGGCTGACCTTGGACACGGACCAAGCGTTCACGAGCGCCGTGGTGCGCCCTGGGCGCGGCGCGACGTTGGTGGTGACGATGGCGGAGCGGGATGAGCCGCTTCGCAAGAAGCTCATGGAGCGCACACCAGAGCTCGGTGGTGCGCTTGGCGTGGGGAGTGGGTTGCGCGGGGCGGAGCAAGCGATCGCCAGCGGGCGCTATAGCGAAGCCGCGCGTCTCCTCGCCGCGGTGAAGGAGGGCGCTCCAGCGCACGCCTGGGCGATGCTGCGCGGCGCCGATGTGGAGATGCTCGTCGGCGAGCGTGACAAGGCCTGTGCTGGTTACGCGGACCTCGTCGAGCGCTACCGTGGCCGCACCGCGAGCATCCTCGCGGGGCTGCGCTTGCAGGGCTTTACCTGCCCGGCCGCCGACGCCGATTGGACGGCGATCCTTGCGTCCATCAAGTCGCTCGATGGGCAGCTGGGTGTGTGGGTGGGCCGCGAAGCCGCGCTGGTGATGCAGACGCTCGTCAAGCCCGCGCAGGTCGACGACGCCATCGCGGCGACGAAGCTCTTGCACAGCGGCCCGCTGCGTCCGCTCACCAATCTCTACCGTGAGACGCTCACCGCGCGCGCCGTCGCCGCGCGCCGCGGCAAGCCTCTGGAGCTCGTGTCCTGGGTCGAGGCGAACGGCGAGCGCGTCGTGAAGCACCCCGACGCCACCATGATCCGCCTCGCCGCCGCGCGTGCCTATCGTGAGCTCGATCTGCAGCCGCGCGCCATCGCGATCATGGCGCCGATGCTCGACGGCAACCTGCCGAAAGCCGATGCGCCGCTCGGTGTTTGGAGCGTGCTCACAGACGCCTACAGCGCCACCGGCGACGTCAACGCTTTGACGGCCTTGGGCGCGGCTTTCATGCTGGCGCGCAAGGACAAGCTCGACCTGCCCGCTAAAACGGCTCCCACGGCGCAGCCGGACGCGATCGAAGACATGGACGATGTGTTCGCTGGGTTGGAGCGGCGCTTGCAACGCCTGCGTCGTCACCTCGGAAAAGAGGCTCCATGAAGCTCGACATGTTCAAAGAATTGACGCCGACGCAGAGCATGCTCGACTTCCATGCGCGCCGTCAGTCGGTGCTCGCCGCGAACGTCGCGAACGCCGAGACGCCTGGCTACGTGCCGCACGACCTCGTGTCCGCCGAGAACACCCCCGCTGGCAGCGCGACGCTCACCACCACGAGCGAAGGCCACATCCCGCTCGGCGGCGATGGCGCGTCGAGCCCGGTCATCGAGCTGGAGGCGCCGCGCGTCGACGGCAACGGCGTGCAGCTCGAGCAGGCGCTCGCCCAGGTCACCGCCAACCGCATTCGCTACGAAGCCGGCATCGAAGTGGCGCGACGCCAAGTCGCGCTGCTGCGCTACGCCGCAACGGATGGAGGCTCATGATGGATCTCTTCGGCACCATGGACATTCTGGCCTCGGGCCTGCGCGCCGAGCGCGTGCGCATGAACTCGAGCGCGTCGAACCTCGCGAACGCCCAGACCACGCGCACCGCGGAGGGCGGCCCTTACAAGCGCCGCGACCCGGTGTTCGCGGCGCAGGACAACCCCAACGCCGCCTTCGATGCGTCGCTCGCCGCGGCGATGTCGACCGTCGAGGTCACCGAAGTGGCCGTCGACAACTCGCCGCCGCGCCTCACCTACGACCCCTCGCACCCAGACGCCAACCCCGACGGCTACGTGGCCATGCCCAACATCAACCCCGTCGAGGAGATGGTGAACATGCTCACGGCGACGCGCGCCTACGAGGCGAGCTCGCAGGCCATGAACTCGGTGGTCAGCATGGCGGAGCGCGCCCTGCAACTCGGCAAATAATATCCGCCATAACGGAGCACAGCCATGGCCATGCCAGTCGACTTCAAGACCGCGATCGCGCCGCTGCGCGACAACCTCCCGAAGGTCGGGCAGGTCCCCGGGAAGGACAGCGGCGCCTCGTTCACCGACGCTCTCAAGGGCGCGGTCGAATCGACGGTCCAGCGCAACGTCGCGTCGAATCAAGCCGCCGAGAAATTGGCGAAGGGCGGCGAGCTCGACCTGCACGACACGCTCCTCGCCATGGAGAAGGGCGACGTCTCGCTCAAGTTCATGGTGAGCGTCCGCAACAAGGTGCTCGACGCGTATCGCGAGATCATGCGGATGGGGGGCTAAGCGATGAGTCGCTTGCAGACCGCGTTTGCCGAGGTGCTCGGGCTCTGGAAGGCCATAAGCCCAGGGCGCCGTCTCCTGGTGGTCGGCGTCACGATCATCGCGTTGATCGCCGTCGGCGCCATCGCCGTCTTGGGTGGCACCCCGCACCTCTCGCCGCTGATGAGCAACCTGTCGCCCGAGGACGTGCAGGCCATCACCGCACGCTTGTCATCGGCGCAAGTGCCGTACACTTTAGCGGATAACGGCACCGCCATCCTCGTCCCCGACGACCGCGTCATGGAGCAGCGCCTGGCGCTCGCGAGCGACGGTCTGCCGCGCGGCGGTGGCGTCGGCTTCGAGCTCTTCGACGAGACCAAGCTGGGCCGCACCCGCTTCGAAGAGCGCCTCTCGTATCAGCGCGCCCTCGAAGGCGAGCTGCGCCGCACCATTCGCCAGATCAACGGCGTGCGTGACGCGCGCGTCCACCTGGGCCTGCCGGAGCGCTCGCTCTTCCGTGAGCGCGACGACAAGCCGCGCGCCTCGGTGACCTTGCAGCTCGCGCCGGGCCGCCGCCTCAGCGAAGAGAACGTTCAAGCCATCGTGCACCTCACCGCCTCGAGCGTCGAAGGCTTGGCGGCGGACGCGGTCACCGTCGTCGACACCAGCGGCCAGGTGCTGGCGAGCGGCGATGGCAAGCATCAGCAGAGCGGCCGTCAGCTCGAGCACCAGCGCGGCATCGAAGCGGAGCTCGAGCGTCGCGCCACCAGTATGCTCGAGCGTACTGTCGGCCCGGGCGGCGCTTCGGTCCACGTCTCCGCCGAGCTCGACTACTCGACCGCCGAGACCACCAGCGAGACCTACGACCCCGACGGCGTGGTCCTGCGCAGCGAGCAGACCAGCGACGAGACGCGCGCCGCGGGCACGGCCGGCGCGGGCGGTATCCCCGGCTCGCGCTCGAACCTCGCCGGCACGCAGAGCGGGAGCGATCAGGTCCCGGCGGCTGGCGCGCTCGGCGGCGCTGCCAACGCCCGTCACTCCCAGACCCGCAACTACGAAGTCTCGAAGACCGTGAGCCACGAGGTCTCCGCCTCCGGCAAGCTCGTGCGCCTGTCGGTCGCCGTCCTGGTCGATGCCAAGCGCGAGAAGAACGACAAGGGCGAGCTCGCCACCACGCCGCGCAGCCGCGAGGAGCTCGACCGCTTCGCCGAGCTGGTGAAGTCGGCCGTGGGCTTCGATGGCCGCCGCGGTGACCGCATCGAAGTGCAGAGCTCGGCCTTCGTCGAGCCTCTGGCGGACGCCGAGCCGGACGCGCCACGGATCGTCGAGGTCGCGAGCCGCTTCGTGCGTCCAGGCGCCGCCATCATCGTCGCCGCGCTGTCGCTCGTCGCGCTGTCGATGCTCGCCAAGCGCAGCCGCGCCATCGACGGGGCCGCGCGCGCCGAGATCATTCGCGCGCCAATCAGCGTGCGTGAGCTCGAGGCGCAGCTGGCGCAGCCCGCGGCCGCTCTCGACGGCAGCGCCAACACGTCGTCGCTCGGCAATGGCGTGAACGTTGCAGCTCTAGCCGCAGCGCAGGCGAACAACGCCCGCGCCGGTCGCGGCAACCAAGCTAGCACCGTCATCAAGGGTTGGTTGAACGAGTCATGAGCAGCGCAATGTCCCTCCCTGGCGATTTCGGTGGCCCCGGCAGCGGTCCCGTCAAAGCAGCGATGTGGATCTTGAGTGTCGACGATTCGACGGCCGCCGAAGTTTTGGCGGCGCTCGACGAGAACGAGCTGCGCATCCTGTACGCGGCGGCGCAGCGCGTCGAGCGTGCGACGTCCGATGAGCTCCAAGCGGTCCACCAGGAGCTCTCGGCGGCGGTCGAGCACCCTGGCCTGCGCTTGAACGGCAAGGCATCCTACTTGCGCCAGCTGGCCGAGCGCTCCGTGAGCGGCAACGTCGTGAAGGCGGTGTTCGGCCCACAAGAGCCGCCAAGGCCCACCGCCAACCCGACGATCGCCGAAGCGGATCCAGAGGCGCTCGCCACCCTGCTCGCGCAAGAGCATCCGCAGGTCGTCGCCGCCGTCGTGGCGCGCCTCGACTCGAAGCGCGCCGCCGCGGTCCTGAAGGCGATGCCGCAAGACGCGCTCAAGGCGGTCATCTCGCGCCTCGCGCGCATCAAGACCATCGCCGCTCCGGCGCTCGAGGAAGCCGAGCGCCTGCTGGCCTCGGAGCTCCCGACCACCGACAGCCGCGACGCCGACATCGACGGCACCCGCGTCGCGGCGCTCCTCTTGAATCAGCTCGACGGCGAGGAGGCCGAAGCCATCCTCGCGAGCATCGCCGAGGACACGCCGGACATCGCCGGTGGTGTGCGCCGCGCCATGTTCACCTTCGATGACCTCGGGCGCCTCGACAAGAGGGGCATCCAGACGCTGCTCAAGAGCGTCGACAATCAGCAGCTCTTGGTCGCGCTCAAGACCGCAAGCGAGGAGATGCGCCAGAAGATCTTCGACGGTCTGTCGAAGCGCGCCGCCGAGATGATGCGCGACGACCTCGAGATGCTCGCTCCCCAGCGCGTCACGGTCGTCGAGGAGGCGCAGCAGGCCATCGTCGACTGCGCCATGAAGCTCCGCCAGGAAGGCAAGCTCAACGTCGACATGGGTGACGGCGAGGGCATGGCATGAGCCGCAACGTCTCGAACCTCTTCAGCGGCGAGAATGTCCACGACGTCACGCCGGTGGCGTTCACGCAAGTCGCGCGTGGTGGCGCCCGCCGTCCAGACTGGGCGACGGCCGGCGGCGCCGCGACGCACGACAACGACGTCGCGGTGGACGCCGCCGCCGTGCTGCGCGACGCGGAGCTCGCCGAAGCTCACGCGAGCGGCGTCGAGGAAGGCCGCAAGCAAGTGCACGCCGAGGTCGCCGCCATGCGCGAGCGCCTCGACAACAGCATCGCGCAGCTGGGATCCGTCCGCGATAACATCTTGTCACGCACCGAGGACGATCTGGTCGAGCTGGCGCTCCTCATCGCCGAGAATCTGGTCAGCGGCGACGCCGAAGCACGCGCGCGCTTTACCCGCAACATGGCGAGCCAAGCGCTCGCGCTCCTCGACAAGGCCGAGGCCATCCGCTTGCGCGTGCACCCCAACGAGCGCGCTGGCGCCGAGGCCGCCGTGCAGAGCGCCGGCAGCGAGACCGCGCGCCGCGTGCAGATCGTCGACGACATCAGCGTCGGCGCTGGCGGCGTCATCGCCGAGTGCGATCTGGGCCGCGTCGACGCCTCGTTCGCCGAGGCGCTGCGCAACATCGCCCGCGGCCTGACCCCCGAGAACGTCAACCCCCGCCTCGCGGCGGTCGGTACCGAGCGATGAGCGCGCAGCCGGCAAGCCCGCTTGCCCGCTATCGCGAACGCGTGCGCAAGCCGGTGCTGCAGCTCCAGGGGCACGTCACGCAGGTGCTGGGCATGCTCATCGAAGCGCGGGTACCGAACGCCGCGGTCGGTGACCTCTACCGCATCGAAGGCCCGCGCGGTGACGTGCTCGCCGAGGTCGTGGCGCTCAAGCAGCGCGAGGTCGTGCTCATGCCGTTCGGCAACTTGAGTGGTCTGCGCGTCGGCGCGCCGCTCATCCGCGACGAAGACGCGTGGGCGGTGCCGGTCGGTGACGCTCTGCGTGGCCGCGTCATCGATGCCTTCGGCCGTCCGCTCGACGACAAGCCGCTGCCGGTGTGCGGTGACCGCCTGCCGCTCTTCGGCCTACCTTTGCCCACCACCGAGCGCGCGCCCGTCGAGGAGCGCATGTCGCTCGGAGTGCGCGCGTTGGATGCGTTCATTCCCGTTGGCCGCGGTCAGCGCCTCGGCATCTTCGCTGGTCCTGGCGTCGGTAAGAGCGTGCTCCTGGGCATGATCGCCGAAGCGGCCACCGCCGACGTCGTCGTCATGGCGCTGGTGGGCGAGCGTGGCCGCGAGGTTGGCCACTTCGTCGACAAGGTGCTCGGCGCTGGCGGCATGAAGAACGCCGTCGTCGTCGTCGCCACCTCGGACCGCCCGGCTCCCGAGCGCGTGCGCGCCGCCTTCACCGCCACCACCATCGCGGAGCACTTCCGCTCGCAGGGCCGCTCGGTGCTGCTCTTCGTCGATTCTTTGACGCGTCTGTGCATGGCGCAACGCGAAATTGGCTTGGCCGTCGGAGAACCGCCGGCGACCAAGGGCTATCCGCCGTCGTCGTTCGCCCTCTTGCCGACCCTGCTCGAGCGCGCCGCACCCGCCAAAGGTGGCGGAAGCATTACGGGTTTGTACACGGTCTTGGTCGAGGGCGACGACTTCCGCGAGCCCGTCTCGGACGCGGCACGCGGGTTGCTTGATGGACACGTGATGTTGTCCCGACGCCTGGCCGAGCGCGGCCACTTCCCAGCCATCGACGTCTTGCAGTCGATCTCACGTCTCGAGGGCGATCTCGCCACCGACCGCGAGCGCCGCATGACGCAGCGGGTGCGCGCGTGGATGGCGCGGCTCGAGGACGCCAAGGACTTGCTGTCCATCGGCGCCTACCGCCCAGGGAGCGACCCCGAGCTCGACACCGCGCTCGCCAAGAGGCCGCAGATCGAAGCGTTCTTGAAGCAGGGCGTGCGCGAGTCCGTGACCGCTGAAGCGGTCGCTCGTGGCCTTGCGGCCCTCGCCGGCATGGAAGGCGACGAGAAGCCAGGAGTCAAGTCGTGAGTGGAATGCAGCGCGTCCAGAAGATCCGAGCGCTCGAGCACCAGCGCGCCCTGCGTGACCTCGCGAACGTCGAGGCCGATCTCGCCCGCTCGCGCGCCGCGCTGACCGCGCAAGAAGACGCCTTCATGAGCCAAGCACAGCGCGCGCCCGTCACCGCCGCGCAGCTCGTCGACGCCGAGATCTCGCGCGTCGGACTCACTCACCGCATCGCGCAGCTCTCCCAGTCACGCGAGCAAGCCGCCGCCGCGAGCCGCGCGGCCGCGATGGCGAACAAGCAAGTCGAGCTCATGGTCGAGCGTCAACACAGCGCCGCCTTGGCCGAGCGCGAAGGCAAGGAAGCGCGCGCCATGGATGAGCTCGCGGCGCAAACCTGGAACCGCAAATGAAGCGCTTCATTCTCTCCATCCTCATCGTCTCGGCCGCCGGGGTGTCCGTTGCAGCGGGCAACGTGGAGAGCGTCGAGGCAACGCCCGCCGCGACCACCGCGACCCCGGCCATGGGGAGCTGCGACGAGTCGCTCGCCCAGGGTCTACGTGACCGCCGCGTCGCGCTCGATGAGCGTGCCCGCAAGCTCGACGAGCGTGAAGCCGCCTTGAAGCAGCTCGAGGCGGAGATCAGCGCCCGCGCCCGCAAGCTCGAGCGTGAGCTCGCGGCGCTCGAGGACCGCGTGGGGATCGGTGAGCAAGCGGGCGCCGCGCAGAAGAAGCGCACCGAAGAGCTGGTGGGGGCCTTGTCGCGCCTGTCGCCCCGCAAGGCCGCGCCTATCTTGGAGCGCGCCGACGCCGAGCTGGCGGTGCAAGTGCTCTCGCGTGTCGCCCCCGACAACGCCATGGCGCTCCTCTCGCAGATCGACCCCGAGCGCGCCGCCGGCCTGCTCGGCCGCTTGACCCAGCTGGGCTCGCGCGTCGACCCGCTCGCCAAGCGCGCGAAGGATGACAAGTGATGCGCGCCGCAAGCGAGAGCCCCGCGATGTTCATGGCGCCGGTCGCTGACGCCGCAGCGCGTGAGGTCACGAGCAAGGCGGCAAGCGACGCGCCCTCGGTGTTCGCCGCGACCCTCGGGCTCGTGAGCACCACGGTCACATCCTTGGGCGCCGACGCCGAGGAGCCCGCCTCCGAAGGCTCCAAGGTCTCCGAAGCCGCCGTGCCGGAGACCACGCCGCAAGCCGCGATGCAGCTCGCGATGATGACGCCGCTGCCGATCCCAATTCCTATTCCGCTGCCGCCGCCGCCGCCGCGCGCTGGCGAGGGTGGCGCTTCCTCGGAAGTCATGCAGGGCGTGAAGGGGAGCCAGCGCTTCGTCACCGTGCCGGCGCCGTCGGGCGGTGACATCGACCTCTCGAAGCTCGAGTCGGTCCCCGTCGATCAGCAAGCCGCCTTGCCACTCGAAGCGGCGCTGCAGCAGCTCACCCACGGTAGCGAGCAGCCGCGGACCGCCGCTCCCGAGAGCGCGCCGACGCGCGTCATCACCGCCGCGCACGAGATCGTCGAGGTCGTCTCGCGTCACGTCGCGCGGGGCGAGCAGCAGATCACCATGGTCCTGCGTCCGGCCGAGCTCGGCCAAGTGAAGGTGCGCGTCGAGCACGTGCGCCACGACCAGGTGAAGATCACCCTCGAGGCCGAGCGCGCCGATGCCACCCACCTGTTGCACGAGCGCGTCCCCGAGCTGCAGGCGGCGCTCGCGGCGCAGGGCGTTACGGTGCGCGAAGTGAACGTCAGCATGCAGGCGGGCGGCGCTCAGACGGGCTTCGGCGGCGGCGGCGCCGCGGAGCGCGAACAGCACGATAGTCCCGACGAGATCGTCGAGATCGAAGACGGCAAGCGACCGCAAAAGCGGACGGCAAAGCGTAACCCCAAAGACCTCGACCTCTTGGTCTAGGAGAGCTCCAATGACTTCCGTAGGCTCGACCCCCAACACCACCGCCGCGGCATCGCAGGCCATCGACCAGGCGCTGGGCGGCGGCTCCACGATGGGCAAGCAAGAGTTCCTGAACCTCTTGGTGGCGCAGCTCCAGAACCAGGATCCGCTGAACCCGGTCGACGACAAGGAGTTCGTCGCGCAGCTCGCGCAGTTCAGCTCGCTCGAGCAGGCGATGCAGACCAACGAGCGCTTGGGCCTCCTGCAGAACACCAGCACCGCGCTCAACAACGCGCAGGTCGCGGGCCTCATCGGCGATACCGTCGAGGCGAACGGCAACAAGATCGGGCTCACCGAGACGCGGCCGCTCCCGATCTCCTACACGCTCGGCGGCGACGCCATCGAGTCGACGGTCACCATCCGCGACGCGTCCGGTAAAGCGGTGCGCACCATCAAAGCGGGCGCCGGCGCCGCGGGCAAGCACGACATCGCCTGGGACGGCATGGACGACAGCGGCAACGTCATGCCCAACGGCACCTACACGGTCGAAGTCAGCGCGAAGAACGCAAGCGGCGGCATGGTCTCTACGTCGACCCGTGTTCGCGGAGTCGTCACCTCGGTGACCTTCGAGAACGGCGGCGCGGAGCTGATCATCGGTGCCACTGGCCAACACATTTCACCCGCCGACGTCATCAGCGTCTCGGAAAAGTAACGGAGATCCTCCATGTCGATTCTCAGCTCACTTTATTCCTCTGTCTCTGGTCTCGGCGCCCACGGCAAAGCCATGGACGTGGTCAGCGACAACCTCGCCAACGTCAACACCATCGGCTTCAAGGCCGGCCGCGGCCGCTTCGAAGACGTACTCGGCCAGAGCGTCATGCAGCAGGTCACCGAGTCGCAGACGGGTCACGGCTCGCGGCTCGCCGGTGTCGATCAGATCTACAGCCAGGGCGCGCTGCTCGGCTCGGGCGTCGCGACCGACCTTGCGATCACCGGTGATGGCTTCTTCATCACGCGCGGTAATCTCCAGGGCAACAGCGGCAACTATTACACCCGCAACGGCCAGTTCAATCTCGACAACCAGGGGCGCCTGGTGAACGCGCAGGGCATGGTGGTCCAGGGCTACCAGGCCGACGCGCTCGGCAACATCAGCGGCGCCATGGGTGACTTGATCATTGGCTCGAACGTCACCTCGGAGCCGCGCGCCACGACGACGGCGACCATCGGCGCCAACTTGAACGCGTCCGCTACGGCGGTCGCGGCGTTCGACCCGACGAACCCGGGCGCGACCTCGAACTTCGCCACCTCGGTGAAGGTCTACGACTCGCTCGGCGCCGAGCATGACATCGACGTCTATTTCCGTCAGACCTCGCCGGGCAACTGGGAGTGGCATGCTTTAGCGGATGGTGACGAGGTCGTCGGCGGCACCGCCGGCGGCGCCACCGAGATCGCCAGCGGCACCTTGAGCTTCGACACCAGCGGCGCCCTGACCGCGCAGTCGACCACCGCTTCGGCCGTCGACTTCGTCGGCGCGGCGCCGGGCCAGGCCATCACCTGGAGCTTCGGCGACGACATCGCCTCGGGCGGCACCGGCCGCGCCGGCAGCACCTCGTACGCGGCGCCCAACGCCATGTCGAACATCCAGCAAGACGGCTACACCGCGGGCTCGCTCGCCAGCATCAGCGTCGCCTCGGACGGCCGCATCATGGGCGCCTTCTCGAACGGCGACCAGCGCGTGCTGGGCCAGGTGGCGCTCGCCCACTTCCGCAACAACAACGGCCTCGCCCGTAGCGGCAGCACCATGTTCGCCGCGACCACCGACAGCGGGGAGCCGCTCATCGGCACGCCGGGCAGCGGCGGCAACGGCTCGATCGCTAGTGGCTCACTCGAGCAGTCGAACGTCGACATGGCTCAGGAGTTCGTGAACCTCATTCAGTATCAGCGTGGCTTCCAGGCGAACTCGCGCACCATCACGACGGCGGACGAGATGCTTCAAGATCTCATGAATATGAAGCGTTAACTCCAACGCCGTTCACTCAAGCGGCCTGCTCCTGTCGTAGTTGCTCCTGTTTGGAGGATGGCTGAAGGGTCGAGCTCGCCGAGCGCCACGAAGTGTTTGGGAGTGCTGAGGGTGCGACAGTACGATGATGGTTCTCCTCATTCAGGTCGCGCGCCTCGGGTAAGCGCTAGGCGGAGACGACGAAACCTTTGCTTGGGGTTTTCGTCTCCGCAACAATCAGGCGCGGGCCGCGCGGCGCTGAAGTCTCCACGCGTCGAGCTGGCGCTCTCACTGTACCCAAGTGCTCACTCTCTCCCTCTCTTCGCCTACTTCCCCCAGACGAAACCACCCCAAGGTTTCGTCGTCTGGGGCATGGGTGCAGCTTGGGCTCTGGCCGGTCTTTGCGCGCTTCGTGGTGGTGCTGGAACGAGCTGCGTGAGGCCCAGGGCTGAAGAGCTTCGTCGGTCGTGCTCGACTGGGTGCTCGTTCTG
>JBDHVB010000011.1:0-42639 GCA_039809465.1 Myxococcota bacterium
AGATGACGGAATCGATGAGGTACGAGCCCGACGGGACCATGATGGCCTGAGGGCCGGTGAGCGCCGCCGCTTCGGCGACGGCGGCGCGGATGCTGCACGAGCTCGACGTGCTGGAGCAGATGCCGTCACCGAGCACACCAGCAGGCGGGACGTCGCTCGTCGTGTCGACGATGAAGCCGCCGAGCACGGCGATGCGCAGCTGGGCGACCGACGAGCCGATGGACGCTGTCGCGGTGATGGTGTGCGTACTGAACGGCGCCTGCAGCGCTGACGGCGTGCCGGAGATCGCACCTGTGGTGGGGTTCAGAGAGAGCCCAGCCGGGAGCGGCGGCGCGACCTGGTAGCTGGTGGAACCGGCGTTCTGCGTGTTCTCGGGGGTGAGCGGCAGCATCGCGGCGTTGCGCAAGAGCACGATCCACGTGCGGTCATACTGGAAACGGAAGGTCTGGGCCGAGTCGCCGCCGCCCGGCACGCCATCGCCGCCCCCATCGCCGGCCGTGTCGATGTCGCCCGAGCCATCTCCACCGCTAGAGTCACCATCGCCCGTCTGGCTCGAGAGCTGGTCGCCGGGGTCGTGTGTGACATCGTTGAAGCCCGAGCGAGCCGGGCAGCCGCCAAGAATCACGGAGACCAGGAGCACGCCGCTTAGGGGTGTTTGCTGCATACTCAACAGTTTAGCCGCAACGTTACAATCCTTAAAGATCAATTCATGGCACCGCAATGGCGCATGCCCAACCTCCAAAAGTGCCGGCCCTCGAACCACCGGCGCGTTTGGAGCATCCCGTGAAAGCAGCAATCCGTTACGCCCTCTTCGTGCTCGTCCCCTGTGCTCTGGTCATCGGCGTTGGCACCGCCTTTGCGCACGGCCGCCATGGCCGTAACCCCGAGCGCATGAAGAAATTCGTCGACTACCGCGTCAACGCGACGCTCGACGAGCTCGAGGCGACCGACGCCCAGCGCGTGCAGATCCTCGGCATCGTCGACGGCATGGTCGCGAAAGTGCAAGCCGAGCACGCCAAGGGTGAGCGCAAGCAGCTCGCCGAGGCGGTGGCGCGGGCCATCGAGAGCAACGACCCCGACACCGCCGCCATCGACCGCCTCATCGACGAGCGCGCCCAGCGGATGACTGCTTTGGCGCACGAAGCCGTCGCCGCCGCCACCAAGATCCACGCCCAGCTCACTCCCGAGCAGCGCAAGGAGCTCGCCGAGCGCCTGCGCGCGCACGGAGTCGGGTTTGGCCGCTTTTGATGCGCACTTCATTGCCAGAACACAGTGAGCTAGATTTCCCCGAGGCGGTGCCATGACACCGCTCGGGGACAGCATGACCACGCAGACCACCACCGCGCTGCTCATCGAGGACGACGCGCGCCTGGCTCGGCTCACCGCCGACTACCTCCAGCAGCACGACGTCAGCGTGACCATCATGGCGGACGGTCAAGCGGGTCTCGACGAGGCACGCAAGCTCCGCTACGACGTCATCCTGCTCGACCTCATGTTGCCCAAGGTCTCGGGCATCGAGGTCTGCCGGGCGCTGCGCGCCGAGAGCGACGTACCGATCGTCATGCTGACCGCGCGGGGCGAGGAGGCCGACCGTGTGCTGGGTCTCGAGCTCGGCGCCGACGACTACATCGCCAAGCCCTTCTCACCTCGCGAGCTCTTGGCCCGCATTCACGCCATCATGCGCCGCACCCGCGGCCGCTCCGGTCCTCCGACACGCACTGTCCGCGCCGGCGGACTCATGGTCGACCCCACGCGGCGCATCGCCACCTACCGCGACCAGGAGCTGCCGCTCACCGCCTACGAGTTCACGCTCTTGCGGGTGCTCGCCGAGCGCGCCGGCCGTGTCCTGTCGCGCGAACAGATGATGGAGCTCGCCAAGGGCACGGCGGAGGAGGCCTTCGACCGCTCCATCGACGTGCACATCTCGCGCCTGCGCCAAAAGCTCGCGGCGGTCGACGACGGCGAGAAGCTCATCAAGACGATCCGCGGCGCGGGTTACGTCCTCGCGGCGAGTGACGATTGAGAAACGGCTCGCGGCGCGTCGGTAGTCGGCTCTTCTGGCGCATCTACATGCACGGCATTGGTTTGCTCGTGCTCACCTCCATCGCGGTGGTGATGGTAGGCCGCATCATCCGGCCGGGTGATCAGCATCCACGCCACCGGCGCAGCATCACCCTCCTCGCCGAGCGCCTGGATCACCTGGTCGCGGAGATGCCGCGCGAGCCGACGCGCGTGAAGACGCTGCTCGATCAGCTGCCCGTCGACGCGAGCGTCTACGACGCCAACGACAAGCTGCTCGCGAGCAACGTCGACCCACCGCTGCCATGGAGCGCCGAGCAACACGCTCTCCTCGACAAGAGCGCCGGCTTCCAGCTCCCGACCCAACCGTCCGCCACCGGCGCCATGACGCTATCGCGGAGCTACGCCACGCTCGTGTGGAAGCCACCATGGTCGAACGACGACGACTGGTGGCGCCGCATCCTCACCATCATCCTAGTGATGCTGGCGCTCTTGACCATCGTGTCGCTGCCACTCGCCCGCCGCATCGCCAACCCCATCGACAGCCTCATCCGCGCCGCGCAGCGCTTGGGTAGCGGTGACCTGCGCTCGCGCACCGGCATCGACAGCAAGGACGACATCGGCGACCTGGCCCGCGCCTTCGACGACATGGCCTCACGCATCGAGAAGCTCCTACGCAACGAGAAGGAGCTACTCGCCAACGTCTCACACGAGCTACGCACGCCGCTCGCCCGCATGCGCGTCGCGTTGGAGCTGGTCGGCGACGGCGACTCCAAGACCGCGAAGAACTACCTCGCCGAGGTCGCGACCGACATCACCGAGCTCGAGCGCCTGATCGAGGACGTCCTCACCACTGCGCGCTTCGAGCTAGTCGATGGTCACGACGGGAGCCTACCGCCGCTCCGCCGCGAGGACGTCGCCAGCGAGGACATCGTGCGCGACGCCGCCATGCGCTTCGCCACGACGCACCCGCAGCGCGAGCTCGTGGTGAAGGTCTCGCCGGACGCACCGGTGTTGAGCGCCGACAAGGTCCTATTGCGCCGCTCGCTCGACAACTTGCTCGACAACGCCGCCAAGTACTCGGAGCCCAACACCAAGGTCGAGGTGAGCCTGCGCGTCGAAGGCCCCGACGTACTCATCGACGTGAAAGACCACGGCGCCGGCATCCCCGCCGCCGACCTCGAGAGCCTCTTCATCCCCTTCTTCCGCGCCGACCGCAGCCGCTCCCGCGAAACCGGCGGCTTCGGCCTCGGCCTCGCCCTCGCCCGCCGCATCGTCGAAGCGCACAAGGGGACGCTGACCGTCACGAGCACGCTGGGGAGCGGGAGCACCTTCACCATCCGCGTCCCCGCTGCCGCGCAGCCTACGTAGCAGCGCCCCGCGTACGTGATGCCGCAACCGCGCAGCACGCTGAGGCCATGACCGCACAGCACGTTGAGGTCCGACCCACACAGCACGCTGAAGCCGCGACCCGCACAGCACGCTGAGGCCACGACCGCAGCGCCGGATTGCCGTAGATCGCATACGCGGCTGAGATCGCGACCAGAGCCCACTGGCTCGACCGCCGGTCACGACGACGCCGTGACGCAGCACTAGCAGCAGTGCCAATCAGTCAACGTAACATCTCGTACAACGGGCATCCCCGCACCGGCTGCTCGCATAAGTGAACGATCTCCTACCGTGTATTGTGGGCGTAGGCGTCGCTCTTGGCGCGTGGCTACTCGTGCACGCGCGTACCCTGCATGGCGATGGAAAGCTCGTATAAACCGCGATCTTCCTCGCTCAGCTGCTTGGCGTAGTGTTCGAAAATGCGCGCGAGATTACAATGTAATCTCGGGAGATGCGCTCGCGGGGGCGCACTACTGCTCGATTTCGGTGCTTGTAGCGCCGCCCGAGAAGGACGAACGCCGCTTGCCAGGGCACAGAGCCCCGACGTGCGGCGTTTACTGGCCAGCGATGCGCAGCCTCAACGCGTCGGCAGCGTCTCGACGGTGCCGTCGGGCCAGACCGCGATTGCGGCGAAGGCTGGCTCGCCCGAGCCGGGGGACTGGAAGCCGGTTTCGAGGAGGACCATCGCCTGGCCGGCACGCGAGGTGAGGTCGAGGTCGAAGGCCTGGTACTGGATGAAGGGCGGGGATGAGTCGGGATCCGAGAGCTGGACCAAGTAGGTGGTCGCCGCGAGCGCGATCGAGCCTACGCGGCCGTACGTGGCGTAGCCACAGTCGTCGAAGAGCAAGGCGCCGTCGGCGGCGCTGTTGATGTCGAACGGCGAGAGGTCCGCCATGCCGTTGAAGTTGTTGACCGCGACCTGGCTCGCGCTCGTGGCGCTCTCGCGGCCCGGGGTCGGGAAGATGTACAGGTCGTTGTTCACAGCGTTGGCGCGCGCGCCCAGCAGAGTCACGACATAGATGAGGTCGCCCGGTACGCTGGTGAAATCGATGTCACGGCTCACGCGCAGCGTCGCATCGCCGGCCGGCTGGACCGCGACTGGCAGCACGTCGTTGAGCAGCGGGTAGCTGCGGTAGGCCGTGGCGCCACGGAAGGCGAAGGCCGTCTGCAATGGCGTACCGTTGACCAAGAGGTCCACGGACGGGGCCTCGCGAGCCGACACGGCGTTGATGAACTGCACGCGGACCGCGCGGTCGAGCTCGGCGAACTGGCCCTCCGCCGTGACGGCGTAGAGGCCGAAGTCTGCGGTCAGACCGGAGGCGACGATGAGCGTCGCGCGGCCTGCGGCGATGCCCGCCGGAGCCGGCAACGTGGCGCCCGACGACGACTGCACGGACGTGAGACGCGTCTCGGGACCCGCCGCCGAGAAGAAGTCGAACGCCACCATACCCGCGGTGACATCCGAGTAGCCCGTTGCGTGCGCGAAGGTGATCGGCGTGGGCGAGCCCACCGGGTTGCCGTCGGCGTCGCGCAGAATCACCGCGCCAGCATCCGCGATGGCGTGCACCACCGCGGCGCTGAAGGTCGTGCTCGAGCTGCTCGAGGTCATGGCGGGCACGAGGACATGTCGCTCGGCGGCGCTAGCGCCAGCACCCGCGGTCGCGCTCGTGGCAACGAACGCGAAGACGTCACCGGGCGCGAGGGTTCCTTCGTAAGTGATGACCGCGTCGGCCTCGCCGTCGCCAGCCGCCGCTACGCCCACGGTGAAGGGCACGCCGGCTGGAACGGTGCGGAAGGGCGTGGCCGAACGGAAGGGCCACGAAGTGAACAGTTGCACGTGATTCACGTACAGGGCGACGTTGCCGGCGTCGGCAGCGGCATGCACTGCCTGGACGCGCGCCGCCACGTCGAGGATCCGCAGCGCGCCGCCCTCGGGCAGCGCGACGCCGACCCTGAAGGTGTTCGCTGGAGCGGACGCCTGAGTGGTCACGAAGCCGGAGGCGAGCGCGATACCAGCACGGCCAGCAGCGAAGCCCGCTGGCGCCGCTTGCGACGTACCCGAGGCGCTGGTCTGGAAGGCGCCGTAGTGCTCCGAGCTCGGGCCGGTGGCGTCGAATGGGTGCACGCCGGCGGTGAGCGTCTGATAGGCGCTGCCGTCGCCGTAGGCCACGTCCACCGTGGCGCCGGAGCGGGCGTTGGTCATGGTGACGGTGGTGGCATCGGGCGCGCCCTGGAAGAAGGCGAGGCGGAAGGTGCCAGCGGCATCGCTGACGTCGGAGGCCGCGATAGCGGTCATCGATTCGATGCTGAGCGGCTGCACCGTGCCGGTGAAGGTCGACGGATCGGCGACGCCGCTGACCACGAGCGCCACGCGCGAGCCCGCGGTGACGTTGGCGGTGGCATCAACCAGCGGAGAGCTATCGTCGGTCGCGCCCGGCGCGGTCACGGCGACGCGCACGCTCCCGGCGGCGAACGGCAGGAAGCGCGTGGCGGCGCGGAAGGCGACGCGGTTGTTGCTGATCGGGCCAGCGACGTTCACGTAGCGCGTGCCGTTCAAGTAGATGCCCACTTCGGCGGCGGCTGGATCTGGAGAGTTGTGGATGATCTGTACGTAACCGCCAGGCACGCAGCCGGCGCCGACGTCGACCTCGCCGGCTGGGCAGAGCGCGCTGGGCTCGACCACGCAGGTGTTGCCTTCGCGGATGGTGCCGGTGCCGCACGTCACTTCGCTCGCGGGCACGCAGGTGCCGGTGGCTTCGTCGAGCTGGGTGTTGTTGCCGCAGACTTCGGAGCTGGGAACGCAGCTGCCGGTGGCGATGTCGTAGCGGGTGTACGGGCCGCAGCCGGTGATGCCCGCGACGCACTGCCCTTCGATGAGCGTCGTACCCTCGGCGCACGTCAGCTCGGTGACGACACACTCGCCGTTGTTCTTCTTGGTGCCCCGGCCGCAATCCTTACCGCAGCCCTCGAGCGTCATGACGGCGAACATCGCTACGCCTACGGCGGCGAATCCTAGCAATTTCATCGGCGTTCTCTCCCTGCAAACCGGGCCGCAGATGCTCACGGCGCGCCTATTAGACCGGGGTCCAGCGAATTAGCAAACGATCTGCATCACGTCGCCCGGACCTAGTTTTGGACGATATTGGACGGCCGACTAGCTCGCCGAATGCACCAGGCGGAGACGGTCGGTCGGATCGGCGCGGCGCTCGTGCTGATATTCGGGCACGCACTCGGCGAGCTTCTGGCGAATGGCCGCCACGGGGTCGTTGCGCTCGACGACATTGTGCATGTCCTCGAGCTTGGCGATGAGCTCGGCGGGGTCGCGCAGCTGCATGTTGCCGACGAAGATCTTGGGGTGACGGGTCTTGTCGGCCTTCTCCTCGTCGAACGAGAGGTCTTCGAAGAGCTTCTCGCCGGGACGCATGCCGGTGAACTTGATGGCGATGTCTTCGTCGGGGACGAAGCCGGAGAGACGGATGAGGTCGCGCGCCAGCTCGATGATGCGCATGGGCTCGCCCATGTCGAGGATGAAGACCTCGTGCCCAGTGCCCATCGAAGCCGCCTGCAGCACGAGCTGACAGGCCTCGGGGATGGTCATGAAGTAGCGTTTCATCTCGGGGTGCGTGACCGTCACTGGGCCGCCGCGCGCGATCTGTTCCTTGAAGATCGGAATGACGCTGCCCGCGGAGCCAAGCACATTGCCAAAGCGGACAGCCGTGAACTTGGTGCTGCTCCCCTGCGCCTTGCACTGGATGTACATCTCGGCGAGCCGCTTCGAGGCGCCCATGACCGAGGTCGGGTTCACCGCCTTGTCGGTCGAGATGAGCACGAACTGCGAGACGCCGTGGGTGTCCGCCAGATCGGCGATGATCTTGGTGCCGAAGACGTTGTTCTTGATGGCCTCGCCGGCGTTCCACTCCATCATCGGCACGTGCTTGTGCGCGGCGGCATGGAAGACGACCGACGGCGTGTGCTCGGCGAAGAGCGCGCGCATGCGCTTGGCGTCGCAGACATCGGCCATGCAGGGCACGACTTGCAGGCCCGGAATGGCCTCGACGAGCTCGCGGTGGATGTTGAAGAGCGCGTTCTCGCTGCGCTCCACCAGCACCAGGCGGCTAGGCCCGAAGCGGCCAATCTGGCGGCAGAGCTCGGAGCCGATGCTGCCACCCGAGCCCGTGACCATGACGACACGGCTGCCGACGATGCGCGCGATGCCCTCGGTGTCGAGGACGACGGGCTCGCGGCCCAACAAGTCGTCGATGGCGACATCGCGGATAGTGGTGAGGCTGACGCTGCCGCCGACGATCTCGTAAACGCCAGGGATGATCTTGGTGGGCACGCCGAGCTCGCGGCAGCGCATGGCGATGTCGCGAATGACGCGGCCGGGAGCGTTGGCGATGGTGATGAGCACCTGCTCGACGTCGAGCTCCTCCGCGATAGCGCGCAGACGCTCGGTGGTGCCGACGACCGGCACGCCGCTCACTTCGAGGCTGGTCTTCGATGGGTTGTCGTCCACGAAAGCGACCGGGTGCATGCCTAGATCGGGGCGGCGCGCGAGCTCGCGGGCCACGATGACGCCTGCCTCGCCAGCGCCCACGAGGAGCGTACGCAAGCGGTGGGGCTGCACCTTGCGGCGGCGTGACGTCTCGACGTGCTCGGCGATGATGCGGCGGAACACGCGGATCCCGGCAATGCCGAGGAAGGCGAGCACCGCGTCGATGGCGATGACGCCGGTCGGCACCAGCACGTACTTCGAATAGCCGAAGGTCGCGAGCATCTGACCCGCGATGATCCGCATGCCGACGAGGCCCGTGGTGGCGACCGCGAAGGCGGACAGGATGCGGACAGCTTCGCGGATGCCGACGTAGCGCCAGGCGAACTTGGGCACGCCGAAGGCCGCGAGGATGACGGCTTGGAAGCCGACGATGTAGGGCCAGGCGAACGCGTGGCGCTTGGTCATCTCGAAGGGTGGATCCCAATCGAAGCGCAGCAGGAAGGCGAGCCAGACGGCCAGCGACAGCACGGTCACGTCGATGACGTTCTGGGTGGTGCGGTTGACGAACCTGCTCACGCGGACTTCCTACTACTACCGACCGCTATTGGCGACACTCTCGACGACGTCACAGAACGCGCCGCACAAGCGCGCTTTACTGTAATTCCCTGTAAGGACGGTTCGTGACCTCGCGCCGAGCTCTTGCAGCTTCGTTTGCGGCAGCGCGGCGATGTCGCGCAGGACGCGCTCGGCTTGATCGACGTCGTCGTGGGCAATCCTCCAACCGATGCCATGGGTCGCGACGACACGGTCGATGTGCGACCCCGGCGGCCCCAAATACAAGATGGGCCGCGCCACTGCCATGGCGCCGTACAGCTTACTCGGATGGACGATGCCGCGCATTTCATTGCCGAGGGAGACAATGTGCACGTCCGCGGCGGAAAGCGAGTACTTGAGTCTATCGAGCGGCTCGTAAGGCAGGCTCGTGACGTTCGGCATCGGGGCTTGCCGGAGCTCGGCATCCAAGCGCTTCTTGCCCTCGCCGCCACCGACCACCACGAAATGCAGATCGCTGTCGGTAAGGCGCCGCGCCGCCTGGATGATGGTCGTGATGGGCGAGCCGTTGCTCAGGTTGCCACTGAACATGATGACACGCTTGTCCGCTAGAGCGTGCTCCTTGCGGAACGGGTTGTCGGCGTGCGCGATCGGCTCGAGGTAATCGTCGAGCGGCCACGGCGGCAGGATGGTTGTCCGCTGCGGCGGCGCCCCTTTCGCGCGCATGCGCTCGGCCATGTCGTCGTCGAGGACCACCACGTGTCGCGCGGTGCGTGCGACCCGCGCGTTCCAGGCGCCGAGCGCGCGCACGGCGGGGTGGCTCGCGGGCATGCGCCCCAGCGCCACGACCTGATCCGGGTTGATGTCCATCACCCAGTAGAGCAGCGGCGCCCGATGCCAGCGCGCGAGCAGCTCCCCGACCACCGACGAGAGCGGCGGCGACGTGCCGACGAGCACGACGTCGGGCGTGAAGCCGCGCAGGCTGCGCAGCGTGCTTTGCAACACGAAGCCCGCGGAGCCAGCGAGACGTCTCGGGATCGAGCTCTTGCCGAAGGAGGCCCAGGGAACGCGCACGACATCGACGCCGTGCATGCTCTCCCGCGCGGGAAACTCGAGCGTCGGATCATCGAAGCCGCGCCGTGAGGTCACGACGCGCACTTCGTGGCCACGCCGCGCCAGCTCGAACGCGGCCTCGGCGATGTGCTCACCGACGCTGCCTGGCTCGGGAGCGAAGACCTGCGAGACGATGAGGACGCGCATCAGCCGCCGTGCCAGCCTGGGTCACGTGTCTTGATGACTCGGGCGGGTGAGCCCACGGCGGTCACGTTGGCGGGGAGGTCGCGCACCACCACCGCGCCCGCACCGACGATCGACCAGGCGCCAATCTTCACGCCTTGAATGACCGCGCAGCCGGTGCCGAGGTCCGCGCCCTCGCCGACCTCGACCGCGCCGGAGAGCTTGGCGCCTGGAGCGACGGTGACGAAGTCGGCGAGCCGCGCATCGTGCGCGATGTTCGCGGCCACGTTCACGATGACATGCGCGCCGATGACGATGTCACAGCTCGCGGTCACGTTGGCGCAGATGGTCGAGCCATCACCGATGTGGACGCGCTCGCCAACCCAGGCACGCGGATGGATCAGGGTGGCGAAGTGCGCACCGGTAAGACGTGTGGCGATCTTGCGCTTGGCGACGGTGTTACCGACGGCGATCACCACCGACACACCGGCGTGCGTCTGCCACCAGTCCGCGCCGCCGAGCACCGTCAGGTCACCCACGCGCGTGCCGTGCTTGCGCGCGTCATCGTCGAGCATGCCGACGAGCGACCAGGTGGGTGACACGGCGTTGATGTCACGCACCAGC
Source organism: Myxococcota bacterium (assembly GCA_039809465.1). Classification (GTDB taxonomy): domain Bacteria; phylum Myxococcota; class XYA12-FULL-58-9; order XYA12-FULL-58-9; family JALHOP01; genus JALHOP01. The sequence goes on from JBDHVB010000011.1 coordinate 10,316, forward strand.
TGGGCCGTCTCGCGCGCGTGGCCGCCGCTACCGAAGATGACGAGGTCACGCATCATCGCCCCCCATGAACTCGGGCATGGTCACGTGACCGGGCGCGCTGATGCCGCGCCGCGTGACGACACTCACCACCGTCTCGAGCATGATCTGGGCGTCGAGCATGAGATCCCAATGGTCGACATACCAGACGTCGAGCGCAAGCTTCTCGCTCCACGACAGCGCGTTGCGGCCGCGCACCTGCGCCAAACCGGTGAGCCCGGGGAGCACGTCGTGACGGCGGGCTTGCTCGCTGCTGTAGCGGCCGAGGTAGCGCGTCAAGAGCGGCCGCGGACCGACGATGCTCATGTCGCCCACGAGCACGTTCCACAACGTCGGCAGCTCGTCGAGGCTCAATGTCCGCAATAGCGACCCAATGCGCGTCAAGCGCTCGGCATCGCTCGCGTCTCCCTGCCGCATGGTGCGGAACTTGCGCAGCGTGAAGCTCTTGCCGTGCAGGCCTGGTCGCTCCTGGCTGAAGATCACCGGCGCGCCGAGGCTTACGCGCACGGCCGCGGCGGTGGCCACGAGCAGCGGAGCGCCGAGGGCCAGCCCGGTCGCGGCGAGCGCGACATCAGCGAGCCGCTTGACGCGGCGCGAGCGCAGCGGGTTCATCGCGCGCCTTCGAGCAACGCGACCATGTCGCGCACGCGTTTACGCCAGTCGTGATCCTTCAAGGCGCGCGCATGTCCGCTCTGGCGGATGACATCGGCTTCGCCCGGCGCGCGCAGGATCCAGCTCAAGGTCTCGACGCAATCCTCGAACGACGAGTAGCAGAGGATCTCCTTGCCGATGGCGTAGAAGTCCGCGAGCTCGGGATTGTACGAGGTGAGATAGAGCGCGCCGCACATGGGCACTTCGTAGTCACGGCCCTTCAAGTGCGCGATGCCGCGCATGTGACCGACGCCGCCGATGCCGAGCACGACCTTGCCACGATTGAAGAGCGCGATGGTCTCCTCGAAGGTGAGATGACCGCCCGGCCAGCCGCGGCCGCGCGCCTCGACCTTGAAGCCGCGTGCCCGCAAGTACGCGACGAGGGCGCGCCGGTAACCATAGCTCTGGCCCACGAAGACGACGTCGAGATCACGCTCGCGTTGCTCGGCCGCGTGGAACTTCGGATGCGCGCCTTCGGGTTGGTACCAGGGCCTGCCTCCCGCGGCGGCGATGAGCGGTACGCCGGCGCGGAACGTCGTCCAGTAGAGGTCGACTTGGCGTGCCACGCGCAGCTGATGCGCCTCACCCGTCGCCGGATCGCGCGGGCGGACGAGCTGCTGCTTGTCGTCGAGCCCCATCATCACGGTCCAGATGCCACGGCGGGCGAGCTCGGCGAGTAGGCCATCGCTCACGTGCTCGCCCGAGGCATAGAAGAAGGCGCAGGTGACGGGCGCGGTGCGCTCCGCTTCGTCGATGGCGGCAAGAAAGCCCCGCTCGCGCCGCGCCCGCATGGCGTCACCAGACTCGCCCTCGGCCGGTGGCGCATGGTCGTCACCGTAGTGCGAGAGCGAGAACCGGCTGAGCTCCGCGAAGGCGGGCCACAGACCGTACTGCTCCCACTGCTCCGAGCCGAACGCGACGACGTGCGCGCGGCCACCGGCATCGGCGATCGGCCGGCGCTTGGCGCGCAGCTCGGAGAGCGGCGTGGCGTTGACCGCTCCTCCGGAATCGAGCAGGAACTCGTCCATCAGGCGCACGAAAGCGCGCCTCTGTTGCTCACCGCGCAAGGCCGACCAGACGTCGTAGGCGCGGGATCCCTTGAGAGCGGTCCGGAGACGCTCGAGCATGAATCGCACTCTCCACGACCTGCACAGCGATAGCAACGACTCGGCGGCCGCCCGATGAAGCGCATTCTCTACGTGCAGCACGCCGGCGCCTTGGGAGGCTCGTGCGTGAGCATGATGTACATGCTGCGCACCCTCGACCGCGCGCGCTTCGAGCCCGTGGTCGCCCTGGCTCGGCCGAGCCGCGAGGTCCGGGAATTCTACGAGAGCGCGGGCTTCGAGACGGTGGCTTGGCCGCTGCCGCTCTTCGATCACAGCACGACCGCGCCGCGTCCGCTCTACGCGCCCGCCACCTGGCGCATGCTCGTGGACATGGCGCGCCACGGCCTACGCGGTGGAGCGTCGGTCCTGCGTCTGGTCGAGCGGACACGCGCCGATCTCGTCCACTTGAACGGCTCGCCGCTCGCCCTCTCGGCGCTCGCGCTCTCGCGCGCCAAGGTGCCCCTGGTCTGGCACGTGCGCGATTATCCCTGGCCCGACCGCGGCGCCCGTCATGCGGCGCTGAGCCGGCTCATGCGCAGCGTGCCCGCGATGATCTTCATCAGCGAAGCCGACCGCGATGCTTGGGTCGGCCCAGACCACGGCACCGTCGTCGCGAACTTCGTCGACATCGAGAAGCTCGGCAAGCCCGCGACCGAGGGCCCGACCCGCGCCGAGCTTGGCCTCGCGGACGGCGACGACGTGGTGCTCTACGTGGGCGGCATCGCCACGGTGAAAGGCATCTTTCCGCTATTGCAGGCACTATCCATGGCGCGTGCCCAGCGCCCGAAGCTGCGCTGCCTCATGCCCGGCGCGCTCGTCGAGCCGAGCGGCCGCTGGCAGTCGAACCTCGCGCGCGCCGTCTTGCCGCTCGTCGGCAGTGGCACCGAATTGCAGCGGGTGGAGAAGATGGTGGACGTGCTGCGCTTGCGCGACGTGCTGGTGCGCACGCCGTTCACCAAGAACATGCAGCGCTTGCTCGAGCTCTCCGACGTGCTCGTCTTCCCCGCCGTCGAGCCGCATTTCGCGCGCCCAGCCATCGAAGCCGCGGCGGCCGGCAAGCCGTCGATCGTCTCGAAGCTCCCAGGTCTCGCCGAGCTGGTCGTCGATGGTGAGACCGGCTTGCACGTGCCGGCGCGGGACCCCAAGGCGCTGGCCCAGGCCATCGTGCGTCTGCTCGAGGACCCGGCGCTGCGCGAGCGCATGGGGGAGCACGCAAAAGCCATGGCGGCGCGGCGCTTCGACGCCAAGGTCCAAATGGCCACCATCATGGGTCTCTATGACCGCGAGCTTTCCAGACGATAGACGTGATAGCGTTTCGTGGTGATGCTCGTCCGCCGCTTCGGACCGGTCGCTCTCTTGGCCGTCCTCCTTGCCTGCACCAAGCCCGAGAAGCCCGTCCAGATGGGCGGCGACACACCGAGCACCATGGCGTTCGCGGGCGCGTCGTTCGGCCCTGGCGATGCGTTCGAGATCCGCGTCTTCGGCGAGCCCGATCTCTCGGGCGACTTTCGCATCGCGAGTGACGGCACCATCGACTTCCCGCTCGTCGGCAAGGTGAAGGTCGAGGGCATGAACGCGAGCCAGCTGAGCGCGACGCTGTCACAGCAGCTCAGCCGGTACATCAAGCAGCCCGACGTCTCGGTCTTCGTCAAGGAGTTCAACTCGAAGAAGATCTTCGTGTTCGGCGAGGTGAAGAACCCGGGCACCTTCACCTATGAGCAGGGCATGAACATCATCCAGGCGATCACGCTCGCGGGCGGCTTCGAGCGCTTGGCCGATCAGAACGGCACGTTCGTCACGCGCGTCGTCGACGGCAAAGAGCAGCGCTTGCAGGTACCGGTGAAGTCGATCGGCAAGGGCGACGCGGCGAACTTCCCACTCCAGCCAGGGGACATCGTCTTCGTCCCCGAGACCCTCTTCTGACGTGGCGGGGCGGCTCCCTCCAATCCAGGCAGTCGCCCGTCTAGCGCTCTACGCGACCATCGTCGCGACGCCCTGGCTCTATCGAGGCCCCGCCGCCATCGCGGTAGCCATCGTCAGCGTCGCCTCTGGTTTGTGTCTGACCATCGCGGCGCTCGACCACAGCGCGCGCCGTCACTGGCGCTGGAGCGCGCCGACCCTGCTCATCGCGGCGGCGCTCATGGCGACGTTGCTGCAGCTCGTACCGATGCCGCTCCGCATGCTCGGCGCGCTCTCCTCCGGCACTACCGCCGTCCTCGGCGACTCGGGCATGAAGGCTATCTCGCTCGACCCACCGGCGACGGCGCTCGCGGCATTGCAGCTCGCGGCCCTCCTGATGGTCGCCATGACCACCACCATGATTTTCCGCCATCGCGGACGAGCCAAGGAGCTCTTCGCGGTCATCGGCCTCTACGGCGCGCTGCTCACCGCCATCGGTCTCGGTGAGCTCGTGGTGGTGCACGAGGACATGCCGCGCTACGTCGCCGTCGCCTTCGAGAACGCCAACCACTTCGGCGCCTTCGTCGGCTTTGCGTGCTTTGCCAACGTCGCGGTCGCGCTTGGGCTGCGCGACAATCGGCGCTGGTTGTTCGTCGCTGGCGCGGCGCTATGCCTCATCGGCACCCTGCTCTCGGCCTCGCGCGGCGCCATCGGAGCGCTGCTCGCGGCCGCTTTGGCGTACGGTGCGCTGACCCTGGTGAAGTGGTCACGCTGGGAGGCGGCCCGCTGGTTCATGCCCATCGTCGCCGTATGCGCGGCGCTCGGCGTCTGGTTGCTCTGGAGCAGCATCGCGCTCGAGCTGCAACCCGACGCGGCGTCGCTCACCAAGCTCGACGTCTGGCGCTTCACCCTACCGATGCTCGGTGACTTCGCGCTGCTCGGCATCGGCCGCGGTGCCTTCGCGCAGGCGTTCACGCGCTACGATCTCACGGGCACGCAGCTGCGCTTCACGCACGTCGAGAACGCGCCGCTGCAGACCTTGGTCGACTTCGGTCCATTGCTCGGCTCGGTCTTCGTGCTGGCGACGCTCTATTGCCTGGGCCGTGCCGCGTGGTCGGCGCGGCGGCGTGCCGATCGGTCCGCCATGGCGTTTGGCCTTGGGTTCCTCGCGCTCCACAACCTCGTGGACTTCAACACGGCGCTCTTGGGGGTGGGCCTCCCCGCGGCGATGGTGCTGACGACGCTCTTTCGCAGCCGGCGGCGCGCGAAGCCGCCCGAGCTTGCGTGGATGCCTTATGCCGCCGTTGGCGCGACAGCCGCCGTGGCGGTCCTGTCCTTTCCCATCGCCGACAAGCGCCTCGCCGCAGATACCACCATCGTGCGCGAGCACGCGGGTGCCGGTGACGTGGCCCTCGTGGAGGCGGCGATCGCGCGACACCCAGCCGACTGGGTGCTGCCCGCTATCGCGGCCGAGAACGCCATCAAGCGCCGTGACCTACAGAGCGCCATGCATCACATCAACCGCGCCATGCTGCTCGCGCCTTACGGTGACGTGCCGCACCGTCTCGCGGGCCGTGCCTTGTTGGTCGCTGGCCGCCGCGAGCAAGCGCGCATCGAGTACCGCCTCGCCGCCCGCAAAGTGCCGGGCGAGATGCAGAACATCATCACCGAGATGCTGAGGAACGGCGAGACGCTCGCGGACATTCCGTTGCTCGCCGACGGCGTGCCGGAGATCGCGCTCCCGGTCGCGAACGTGCTCATGGATCGTGGCGCGCCGCTCGAGGCCCTGCGCGCGCTCGAGGGAGCGCTCACTGGGCGCGACGTCACCACCGAGACGCTCGATCTCGCGACCCGCGCGAGCCTCGCCAGCGCCGATCCGAGCGTGACCGCGAAGCTCGCCGATGCCCTCGAAGCACGCGATCCGAAGCGCCCGACCGCCTACTTGGCGCGCGCCGAGCGTGCCGAGACGAGCGGTGATTTGAACGCGGCATTGGCCGAGCTCGACAGGGGCATCGACCAAGCACGCGCCACCCACGATCTCACGCGCCGGCGCATTCACATCCTCACCAAGCTCAAGCGCTACGCCGACGCCCACCAGGCCATCACCTGGCTGCTCGAGCACGCACGCGGCGCCGCCGACGCCTCGAGCGCGCACTACTATCGCGGCAACCTCTTCATGGCCGAAGGCCGCGCCTCCGACGCGCTCGTGGCCTACCGCAAAGCCTGCGAGCTCACACCCCGCGAGCTCAGCTACCGGCTGGCGCTCGCCGGCGCCTACGAAAAAGTCGGCGACCGGCCTTCAGCGACCCGCGAGCTCGAGCGCGCCCGCACCGAGCTTGGTGATTCGGCCGCTATAATGGACGCGCTCAAGCGGCTGCGCACGTTCTAGGACGAGCGAAGGTTGCGAACGGCCTCCTCCGCTGTTCCGGTCCTCGCCTGACGGCAGCCGCGGCTTGTCCTCGGCGGGACATAGCTCAGCTCACGCAACCAGAGCCCGCCTGCGGGGCCGCGGCTGCCGCCAGGCTCCGGTCCCCGCGCTACGGAGGCCTCGTCGCGAATGAGCCACGAACGCAGATAGCAAGCGGAGACGCGGGACTGTGCGTCCGCGATAGACGGCAGTTCATGCAGCGATACAGCGTTCGGGTAACACACGCGGCACGCAACCCCCCGCGTGGAGCCGCTCGACACGGCGCAACGCGATAGTTTCGAAGTGAGGCCAAGCAGCCGTCAGGTTCCACATTGCCTTTGTGGAACCTGACCTCTAGCGAGGCCCCCAAGGCCGAGCGAAAGTAAAGAGCCGAGCGAAATCTATTCCGACTGATAGCTCGGATAGTAGTAAGCGTACTCGTAGTAGTGCGTGGCTCGGCGGTCGGAGAGGTCGACGTTGTTGAGGACGACGCCGAAGATCTTCGCGCCCACGTCGGTGAGGCGGCGCTTGGCAAGGCGGGCGGCTTGCCAGGTGGTTTTGCCGGCGCGCGCCACTAGGACGACACCGTCGACCACGGAGGCGAGCACCTGCGCGTCGGTCACCGCGACGACGGGGGGCGAGTCGAAGAGGATGCGGTCGTAGCGCTTGCGCAGCTCGCCCACCAAGGCCTTGAACGCTTCGGTGTGCAGGAGCTCGGCAGGGTTGGGCGGGATCGGTCCGCAGGTGAGGACGTCGAGGCGGTCGACCTCGGTGCGCTGAATGGCGGCTTCGACGCTGCCTTCGCCCACGATGAGGCTCGAGACGCCCATGTCGTTCGCGAGTCCCCAGCTCTTGTGGATGCGCGGGCGCCGCAGATCGGTGTCGACGACCAAGGTGCGCGCGCCGAGCTGCGCCATGGTCACCGCGAGGTTCATGACGGTGGTGCTCTTGCCTTCGCGCGGGCCGCTGCTGGTGACGAGCACGCACTGCGCCGGCGACTCGGTCGCCATGAACATGAGGTTCGTGCGTAACGTCTTGCAGCACTCGGCGACGCTCGAGCGTGGATGCGTGAGGATGTAACGGTCGCGGAAGGAGTCGTCGTCGGCGCCGCCGCGCTCGTGCTTGATGGAGGGCACGATGCCCAGGAAGGGCAGCCCCAAGATACGCTCGGTCTGCTCTTGCGTCTTCAAGGTGTTGTCGAGGAAGTCCGCGAGCAGCGCCGCGAGGAACGCCAGCATGAGGCCCACCGCCGCCGACGCCGCGATGTTGAGGCGCACGCGCGGGCTCACCGGCCGCATCGACGGGATGGCCGGCTCGAGCTGACGCACGTTGTTCACGCGCAGCATCTGGGTGAGGTCGGCTTCCTTCTGGCGGTTGAGCACCAGGCTGTAGAGCGCCTTGTTGTTGTCGCGCTCGCGCAGGAGGCGGCTGTACTCGATCTCCTTGCGGTTCACGTCGAGCGCCTCGGTGGTGACGCCGTTCATGGCGCTGCGGAGCTTCTTCTCGGTGTCGGACGCGGTGCGGTACTGATCCTCGAGGGTGCGAATGATCTTGTTGATCTCGTCACGCAGCGCCTGCTCGACGACCTTCATCTGCGCCTGCGTGGCGACGACGCGCGGGTGCTCCGGCGTGTAGCGCACCAAGAGCTCGCTCTCCTCTTGATGGAGCTTCGCGTAGCTCTCCTTCAAGTTCTGGATGATCGGGCTGATGAGCACCTCTTCGACGGCGTCGGCGGGCACGTCGCTCTTCAAGACGCGCTCGAGCTGATCACGCCGGCTCTCGAGCGCGATGCGCTTGGCCGTTGCAGCGGACAGCTCTTGATTGAGCTGCGTGAGCGTCTGGACGACGATGGTCTGCTTGTCCTCCATGGACGCCGAGACGATGCTGTTCGTCTTCTTGAACTCGTGCAGCGCGAGCTCGCTCGACTCGAGGGTCGACTTCAGCTCGGCGACCTGGCCGTGGAGCCAGTCGACGGCGCTGCGGGTGAGATCGACCTTCTGCTCGAGGTTCACGTCGCTGTACGCCGACGCCACCGCGTTGGCGATGCGCGCCGCGAGCTCGGGGTCCGGATCCACGATGGTGATGCGCACGAGCTGCGAGTCTTTGACCGGCACCACGCTGATGCGCTTCGACATGATGTCGGCGGCGTCGAGGTGCTCGAGGATGCGCACGAGGGCGGCGCGCGACTGCACCGCGCCCAGGCCCAGGACCTTCAGCCGATACGCGAGGCTCTCAGCGAGCTCCTTCGGCACATCGTCGGCGGCGTGGCTGGCGCTGAAGGCGTTGATCTCGTCGACCATCGCGAGGGTCGACACGCCCAACGTCTGGAGCACGCGCTGCGCGACCGGCCGGCTGCGAATGAGATTGTACTGGGTCTCGTAGTAGTCCTTCACCGCCCAGTAGTTGCCGGTGCCGAGATCGTAAACGTCGCGGACCCCCGAGAGGACCTCGGGCGCGCTGCGCTCGATGACGAGCGTGGTGGTGGCGGAGTAAATGCGCGGGGCGCGCGCCGTGTAGATGACGCCGAGCGCGACACACACCGCGAAGGTGGCGAGGGCGATCCAGCGGCGCCGCTGCAGGGCGGCGAGCAACATGCGCACGTCGATGACGGCGGCTTCGGCGCCCTTGTCACCCGGGCCATACGGCGCGGTCGGCTCTATGGCCACGGCTTCACCTCGAGCAATCCTCTAGCAAGATAACATGCCCCGTTTGCCGGCTTGCGAATCCCGCGGGGAGCGGTGGCATAGAAGGTCGGCCGGCGTTTGCCAACCGTCAAGCGCGCTGGGCCAAAACAGTCGCAATTACACGGTCTTGGTCACTCTCCGAGAGCTGCGAGCCGCTCGGCAGACACAAGCCATGCTCGAAGATGTGCCGCGAGACCTCGCCACCACGGACCCTGGCACCCGCGAACACCGGTTGTAGGTGCATGGGCTTCCAGGCGGGCCGGGCTTCGATGTCCTGGGCCTCCAAGGCCTTGCGGATGGTCTCGCGGTCGCTCCCGAAGACCCGCGGATCGACGCAGATGACGCTCAACCAGAAGGCGCAACGGCCGTACGGCGCCTCGGGCATGAAGGTGATGCCGGGAACGGCGGCGAGCTGTTCGCGATAGCGGGCGTTCACCTTGCGCCTGGCGTCGACCCGCGCCGCCAAGGTGGTGAGCTGGCCGCGGCCGACGGCGGCGAGCAGGTTGCTCAGGCGATAGTTGTAGCCGATGTCCTTGTGCTCGTAGTGCGGTACGGGCTCGCGCGCTTGCGTCGCGAGATGCCGGATGCGCGCCACCAGGTCGCCGTCGCGGGCCACCAGCATGCCGCCGCCGCTCGTGGTCAGCACCTTGTTGCCGTTGAACGAAAATACGCCGATGCGGCCAAACGCTCCAGCGGACCGGCCGTAGGCGGTGGCGCCGAGCGCTTCCGCGGCGTCCTCGATGAGATGCACCTGGTGGCGGGCGCAAATCTCCTCGATGCGCTGGTAGTCGCAGCACTGACCATAGAGATCGACGGCGATGACCGCTTTGACGGGCTTGCCGCGCTTCTTCAAGTCGGTGAGCTCGGCGTCGAGGAGCTCGGGGTCCATGTTCCAGGTCGCGGTGTCCGAGTCGATGAACACGGGCTCGGCGCCGACGTAGCGCACCACGTTGGCGGTGGCCGCGAACGTGAACGACGAGGTGACGACGAGGTCGCCGGGCTGGACGCCGCAGACGACCAACGCGAGGTGAAGACCCGCCGTGCCGCTCGAGAGCGCCGCGGCGTGCGGCACGCCCACGAAGGCCGCGAGCTCTCTCTCGAAAGCGTCGACGTGCGGCCCCAACGGCGCGAGCCAGTTCGAATCGAACGCGTCGAGGAGCAACCTGCGCTCGGCGTCGGAGGCGTGAGGTGGCGAGAGATAAATACGCGGCATCGCGCCCTACTGTACTCTTCCGAAGCCGGCGTCACGCATAAACGTGCGGATCATGGTGTCGTACGGCTTGTCGCGGTCGAGCGCGGCGATCCGCTTCTTGCCCTTCTCGATGAGCTCGGCGCGCAGCGCCCCGTCGGTGAGCACGCGCTTCAAGCCGTCGGCCATGGCGACCGGCGTCTCATCGACGTACACCGCGGCTTGCCGGCACACCTCGCGCGCGTAGGGCCGATCGACAGCGACGACGGGCAGCCCAAGACGCATGGCCTCGAGCAACGGCAACCCCAAGCTCTCGGCCCGCGACGGCATGACCAGCGCGTCGCAAGTCTCGTAGGCGGCACGCAGCTCGGCGCGAGAGAGATTGGGGAGCTCGACGACGTTGGGTAAGCTCCCCAGCCTGTCCGCGGTAGCAAACAGCGTGAAGCCACCCGTGTTCACGGCCGCGACCGCGAGCTCCATGTTCTTGTAGCCGAGATCGTTGCCGACGTAGAGCACGCGCTTCCCACGCGGCACGCTCGCAATGGCGCGGGAACCGGCACCCGCGACGGCGGCCTCCGGAAATTCGGGCGCGACCGGCATGAACACGTGCACCTTCTGCGGCGGCAGCGCGAACGCCTGGATGAGCGCCTCGCGCATCACGTTGGTCTGCACGCCAATCACGCGGGCCCGCTCGGCGGAGGCCTTCATGGCGTAGCGCACGAGCTTCATGCGGGCTTGGAGCGCCAGCGGTTGGGTCGCCAGCACCTCTGGCAGAAACGGCAGGGCTTGCTGGATGAAGACCGCCGACGGCAAGTCCTGGAAGGCGGTGCCGCCGTTCGACAAGCCGATGACGAGATCGGCGTCGAGGTCGATCGCCTTGCGGCCGAGGGTGCGCAGCTGCCACGGGATGCGCCCCATCGCCGAGGCTCGAAAGCCCTTCACCTCGACCACCGTGAGCTTGGGGTGCTCAAGGAAATCGAATTGACGTTCGGGGCGCGCCGTCGCAAAGACGGTGACGTGACCGACATCCGCAACACGCGTGGCCGCCGCGACGACGTCACGCGCCACCATCGCCGTGCCGCCGAAGCGTGCACCGACCGTATCGATGGCGAGCCGCATGACAGTGGTGTCGGCGACGCCTGCCCGGCACGCAAGGACTTCGCGCGTGATTGAGTCGAAACCACGCTCTTTGCCGACGGCTTACCGTGTGTTGCAGCACGACACGGCGCTCACGATCCCTGGGTTCGTCACCCGCGTCGATCCGACCGCGCGCGTCTTCGCGCCCGAGCCGCTCAGCAGCACGGAGTGGTTCGGCGAATTCGTCGACCGCTTGGCGGGCGCCGTGGGCAAGTCCTACCTGCCGGTCATGCGCATGAGCGACGGCGAGTATCTGTTCTGCGTCGGCGACCAACCGCCGGTGCCGTGGCTGCCGCTCGGTGAGCGCCTGCGCGATCACGTCCGCTACTTTCGCAACAAAGCAAAGCGCGGCGGGCTCGTCGCGGGTCAACGTGGCCTCTATGCCTCCGGCACGTACTCGCGAGACGAGCGCGAAGAGCAGCGCAAGCGCTACGCGGAGCTCACCGCGAGGGTCGCGCGCGACGGCATCCTCGCGCCACACCTCTCGTTCGGCCGCGTGCCCTTCCAGGAGAAGTTCTTTCCGGCGGTGAAGGAATGGCTCGCGCTCCACGGTATCGTGCTCACGCGCCACAACTACGTCCCCTTTTACTTCGTGTACGCGGCGCTCGCGGGAGAAGGCCGCGAGCGCCTCATCGCCGGCAAGCGCGTGCTGGTGGTGACGAACGCCGACGCGGACAAGCGCGCGCGTGTCGAGGCTTCGCTCGGCGCGCAAGGCGCCACGGCCGTCCGCTGGTGCCCCATCTCGGCGAACCGGTCGCTCTTCGACGCGCTCGATGTCGAGCCTCTGCGCGGCACGTCCGACATCGCGTTCGTCGCCGCGGGCGTCGGCAAGCCCAACGTCCTCACGCAGCTCGCGCCGCTCGAAATTCCGTGCGTCGACGTCGGCTACATGCTGGAAGTGTGGGCGAACCCCGCGGTCGCCAAGGCGCGGCCGTATTGCACGCCGGACGACGCATGACGCCACTGCTCACCATCGCGTTGCCGACCTACAATCGCGAGCTGTCCATCAAAGCAGCCGTGCGCTCGCTGCTCGCGACCAGCAAGCGTGTCGCCAAGGGGGCCATCGAGGTCTTGGTCCTCGACAACGCGTCGACCGACGCCACCCCCGAGCGCATCGCCGAGCTGCGGCGCGAGCATCCGCACGTCGCTTGGCGCGTGGTCCACCAGAAGACGAACGTCGGCTACGACAGAAATCACTACGACGCCTATGTGCAGGCGCGCGGCACCTACGTGTGGTTCTGCTCGGATCGCTACATCTACGACGTCGAGCTCTCGGCGATCCTCGCGGCGCTCGAAGCCGAGCAGCCTTCCGCCCTCACCTTTTCCTTCTTGTTCCGGCCGCTCGACCGCGAGAAGAGAGCCGGCACCGTCGATGACATCGCCGACGACTGGTTGGGCCGCTTGCTCGAGGCGCCGGAGCGTGTCTTCGATGGCGTACAAGCGTTCGTCACCAGCGTCGCGGCGCTGCAAGACGCGGAGACATTGAGACGTGGCATCCCCGCCGCCAACGTCTCCGACTGCGTGCTGCGCCGTGATCGCGATGCCGGGTGGCTAGGACGCCTCGAGAGCTACGACAAGACCTTCATGCTGGTGGTCGCCGCGCTGCTGCGCGCCTTCACCGAGCGTGACGACAGCGTCGTCGTCCTCCGCGATCCATGGTTCAACACCGCCTTCGATCGCTTGGCCTTCGCGGGCGGCAGGCACGACAATCTCGCGGTCGCCTACGCGAACCTGCGCCTCGCCGAGGAGTTTCCGTTTCTGGGAGGCAAGCAGGAGGTGGCGCGGCACCAGGTGAACGTGCTCATCGAGGTGCTGCGGCAGTACCACGGCACCGACACACCCAACGGCCGCAACGTCACCATCGACGCCATCGAGCGCTTCGCGCAGGACGCCGGCATCGCGCTGAGCCCTATCGCCGCCGTCCGCCTGCGCACCGCCACGACGCCCGCGTCACGCTTGCTGTCGCTCGCCGAGCGCAAGGCTCTCGAGATCCGCGATAGCGTGCGCCACACCATTCAGACGCGGACCTCCAAGCGGTAGCGCTGAATGTAGTCGAGCAGCGCGAACCACGACCAGGCGCGCGGCGCGAGCGGCTTACCTTCCTCGACGGCGCTCGTGAGCATGGCGCGGCCCGCATCGGAGAGCAGCGCGTGCGCGGCCGGTGACGAGAAGGCCGCGATCGCCTCGGCCTTGAAGCGCGTGCGCAGCCAACGGCCGAGCGGCAAGTCGAAGCCCGTCTTGCCACGGTTCAAGACACGCTCGGGGAGCAAGTCGCGCGTGGCGTCGATCAACATGCGCTTGGCGCCGTGGCGTGACAGCTTGAAGCCGTCGGGCTGCGCGAGCGTCCACTCGACCAGCGGGTGATCGAGCAGCAGCGGCCGCAGCTCGAGCCCCGAAGCCATGCTCATGACGTCGGAGTCGCGGAGCAGCGTGTCCACCAGATACGTGCCCAGCTCGTAGTGGCTGAGGCGCGCCACGAAGCCGTCGAGATTTGCCGCCGCGGAGCGCGGCGCGTGCGAGCGCTTGCCAACGCGCAACCACGCACGCGTCTCGCTGTCGTCCGCCAGCCGGCGCACGGTGTCGAAGCGCTCGGCGCGGCTCACACCGAGCTCGTCCAGGGCGCGCGCGACCTTGCGCGGTAAGTGCATCTTCAACCGCCCGAGCCGCTTCCCGACGAAGCGCGGCACGACGCGCGGCAAGTGACGCATGCGGCGCAAGTGACGGAAGTGCGGATAACCGGCGAAGAGCTCGTCGCCGCCGAGACCCGAGACCGCCACCTTGACCATGCGCGACGCGAGCCGCGCGATGAGATACGTGTTGGCGCCGTCGCCAGACGGCACGTCGACCGCGCCCAGGTAGTCTTCGAACACCTCGGGGACGTCGCGCTCGCGAATGACCAGCTCGTGATGTTGCGTGCCCAGCATGGCGGCGGTGGTACGCGCGATGGCGCGCTCGTCGTTCACCCCCGCCGCGTCCTCGAAGCCGAGCGTGAAGGTCTCGAGCGGCCGCGTGCTCATCCGCGATAGAAGACCAGCGACGAGGGTCGAGTCGATGCCGGCGGAGAGAAAGGCGCCGACCGGAACGTCGGCGACCAGGTGATAGCGCGCCGCCGCCTCGAGCTTCGAGCGCAGAGTCGCGCAAGCCTCGGCGTAGTCGTGCGCGACCGGCGTGCCCATGGCCTCGTGCGCGAGATCATACCAACGCGACAGGCGCTGGCCGCCGGCGTCGACCTCGAGAACGTAGCCGGGCGGCAAGGCGCGTACGCCATCGGCGACCGTGCGCTCGCCGAGGAAGGCACCGTACCGCCAGTAATCGAAGACCGCGTCGCTATCGACGACGCGCGGCACGACCGCGAGGAGCGCCCGCACCTCGGACGCGAAAGCGAAACCACCGCCACGGTCGGTATGATAGAGCGGCTTGATGCCCAGGCGGTCGCGCGCCAGCGTGAGCTTCGAGGCGTTTGCATCCCAGACCGCGAAAGCGAACATGCCGCGGAGCTTCTCGACCCAGGCGAGGCCCCAGCGCGCAAAGCCCAGGAGCAGCACTTCGGTGTCCGAGGACGTCGTGAGCGCGTCGCCGTGGACTTCGAGCTCGCTGCGTAGCTCGCGATAGTTGTAGATCTCGCCGTTGAAGACGATGGTCAGCGCGCCCCGCGTCATCGGCTGGGCGGCGCGGCCATCGAGATCGATGATGGCGAGCCGCCGATGCCCCAACGCGACGCCTTTGCCGGCGAAGCGCCCCTCGCCATCGGGGCCGCGGTGTGCCAGGGCGACGAGCATGCGCTCGACGCGCTGCTCGGCCTCCTGCCCCAACGCTCCGCTGATGCCGCACATCTACGTGGACCTCACGTGCGCGTATGCGTCCGCGAAAGCCTTCAGCATCTCCTCGGCGTAGCGCTTCCAGCTCAACGTCCGCGCGAGCTCACGGCCAGCCCGGGCGACGGCGGTACGCAGCTCGGGGTCCTGCTCGAGCCGCTCGATATGAGCACGTGCCTGCGTAAGGTCGCCCGCGGGATAGACGAAGCCGGTCTCGCCGTGGTCGAGCACTTCACTCGCGCCCGCGCCATCGGAGACGACGACGGGGAGCCCGGCCATGCAGGCTTCGAGCACCGCCAGCCCCCAAGTCTGCTGCACGTTGGGGAACAAGAACACGTCCGCCGCGGCGAACAGCGCACGCAGCTCGTCCTCGCCGGCGAGCGCCTTGGATCGCCAGTGGATGCGGGCCGCCGCCGGGCTATGCGCCACGCGCTCCGTGACGGTGCGCGTGTACGCGCTGCTCTCATCGGTGACCGTCGCAGCGAACAATAGCCGCATGTTCGTCGGGAGCTCTTCGATGAGAGCGATGCCATCCTCGGCGCGCCGGTGCGGGCTGTTCAACAACGTCAGCGCCAGCACCACGAAGGCATCGCGCGGCACTCCGAGACGCGCGCGCGCGGCGTCGCGTGGAGGCAAGCGCGCGAAGGCCTCGGCATTGACGCCGGAGCGGACGACACGCGGCTCCATACCGAAGCGCTCGGCAACCACGCGCGCGACCCGGGTGTCGAGCACCGTGATGACGTCGAAGCCCGCGCTCTTGCGCCGGTCGTAGGCGATGGCCATGGAGCGCGTCACTGCTCCGAGCGGGCCGTCCGGCTTACCCCAGCGAAACACGGGATCGTTGCACTGCCAGACCTTGCCGATGTGACGCGGCGCCGCTGCGACCGCCCAAGCGGCCGGACCGTAGTCATGGGCGTTGAGCACGTCGAAGGGCTGCTCGGCGTTGACCGCGGTGATGAGCTCCGCAAGCTCACGCGTGGCCTGCCGCATGGCGCGCAACGCGACGACGTCGTGCACGCCCAGGCGCTGCGTGGTGAGGCGCGCGAGGGCTCTGAGATCGCTGCTCTGCACCGCCGCGGGCACCTCGCGTTGCTCACGCACCGCGCGCACCTCGAGGCCCTCCAAGAGCTCGGGGAAGCAGCGCGCGCGGTCGAGCACGCGGGTCAGCACCACGACGTCCTCGCCCGCGTCCTTCAGCGCGCGAGCCAGCTCCAAGGCTTGGCGCTGCGTGCCACCTCGCCCGTGCAAGTACTCGACGACGACGCCGATGCGCATCACGCTCTCTCCGGCTGCTGGCCACCCAGCTCACGATGAACGACGGCCGCCGCGAAACATACGCCACCCAGCGACCAAATGAGCACTCCCGTCGTGTCCTGAAGCGGGAAGTTGCCCGTGGCGAAGCCCACGCCGATGGTCGCCGCGACGCCACAGCAAATGACGCGGACCATGGCGCTGCGCGCGACCGTCATGGCGAGGAGCACGGCGCCGTAGCAGACGGCGCTCGCGAACAGGAGCAACGCGCCACCGATCAACCCGAGGTTGCGTAGGGCCTCGAGAGGCACGTGGTGCGCGCCGCCTGTCCAAGAGCTCGCGTAGCCCACCGTGCGCAACGCCAAGGGGCGCGCCGCCGGCACGAACACGTAAGGGGGCGAGCTCACCTGGCTCCATCCTGCGCGCCATAGCGGAGCTCTATCCAGCAAGAGCTTGTCACGGGCACGGACCGCGAGATCACCTCTGCCACTGCCTTCGCCGACCTCGAAGGCCGCGATCTCGTCGCGCTCGTCCGCCGTGTTCAGCACCACGATCAAGTTGAGCACCGTGACGAGCGCGACCACCGCGCCCAGAGTACGCACACCAAAGCGCGTGAACCAGGTCACGCGGCGCAGCGACAGAATCGAGAACAGCAGCGACGCGACGATGATGGCGCGGATGGTGAGGGTGCCCTGCACGTAGCTCACGCCGAAGCCCCAGAGGCCGAGCACCAGCCAGAACCACATACGTCGCTGCACGTAGCGCGGCAGCGAGGCCGCGACGATGCCGCAGCTCAAGAAGACGAGGTGACCACGCAAGAGACCGACGGCGAGCAAGAAGGTGCAAAGACGCGCCAGCGTGAGCAGCGCTTCCTCGAGCGCCGCCGCGTTGCCGCTATTGCGGCGCGGGATGGTGGTGCCCCAGAAGAAAGCGCCGACGGTGAGCACGTAGCGCACGCTCTGTGACCAGCCGTTGTTGCCGTCTTCGCGGCCAAGGAACGCGCTCACGACGCCAAAGACGAGCGCCGCCGCGAGCACCAGAAACGCTTGTTGCACGCGAGACCACGGCCGCGTGTAGGTCACGGCGCGCGCAAAGCCGACGACGCAAGCGATGAGCGCGACGTTCATTTGAATGCCGCCGAGCACGAGGTCCTTGGGCACGCGCGCGAAGACGTCGATGTTCAGCAAGCGGTCGATCGACCAGAGCGGCTCGCCCAGCTCGTTGTCGGTGAGGATGCCGAACGCGGCGGTCGGCAAATGCAGAATGTAAAAGAGGGGCAACCACTCGGGTCGCGGCTGCAAGACGATCCAGAGGGTCGGCACCAACAGCAAGAGCAGCGCCGCCTGCCCGAGCGTGCCACCGACGAGCGTCAGCGCCACGAGGGCCGCGCAAACGATGAAGCGCAGGTCCGCGAACATGCGCGCCGCCGTCACCGCTGCACACACCGCGTGAGGAAGTCGTCGAGGCGCGCCGCTTGCGCGTCCCAGGTGTGGCTCGCGCTCACGAAGCGGCTGGCGAGCGCGTAGGTGTCCTCGCTGTCCGCTTGGAGGCCACGCGCGATGCCATGCGCGAAGGCGGCCGGCGTGGCGTCGCTGACGATGAGGACATCGCGATACGCGGGCGAGAGGCCTGGCGTCCACGTGGAGACCACCGGCCGGCCGTACGACAGGTACTCGAGGAGCTTCGAAGGGAAGTTGTTGATGTTCTCGGGCGCGGAGGGCAGGCGCGGGTTCACGAAGACCGCCGCCGTGGCGCAGATGGCCGCGAGCTCGGCTTCGGGCACCAAGCCCTTGATGGTCACGCGGGCGTCACGCTCGGCGAGCGCCTGCAGCGCGTCATGGCGGCCAGGCCCACACACGACGAGTCGTACGTCATCGCGGACAACACGTTCGAAGGCGCGCGCCAGGAGCTCGGCGCCGGCGTTCGTCGAGACCGAGCCCGTGTAAACGACGGTCGAGGGTAGCG
Organism: Myxococcota bacterium; assembly: GCA_039809465.1. Taxonomy (GTDB): domain Bacteria; phylum Myxococcota; class XYA12-FULL-58-9; order XYA12-FULL-58-9; family JALHOP01; genus JALHOP01. Next base: position 28,456 of record JBDHVB010000011.1, read on the forward strand.
TGGGTGGCCCGTAAGGCCGCATCGCCTCCGCCGCGCCATCGAGGTGGAGCTTCTCGCTGGTGTGATCGCGCTCGTAGTCAGCCCACGACAGATAGACGCGTCCGGGCCTCAACACGCGGCGCAGCACCCGCGCGACCGGCCGCAACGACGGCGCCGTGGCGTCCGCGATGACGTGCACCCAGGGAATGCGCCAGCGCAGCGTGGCGGAGAGCGCCGCGAAGTACGGCCCAGGAAGCTCGTTGTAGCTGACGACGACGGACGGCTTACCTTGGCGCGCGACGAGCTCACGGATGGCGCGGGCATGATGGCGGGCGAGCGACGGCACGCGCAAACCAGGCGCGTTCAAGTAACCCACGTTCGTGCCATCGACATCGTGTGGCGCGGTACCGGCGTCACGTCCTACGGAGAGCGGCCCACGTGGCCACACCGACGCGAGCATGTAGCTGAGCACGCTCACGGCTCGTCCCCGCCGCGCCAAGGCGCGGATCAAACCATGCTGCCAGCGGTTGGCCGCCGGGCTCACCGCGAGCCCCGAGAGCATGGAGCGCTCGTCGTAGACTGGCCCGAGCCAGAGAACGGAGCCGCTCAAGCGAGCCTCAAGCGGGCGCGCAGCACCGGGCTCGTCACATAGGTCGCGGCAAGCGCGACGACGCCGGCCACCGCGCCGAAGGCGATGACCCGCGGCCAGCTCGCGAGATCGAGCGTCACGTACGCGAGCCCCAGGCGCATGGCGGCGGCGCACACGACACTTACGGCCAGAGTAGCAGAGCCCGTCATGACGAGTCCACGCCACGTCAGGACTCCACTGCCGCGCAAGGTCACGAAGACCAGCGCGACGAGCGCGCTCACGACGGTCGCGAGCGGCACGGCGGCGAGCCCGATCACGTGTGCCAGCGCGAAGACCACGCCCAAGCGCACGGCGAGCTCGAGGATGCTGCAAGCGAGCGATAAGGAGTACTGCCCTACCGCGACCACGGCGACCTGGACCAAGCCATTGCGCACGCTCAGCAGCAACGACAAGAGCACGAGCGCATCGACCGTGAGTCCGGCATAGCGGTCGGAGCCAACCCAGACGGCGATGACCGAGGCGTTGACCGCGAGCACCGGCACGAAGAACAGCGCCGCGAGCGCCGAGGAGGTCTGCAAGAGCTCGCGCACCACCTCGCGCAAGCGCTGCCTGTCGCCGCTGCCGAACAGATGCGCGAGACCGCTCGACGCCGCGCCGGCGATGGGCTGCACCAGCATGCCGCCGAGCTGATAGAGCCGGCTCGTGAGCGCCAGCACCCCCGCCGCGGTGGAGCCCAGCAAGAGCGCCACCAGCGCCGACTCCGAGTGATTGAGCAACACCGAGACGAAGCGCGCGCCCGTCATCGGCAGCGAGCTGCGCAGCACCGCGCCAACGTCGCCGCGCGCAAGCGTCGGCCGCGGCAACCCAAGCGCGCGCCAATCGTAGACGACCGCGCAAGCGGTCACGAGAGTGGCGACTAGCCCACGCGTCAGCGCCCCCGCGCCGAGCGCGACCACGCCAAAGCCGCTCCACAGACCACCCGCGATGACGGCCAGGCTGGCGATTTGTCCGGCGACGACACCGAGGCTCGGCACCATGGGCCGCTGCCAGGCGAGGGGAAGCGTCGCGAGGTTGACCTGCAAGAAGGCGAGGGCCCCGCCGATGCCCGCGAGCAACGTCGCCATGACGAGGCCCTGCATGTCGACGCCCTCGAAGTCCAAGCGCGAGACGATGAGCGTCGCGCCACCCGCGAGCCCGAGCGTGAGCACGGCGAGCGTCGCGAAGCCGAGCACCAGCACCGCGCCCGCGAGCCGCGCGAAGGCTTGACGGTCACCGCCGCCGTAGGTCTCGGCGAGCCTCTGCCCAGCGACTTGATTGACCGCGCCATCGAGCAGCCCCAAGAGCGCCAGGATGTTGCCGCTCGCGAGCCACGCCCCGTAGGTCGCGAGGCCAAACGTCGCGAGGTACCAAGGCACGAAGACGAAGCCAGAGATCGCGTTGATACCGGCGCTCACGTAGCTCGACATGACGATGAGCGTGGCGGCGCGACGTCTCACGCGAGGCTGTCCACGAAAGCGGTGAGCCGCTCGGCCCAGCGCTCTTGGCTCTTCTTGATCGTCTCGATGTTGGCGGCGACCGCTGGCCGCGCCGGCTCGAAGGCGAGCACCGCGTCGAAGAGCACGTTGCGAAAGCGCGCCGGGTCACCGAGCGGCGCGAGCACGCCTTGCTCTGGCTTGGGCAACCAATGGCGATGCACCTCGATGTCGCTGGCGATGATTGGCCGGCCGAAGCTCATCGACTCGAAGAGCGTCTGCTCACCGACGCTGTCCCACGCGGAGGGCACGAGCACGCCACGCGACGCGCGCACCCGCTCACGCAGGCCCGTCGTCCAGCGCAGCGTGGTATCGACGCGCAGATCGTTGTGCTTACCCGCCGCCGCGAAGAGCTCGGCGAGCTCACCCTCGAGACCATCGGAGAGATAGAGGTCGAGGGGAAAATCACGCAGGCCGTCGAGCGCCAAGAACACGTCGCGCAAGCCCTTCGCCGGGTGCGTCGAGCCATAATAGATGAAGCGCTCACCGAGCGGCGGCGCGTCCCCCTCGGGCTCGTCGAGGGGAAACGGCAAGCGCAACATGCGCGTCTCGGGGATGTCGTAGGCGCGCAGCGCTTCGGCGTAGCGGCCGGTCGGCACGATCCAGCCTTGCACGCCGCTCTTGATGAGGTGGCGCATCGCAAGACCGCGGCGCACGCCATAGTGCCAGAGCGAGGTGGCGCGCGATCCGCCACAGCGGAGTCGAACGATCTCGCGCGAGGGCTTGCGCACGCAGGCACGGCAAGGCTCGCGCATGCCCTCGACGTGGTTGTACTTGCGCACGCACCACAGCCAGTCGTCGAAGGGGAAGAACACGACGGGCACGCGATGCGCCGCGAGCACGCCGAGCACCGCGGGCGACAACGCGTTGTGAACGTTGCACACCAGCGCCCAGTCCGGCTTGCAACGCCGCACCACCACCTCGAGCTGACGCACCAGCTTGGGACTCACGACGGCGCGCGACACCGCGGCCCAGCGACTCCTGCCGGGCTCGCCGAGCGGCGCGATGCGCGCGCCAGTCTCGCGCTCGAGCGCGGCGATCGAGCTCGCGTCGTTGGTGTCGACCGTGCCCGTCCAGACGACACTCTCACCCGCCTGCGTGAGGCGCCGGCTGATGCGTTGGCAAGCCTGGTTGCTGCCGGCGACGCGACCGATGGTGTCGTTCACCAGGAGAACGGTCATGCGCGCGGGCTCAGCTCCGCGACCCACGCGAGCATGCGCCTCACGCCCTCTTCGCGGCTCACGGTCGGGCGCCAACCGTAGACCTGCGAGGCCAAGCGCACGTCGGCGATGAACACACGCTGATCACTCGCACGCGGGGGCAAGCGGTCGAAGGCAAGCGTGACGCCGAGCTGCGCGCCGAGGAGGTCGAAGAGCTCGAGGAGACTCGCGCTGTTCTTGGGACCGCCGCCGATGTTGAAGGCACGGCCAGCGCAGGCGTCCGCCTTGGCATACGCGTCGCGGTAGCAGGTGACGATGTCGTCGGCGAACAGCAGATCGCGCACTTGCTTGCCGTCACCGCTGATGGTGAACGGCGTGACCTTCCCGCGCTCGGCTTCGTGCTGCTGACGCAAGGCTTGTGCGCAGAACCAACCGACCCAGCCTTGATCGATGGTCGCGTATTGGCGGCCGCCGTAGATGCTGCTGTGGCGGAAGACGATTGTCTTCAAGCCATAGATGCGGTGGTAATCGAGGAAGTACTGGTCGGCCGCGCCCTTCGAGCAGCCGTAAGGCGAGTGGAACGAGAGCGGCGTGGTCTCGTCGAAGCCGTGCGGATGGTCCGGGCAGGTCCAGCGCTTGGCGGTCTCGACGTGACGCACCTGCTCGAGGTCACCGTAGACCTTGTTGGTGCTGCTGAAGAGCACCACGGCGCCCGACGCGTGCTTGCGGATGCCCTCGAGGACATTGATGGCGCCCAACACATTGACCTCGAAGTCGTAGCGCGGCTCGGCCACCGAGGTGGTCATGGCGACCTGGCCGGCTAAGTGCGCGATCGCGGACAGCGACTTCCCCTGCGCCGCGAAGATGGCGTCGATATCAGCTTGGTTGCGGGTGTCGACCTTGTGGTGGACGAGCTTGCCGGAGCTAGGTTGGGCGGCGCAGCGCTCGAGCCATGCGAGGTTCTCCGCCGAGCCCGTGCGAGCCAATGAGTCGATGACCGTGACATCGATGCCGTCCGCGAGCAGCGCCGCGGTGAGGTTCGAGCCGAGAAAGCCGCAGCCGCCAGTGATGAGCCAACTTTGCGACACGCCTCACCCTTTCACGGAGCTAGCAAGCTCGGCAACGAGGTCATCGAGCGAGCGCCGGCTGCTCCACCCCAGCAGGCGCTTGGCCGAAGCGACGGACATGACCAAGCGTGGTGGCTCCCCCGTGCGCATCTCCTTGGCGCCGAAGCGCAAGAGCGCCCGGCTCCCGCCGACCGCGTCGCAGAGACGCTCGAGGAACGCCCGCACGCTGAGCCCCACGCCGGTGCCGACGTTGATGACACTGCTGTTCGGGGTGCGTAGCGCCGCGACCACGGCGGCGGCGCCATCGTCGACGTGCAGCCACTCGCGTACCTGCGTCCCTGAGGTGAGCGCCACGGGCTCGCCCGCGAGCACCGCGCGCAACGTCTGCGGCACGAGCTTTCCCGGATCGTCCTTGGGGCCCAGCATCGAGGCGACGCGCAAGTAGACGAGTGGATGATCCGCTGCCCGCGCGAGCGTACGCGCGAGGATCCCAGCGGCGCTCTTGGTGGCGCCGTACGGATCGACGGGATCGGTCGACGCATCCTCGGTCAGCTCGGCGGTGCCCCCACGATACTCGAGCACCGTCCCGCTCATCACCGTGGCCCCGACACCCGCGGCGATCGCGGCCTCGAGCGCGTTGACGGTCCCGCGCACGTTCGTCGCGATCATCTCGGGCATCGAGCGATCACGCGCCTGCACGCCGAGCGAGGCCATGTGAATGAGCCGATCCGCTCCAGCGCACAAACGCGCGAGCGACGCCGTATCGCTCACACCCCCATCGACCGCGGTGACGCCGTGGGGAACGGACGACGGCCGGCGCGTCAGCACACGCACGTTGTCGCCGCGCTCGACGAGCTGCTGTACCACGCGGCGTCCAAAGAAGCCCGTGCCACCGGTGACCGCGATGATCATGCGCGCCTGTGTAGCATCGGCGAGCGCCGCGCGAAGGAGCGCAGCTCGTCGACGACGAACTGCCGCATGGGCTCGGTGAGACCAGGATAGACGCCAAACCAAAAGCCCTGGTTCATGATGGCGTCAGTGTTGGTGAGCGGGCTCGCGACGCGGTACGGCGCAGGTCCTCCCATCTGTTCGCGATCACGGACAAGATCGGTCAAGGCTGGCTGGCGCGTCAGGTTGCCCGCGAAGAGCATGCGCGTCTGGATCTTGCGCGACTCGAGGTGCGCCACGACCTGGTCGCGCGTGAACGGCGCCTCGGGCCGCACCATCATCATGAAGCCGAACCAGCTCGGGTCGGAGTCCGCGGTCGGCTCGGGGAGCACGAACAAGTCGGCCAGCTCCTGGAGCGACTCACGGAAGAACTTCCAGTTGGCGCGGCGCGCGGCGCCGAAGCCTTCGAGCTTGTCGAGCTGCGCGCAGCCGACCGCGGCCTGCATGTCGGTGACCTTCAAGTTGTAGCCCAGGTGGCTGTAGATGTACTTGTGGTCGTAGCCCATGGGCAGCTCGCCCAGCTGCCACTCGAAGCGCTTGCCGCAGGTGTCGTCGACGCCCGGATCGCAATAGCAGTCACGGCCCCAGTCGCGGATGCTCTCGACCGCGCGCTCCATGGTGTCGTCGTCGCACATGACGGCGCCACCCTCCCCCATCGTCATGTGGTGCGGCGGATAGAAGCTGAGGGTCGCCAAGTGACCGAAGGTGCCGGTCTTCCTGCCAGCATAGAGCGAGCCCGAGGCATCGCAGTTGTCCTCGACCAGCCAGAGGTCGTGCGCGTCGCAGAACGCTTTGACGGACGCCAAGTCGAAGGGATTGCCGAGGGTATGCGCGATCATCACGGCGCGCGTCCTCGGGGTGAGCGCCGCCTCGAGGTAGCGCACGTCGATGTTGAAGGTCGGGATCTCGACGTCGACGAACACCGGCACGACCCCGAGCTGGATCCATGGGGCGACCGTCGTGGGAAATCCCGCGGCGACGGTGATCACCTCGTCGCCAGGACGGACGCGGTCGTCGCCGTGAAGCGGGCTCATGAGCGCCGCCGCGGCCACCAGGTTCGCGCTGCTGCCGCTGTTGACGATGCGCGCGTGCGCGAGGCCGTACCAGCGCGCCAGGTTCTTCTCGAGCTTCGCGTGCCAGCGGCCGGCGGTGAGCCAGAACTCGAGCGAGCTGGCCACCAGGTTGGTCATTTCCTTTTCGTCGTAGACGCGTCCAGCATAGCGGACGGGCGACTTACCGGGCGTGAAGGGCTGCTGCCGCTGCCGGAGCCGGGCGATGGTCCGCACCCGCTCCTGGATCTCGGCCTGCAAGCGCTCCTCGAGCTCCTGCGCGCCGATGTCCGATAAGCCGTTCAAGTCGAGGTCAGCCATATGCACCACTCATGGCGCGTTCATAGGCCGTAATCTGCTCGAGTGTCAGCGCCCTCAAGGTCGCGACGTCCGTATCGGCTCTCTTGTACCAGGCGACCGTCGCGGCCAGGGCCTCCTCGAGGGTCCAGCGCGGCAGCCACCCGAGCTGCGTCACGGCTTTGTCGATGGCCAAGCGCAGCAGCCCAGCTTCGTGTGGAGCATTGGCCTCGCTCGCGTCCTGCCAGCGGGCGCCGTCACCCCAGAGCTTGGTGAACAGGTCCATCATCGGTCCAACCGCCAGCGTCTCCTCGATGCGCGGCCCGAAGTTCCAGGCCGAGCGCGCCAGGTGCTCGCCCGCGGCGAGTCGCGCGCCGAGCATCAAGTAGCCCGACAGCGGCTCGAGCACATGCTGCCACGGACGGACCGCGCGCGGATTGCGTACCGGTACCGCGCTCTTTTGGCGCAGCGCCCGCACGGCATCGGGGACGAGCCGGTCACGCGCCCAGTCGCCGCCACCGATGACGTTACCAGCGCGGCCACTGCCAACCGCGATGCCCGAGCCTTCGAAGAAGCTGCGGCGGTAGCTGTCGACCACCAGCTCACACGCGCCCTTCGACATCGAATAGACGTCGTGCCCGCCCATCGGATCGGTCTCGCGGTAACCGAAGGTCCACTCGCGGTTGTCGTAGCACTTGTCGCTGGTGACGACGACGACGCTGCACGCACGGCCGCTCTCGCGGACAGCATCGAGGACGTGCGCCGTGCCCATGACGTTGGTCGCGAGCGTCGCCAGCGGCTCGCTGTAGCTCAGGCGCACCAGCGGCTGCGCGGCCAAGTGAAACACGAAGTCGGGCTGTACGCGATCGTAGACGGCGCCAAAGGCGGCGAGATCACGCACGTCACCTTCGATGTGCTCGCACAAGCTTGCGACGTCGATGGCGCGGAACAGCGACGGGCCTGGCTCGGCCGCGAGCGCGTAGCCCGTGACCTTGGCGCCCAAGCGATGCAGCCAGGCAACGAGCCAGCCGCCCTTGAAGCCAGTGTGGCCGGTCACCAAGACGTGACGGCCGCGATACGCTGTGGCGAAGCTCACCAGGACTTCCAAGGCGCCGCTTGGCGCGTCCAGAGATCGTTGAGCAGCGTGTACTCGCGGTAGGTGTCCATCGGCTGCCAGAAGCCGCGATGCTCGAAGGCCACGAGCTCACCTTCACGCGCCAGCTGCTTGAGTGGCTCTTGCTCGAAGACGACGCGCGGCCCGGCGATGTACGGCCAGATGCGCTTCGCGTCGATCACGAAGAAGCCACCGTTGATGAAGCCCGAGGTCGCTTGCGGCTTCTCGTTGAACTCGGTCACCTGCCCGCCGCTCATCGTCATCTCGCCAAAGCGCCCCGGCGGACGCACCGCGGTGACCGTCGCGATCTTGCCGTGGGCGCGGTGGAAGGCGACGAGCTCCTTGATGTTCACGTCGGAGACCCCGTCGCCGTAGGTGAGCATGAAGAGATCGTCATTCTCGACGTAGCGGCGGATGGCGGCGACGCGGCCACCGGTCATCGTCTCTTCACCGGTGTCGGCGAGCGTCACGGTCCAGTCGCTCTCACCGTGCGCGTTGTGCGTCACCACTTCGTCGGGGCTGCCCAAGCGCACAGTCACGTCGGTCATCATGGTGCGGTAGTTCAGGAAGAACTCTTTGATGAGCCAGCCCTTGTAGCCCAGCGCCAGCACGAAGTCGTCGAAGCCATGCGAGGCGTAGCTCTTCATGATGTGCCAAACGATGGGCCGTCCGCCGATCGGCAACATGGGCTTCGGGATGCTCTCGCTGACGTCGCGGATCCGCGTGCCCTGGCCCCCGCAGAGAATCACTGCTCGCATGGTGCCAAGTCTGTAGCAGGCCCCCTGAGCTGTCAAAGCCTTCGCTGGCTTGCGGGAGAGGTCGTGGAGCATTAGAGACCCTGCGCATGGATACAGCCGCGCGCATTTACGTCGCTGGCCACCGCGGCCTCGTGGGCAGCGCCGTGGTCCGCGCCTTGGAGGCCAAGGGCTACAAGGAGCTGCTGCTCAAGACGCGCGGTGAGCTCGATCTCCTCGACCAGATCGCGGTGCACCGCTTCATCGCCACGGAGAAGCCCGACTACGTGGTGCTCGCCGCGGCCAAGGTCGGCGGCATCCACGCCAACGCCTCGGCGCCCGCGACCTTCATCTACGAGAACCTGACCATCGCGACGCACGTCATCCACGCCTCCTACGAGAACGGCGTGAAGAAGCTGCTCAACCTGGGCAGCAGCTGCATCTATCCGAAGCTCGCGCCGCAGCCGCTACGCGAGGAGTACCTCCTCACTGGTCCGCTAGAAGAGACGAACCGCGCCTACGCCGTCGCCAAGATCGCGGCCATCGAGATGTGTGACCACTATCGCGCACAGTACGGCTGCGACTTCATCAGCGCCATGCCCACCAACCTCTATGGCCCGGGCGACAACTTCGATCTCATGAGCTCGCACGTCGTGCCGGCGATGATCCGCAAGCTCGTCGAGGCCAAGGAGAACGGCGGCCCGGTCACCCTCTGGGGCAGCGGCAAGCCGATGCGCGAGTTTCTCTATGTGGACGACATGGCCGAGGCCTGCGTCCACTTGTTGCAGCACTTCTCGGGGCCTGGTCCGCTCAACGTCGGCACCGGCGTCGACGTCACCATCAAGGAGCTCGCTAGCCTCATCGCCGGCATCGTCGGCTATGACGGTCAGGTGATCTGGGACGCCTCCAAGCCCGACGGGACGCCGCGCAAGCTGATGGACGTCTCACGTCTCACCGCGCTCGGCTTCACCGCCAAGATCGGCCTCGAGGAAGGTCTGCGCCGCACCGTGCGCTGGTTCCTCGAGCAACGCTCAATCGAACAGCGGCAGTGAGGTACCAACGCCGCCTTCGGCCGGGAAGCTCACGAGCGTAAGGCCGGGCTCGCCGTCCTGTGGATTGACGTAGCCGCTCGCCACGAGGGTGAGCACCTTGCCGCCGAGGTTCTCCCACGAGGCGCGATAGCGGACGATGTCGGTACCCGCGCCATCGGCGAGGCCGAAGACGAAGCGCGACGCTGGCATGACCACGACCGACGAGGACGCCTGATAGGCGATGTCGTCGGCGAGGATCAGATCGTCGGCTTCGCTCGCGTGGTCCGGACCCTCGTGCTCGAGGTCGATCGGTGATGGCGCGTCGGGCGAGGCGTGCACGAACGTGAAGGCGAGATTCGTGGCGCCGATCTCACGCGGCAGCTGGCGCGTCACGGCGGCGAAGGTGGCGGTGCTGGTGCCGGTGAGCACCGCGACCGTGTCGCTGACTGGCCCCACGGCGACGGCGAGCTCGACCGCTCCAGTCTCCGGGATCGGGTCACCCACGGTATCACCGCTGTCAGGCAGCGCGATACCGATGCTGTGCGCTCCAGCGGGCACGGCGACGAAGCGCTTGGCGCTGCGGAAGCCAATGTCGTTCGCGAGGAGCACGCCGTCGAGGTAGAGGTCGACGACGCTGGCGTTCGCCGCTGAGATGGCGTGGATGATCTGCAGGCGGGCCGCGAGCACGCACACGCCGTCGACTTCGATGGTGTTCACACCACATGAAGTGGCAACGGTGCTCACGCAGCGCCGCGCCATGACGTCGAACTGCGTACCGTCTCCGCATTGCGCGGCGGCGTCATCGAGCTGGCAAGTCGTGCCATCGAGCGAGGTGCCGTCACCGCACGCGTCGACGACAGCGACGCATTGTCCGCCAGAGAGGACAGTACCCGCGCCGCACTGATAGTTGGCCGCGACGCATTCGTCGCCTTGGCGAATAGTCCCTTCACCGCAGTCCGAACCGCAGGCGGGCAGGAGCGCGACAGCGCATCCAAAGACGGCAAGTGGCGCGCAGCGCATGAGAATCGACATCGACATCCCCCGGTACTTGGGCCCGAAAAAGCTAACAGGCCACGCGAGATCCGCAAAAGAAACGGCCGGTGCTGGCTGGCCGGCTGACACCCTGCCGCGGCGTTTGGCGTGGTGTTCAGTCGCTGCGCAGCTCCTGTGCCCGCTCGCGATGCCCCTCCACCTTGCGGCGCACCAGCTCGATGTCGTGCGTCACCATGCGGCGCACCAGCTCCTCGAAGCCGACCTCTGGTTTCCACCCTAGCTCGGAGCGCGCCTTGGACGCGTCACCGAGAAGCTGCTCAACCTCGGTAGGCCGGAAATACTTGGGATCGATGGCGACGTGCTTCTGCCAATCGAGGCCCGCAAGTCCAAAGGCCAGCTCCACCATCTCGCGGACGGTGTGCATCTCGCCGGTGGCGATCACGTAGTCGTCGGGCTTGTCGGCCTGGAGCATGAGCCACATGGCGCGCACGTAGTCGGGCGCGTAGCCCCAGTCGCGCTTGGCGTCGAGGTTGCCCAGGTAGAGCTTGTCCTGGAGGCCGTGCTTGATGTGCGCGACGGCGCGCGTGATCTTGCGGGACACGAAGGTCTCGCCGCGGCGCTCGCTCTCGTGATTGAAGAGGATGCCGTTGGTCGCGAACATGCCGTAGGCGTCGCGGTAGTTGGCGACGATGTAGAAGGCGTACGCTTTAGCGGCGGCGTACGGGCTGCGCGGGTTGAACGGCGTGGTTTCTTTTTGCGGGACCTCACGCACGGCGCCGTAGAGCTCTGAGGACGACGCCTGGTAGAAGCGCGCCTTGCTGCCGGTCTCGCGGATGGCTTCGAGCATGCGCAAGGTGCCGATGCCGGTGACGTCGCCGGTGTACTCGGGGATGTCGAACGACACGCGCACGTGCGACTGCGCGCCCAGGTTGTAGATCTCGTCGGGCCGCGCTTCGCGGAGCACCTGGTTCAAGCTCGAGGCATCGGAGAGGTCGCCGTACACCAGGCGCAGCGGTGGCTTCTCGTGCGGGTCGGCGTAGATGTGGTCGATGCGCGAGGTGTTGAAGGTCGAGGCTCTTCGGATCATGCCGAAGACGTCGTAGCCCTTCGCGAGCAAGAGCTCGGCGAGATAGCTGCCGTCTTGCCCCGTGATGCCGGTGATGAGGGCGCGCTTCTTGGTCACTGGGCGATCGCCTTTCTGAAGTAGGCGATGGTCTTTTCGAGGCCCTGCTCGAGCGCCACCGTGGGTTGCCAGCCGAGCACGTCCTTGGCGCGGCTGATGTCCGGCTTGCGTTGACGTGGATCGTCGGCCGGGAGTGGATGCGTGGCGATGCGTGACGTGCTGCCGGTCGCGGCGATGACCTTCTTGGCGAGGTCCGCTATCGTGAACTCGCTGGGGTTGCCGAGGTTCACCGGCTCGTTGAAGTCGCTCGCCATCAGACGCACGAGCCCCTCGACGAGGTCGTCCACGTAGCAGAACGAGCGTGTCTGGGTGCCGTCACCGTAGATGGTGATGGGCTCGCCGCGCAGCGCCTGCACCACGAAGTTCGAGACCACGCGGCCGTCGTTCTCGAGCATGCGCGGGCCGTAGGTGTTGAAGATGCGCGCGACGCGGATCTGCAAGCCGTGCTGGCGGCGATAATCGAAGAACAGCGTCTCGGCGACGCGCTTGCCTTCGTCGTAGCAGGCGCGCGTACCGATGGGATTCACGTGGCCCCAGTAGGACTCGGGCTGCGGATGCACGAGCGGATCGCCGTACACTTCGCTGGTCGAGGCCTGCAGCACCTTGGCCTTCAGGCGCTTGGCGGCGCCCAGCACGTGGAGCGCGCCCAGCACGTTGGTCTTCACGGTCTTCACCGAGTTGGCCTGGTAGTGCCGAGGCGATGCGGGGCAGGCGAGGTTGTAGATCTCGTCGACCTCGACGAGCACCGGCTCGACGACGTCGTGGCGCACCAGCTCGAAGCGCGGGTGGCGGACGATGGCTTCGAGGTTGGCCTTGCGGCCGGTCAAGAAGTTGTCGAGGCAGATGACCTCGTGACCGTCGTTCAAGAGGCGCTCGCACAGATGCGAGCCGATGAAGCCCGCGCCTCCCGTCACCAGCACGCGACTCATGGCATCGCCCTTCCAACGCCCACGTAAGTGAAGCCCAGGCGCTGCATCTCCTGCGGCTCGTACTGATTGCGGCCGTCGACGATGAGCGGCGTGCGCAGGGCTTTGCGCATGCGCTCGAAGTCCGGCGTGCGGAAGACGCCCCACTCGGTGACGAGACAAAGCGCGTCGGCGCCCTCGATGGCGGTGTAGGCGTCGGGCGCGAAGGTGACGCGCGCGTTGCCGGCGAGGAGCTTCCGTGCGTTGGGCATCGCCTCGGGATCGTACGCGATGATGGAGGCGCCCGCTTGCGTGAGCTTGTCGATGATGACGAGCGACGGCGCCTCGCGCATGTCATCGGTCTTCGGCTTGAAGGCGAGCCCCCAGAGCGCGATGCGCTTGCCGGCGAGCTGTCCGCCAAAGTGAGCAATGATGCGCTCGGCGACCAGGAGCTTCTGGCGGGCGTTGACGCGCTCGGTGGCGTCGAGCACTTCGGGCTCGACACCCACGTCACGGGCGATGCGCGACAGCGCCTGCACGTCCTTGGGGAAGCACGATCCGCCGTAGCCGACACCCGCGTAGAGGAAGCTCATGCCGAGCCGCTTGTCGCTGCCGACGCCGTCGCGCACGCTCATGATGTCGGCGCCGACCCGCTCGCAGATGGCCGCGAGCTCGTTCATCATCGAGATGCGCGCCGCCAGCATGACGTTCGAGGCGTACTTGGTCATCTCGCTCGAGCGGACATCCATGATGATGAGCGGGTGCTTGTTGCGCACGAACGGCGCATAGAGCTTGCGCATGACGCCCGCGCCTTCCTCGGAGGAGGCGCCGACGACGATGCGGTCCGGCCGCATGAAGTCCTCGATAGCGGACCCCTCCTTCAAGAACTCGGGGTTCGAGACGACCTCGCAGGTGAAGCCAACACCGCGCTCCCGCAGAATGTCGTTCACCGCGTCACGCACCTTGTCGCACGTGCCGATGGGCACGGTGCTCTTCACGGCGATGAGCGTCTTCGCCGGGAGGAGCCTCGCGATCTCCCGGGCGCAGCCGAGCACGTGCTTGAGATCGGCGCTGCCGTCCTCGGCGGGCGGCGTCCCCACGGCGATGAAGACGACCTCGGTGTCGCGCAGCGCGGCCGCGAGATCGGTGGTGAAGGTGAGGCGCTGGCCTTTGACGTTCTGAGTGACCAGCTCGGAGAGCCCGGGCTCGTAAATGGGGATCTCACCGACCTCGAGCTTGTCGATCTTGGCCGGGTCGATGTCTTGGCAGACGACGTGGTTCCCCATGTCGGCGAGGCAGGTGCCGGTGACGAGGCCTACGTATCCCGAGCCGATGACCGTAACGCGCATTTTATCTCACGAAGGGCGCCAGTAGCCCGCTCTCAAGTGTCTACTGATAGCTGCGGGCCGAGTCCAGGCACTCACCCAGCTGGGAGATTCAAACGAGGATTCGGAGAGGGAGGGGTCTCAGTGTTGCGAGCATCGTGACGGTATCCGCGAAAGCGGTAGATATAAGCCCTGCGCCAACTTGAAGCCGAGCGAGGCGCACAGCCGATCGAGAGCGTCCGCGATAGGCGTCGCGAGCATCGCGATGACCATGCCCC